>CAVFVX010000006.1:0-42586 GCA_963626075.1 Acutalibacteraceae bacterium
GTCTGGTATTCAGATACCGGAGAGGAAGGAACTTATGACGAGTGCGGACTGGACTATGTTCACATCAACGAGAAAGGCTGGCTCGTGTTCGAGAACGTGTGGGAACTGAAGCCACAGGAGGAGATACAGGAATGACTAACGAAGATTACCTTGTCTGGCTTCGCGGCATGGTTGAGCATAACAGAAAGATGAGTGCGAATACGGACGGAAGGGAAAGCACGGAGTATTGGGCTTCGGCTATGGCTTATGAGAAGGCGTATGACGTGTTTAGAAGCGATGTGATGGGAGGAGAGGGAGGAAAGGAGGGAGAGGAGAGAAAAAACGAATAACACTTGATAACGTAGTCTTATTCGAGTAGATTCATTGAGTACAGTTCGCATACAGACAAACAGACAAATCGCCAGCCCTCGGAAACGGGGGCATTTTAAATTGATTACAAAATTAATCAAATTCCCCTTGACAATAAATGATTACATACGTAATCTATAATCACATTAACAAACAAGGAGAAAACAATGAGAGAGGAAAAGGAATTTTATACTCACAGTTTCGACAGCTACGAGGAACTTACATCATGGCTCGATGGACGTAAGAACGACGAAAGAAAAGCGTATTACTACGGTTTCTGGGAGAACTTCGACGGGACACTGTACGACATTGCCGACATTGCTTCCGATGTTTCTTCATGGTGGTTCGAAGATGGCGCAACAGTCGAGATATACGAGGAGGTATGAATATGACACGTACATGGAAAATCTACGGAGCAGAAGGGCACAGGCAGAGAGAGTCTTTCAGAAAGAGTGATTCCTTCAGAGACAACAACGGAGTCGAGTACGAGGTCTTGAACAGCGATAAGACGGGTACGAACGAGTACGCAGTAGTCAAGATTACGGCAGAGAACGCAGAAGCTTGCTATGATGCACTTCTCGGGCAGATATCGGACGGTATCTTTGAAAACAGCAAGGTTGGCAGAATTGAGGAGGTAGGAGCATGACCCTCTACTCAGTACCACAGGCAGCCGAACGGTTAGGCATCGACCAGCACTCACTTGCTAATCGTCTCCGGCGGAACGGATGGCCGAAGGTGGGGAGCCGATACATACTCACCGACGACGATATCGAAAAGCTGAAAGGTGGCAAGGCCGGAAGACCGAAGAGAACCCAGGTGTAACAGCCTGGGATTTTTATTGCGAGCTGCACATTTTGTGCATCCGTGTGCAGGTTTTGAGCTGTGCAAGACAGAATAAAAGTCTTGTGCCAAAATGACACTATGTCAGAAGTTTATTACACGAATCCTCAACGGGCCGCAGAAGAATCGAGATGGGGCAAGGCCCTGTCCGACCGAGTCCGCGTGAACGTCAAAGGCCACAGCGTATTAGCCCAGGTCGTGTACTTCCGCGGTGACTATCAACTCACCTACGCAGGACTCAAGAATGTCCCCATCCGTGGCACGGAATACTTCTCGATCGTCGACAATGTGAAAAGGTGGAAACCATTATAGAGGCGGGGCGATGGAGAATAAGATAAGATATCATCCGCAACGTACTGAAATCGAGAAAGATATCATTGACGGCATGTCCAACGGCGAGATAGCAAAGAAATACAGCTCCAAAGATTTTAAACTCTCCCGCGAAACTGTCCGCCGATATCGCGAGAACAATCTCTCCGGAGTGATGCAGTTTGCGCAGACGGTCCACGGCGAAGGGGTGGCAAGGCAAATTTCAGACAGTCTGGAAATAATGCAATCCGTACAGGAGTCAGCCCTGGATAGCCTTCGTGACCCCGAAGACCCCAGAAAGATAAGCGTCAATCCGTCGACGAAGGAAATGAAAATCAGATGGTACGACCGCGAGGCGAAGAAGGGTGGATATAGAACCCTCGAGAGTTTTCTTACAGACTTACCCGACGAAATTGAAGTCAAGGGAATCTACGGCAATGCGCAGGACCCTAGAACAACATTATTTCAGGCGACAGACAAGATACTCCGCTGCATGGAGCTTATAAGTAAGACTCGAGGGATTATCAATGACGGAACTACAGTCAACATCAATAGTCAAAGTACAAGAATGACTACATCGGAAATAGCAGAAGGAACCAAGCGGGCGTTAACGGACTATCCGGAAGCGCTGGATGCTTGGATTAATTGGTTTATGGATTGGTGCGCGCAGAAGAATGAAGAGGCGCGTAAAGCGATAGAGTACAGTAATGGACGAAATATACAGAGCTGAGAATCAAGAAGCGGATATGTGGGAAGTCATGAAGAGCATGCGCCCTGACGTCTACCTCAACAGCATCGGTTTTCGTGCTTTTGAGTGGCAGCGCAACGTGGCATGCTCCAAGTCTAACCGTGTTATCCTTCTTTGCTCCCGACAAGCCGGAAAGAGTACTATTGTCAGTTCCATCCCGTGTCATACAGCGAAGTACGTCGGCAAGTCTCTCAACTTGGTTATTGCTCCGACGGAAGACCAGGCAAAAGAGGATATCCTCAAAATTAAGGACTTTATAGCACACGATCCAACTTACCCTGACCTCAAGAGAGACGGGAGCGATATCATCCAACTCGATAACGGGAGCCGTATCATCGTTGTAGTCGCAACCGACAAGGCATGTCGAGGTTACTCTAAGCCGGACACCGTCGTACTCGATGAAGCCTCGAGAATCCCCGACGTTATTTACAAGTCCGGTGTAGTCCCGATGATGAATAACAACAAAAAGGGCCGTGTCTTCATGCTCTCGACCCCCTTCGGGCGAGCGGGCTTTTTCTACGATACATGGACGAGGCAGACTGATACATGGATGAAGATATTTGTCCGCACTCCTTACGACGTTGACCCGTCAAACAGCCTCCGCCTCATAGACGCAGAGCCGGAACGGGAGTTCAAGAACCGATGCGCAGCGCAGGGCATCATCGGCCTATACAGCCCGAACCATGACGACAGAGCGGGGCAACAGGAAATTCTTGAGGAAATCGGAGAGACACAGTATCAACAGGAATTCTGCTGTGACTTCGTCGAAATCAATGGACAGGTATTCAGAGATGCCGACCTCAAACGTTACTTCGAGAACCGCGGTACGCCGTGGAAAAGCCCCGCAACGAGATTTATCCCCGAAGGACAGCGGCTTGCAGTCGGAGCGGAAGGCATCACCTCGTCGGCATCACCTACGGCCACAGCGTCAGGAGCGGCGGCACTCACGCCGAAGAAACTCGGAGGTAAGTACTTCTAATGTCAGCACGATTCAATCCCTTTGCTTTCTCCCAGCACGGAGGACCCACACAAATAGAACTTCCCGACGTGACCTTCATCGTCGCTCAGGATATCGCAAAGAACGTGGACTACACGACGACCGTCATACATCAAATAAGGCCGCAGATAGTCGAAGGCAGCACACAGGGGAGAATCTTCTACTTTCAGGAGAAAGTCTTCCAGGACATGGTGAGGCTCAAATACACAGAGCTTGCAGAATACACCCGTGAACTCATGGACGCAGTGAACGTCACGAACGACTGCAGCCTCGTGATTGACGGAACGGGCGTAGGCGGTCCGGTATTCGACCTTTACGACGAGGCGGGGCTTGACCCGTTGAAGATAGTATTCACGAGCGGCGAGAGCGTATCGGTACAGAGCGGACAGAGGAGCAAGTCGAGCAAGTTCGGACTAATTGCGGGTTACGGCGTACCGAAGGCCGACCTCGTAGGCGCTCTCGTCGTGGCGATGGAGCAAGGGAGAATGAGACGAGCGGAGGGCGTACCCTTCGAGCAGCAGGAGCGGGACCAGTATCAGAACTTCGTAGGCCGTATCAACGAGAAAACGAAGTACGTCAAGTTCGGAAACTCCTCGGACGAGATACACGACGATATCATAGTCGCCGACGCTATGGCGGTATGGTACGGCGACCATGTCACGAGGGCGCAGAGGCGTACCCGTATCGAGAAATCTACATATCAGACAAATCCTTTTGGAGACTTATAGCTATGAGCATCAGCAGAGAAACAATCACAAAACTAGAACGTATTCGAGACTCCCAGAAGAATCGGGACTCGGTCTTCCGCCTCATGTGGAAGGAAGTCGCACAGTACATCGACCCGTGGTATGGGGATATGAACATCGACTCTGAACCCGTACCGACGTACAAGCCGGAGGACAGCAAGATATACGACAGCACGGTGCAGTCGTACTCTAATGTCTTTGCGATGGGCCTACAGGGCTATGTATGTTCTTCGCAGTCGGCTTTCTTCTCTCTCGAGCCGGAGAAGTCCCTCGAGTTCGACGAGGAAAACACGATGGCAATGAGGGAAGTGCTGCAGAAGAGAGCAAGGCAGATGTACAAGGTTCTTGCACAGTCGGGATTCTACCATCCGATATTCCCCTTCTTTAAATCCTTCGCCGACCTCTCGACGGGCATCATGTTTTTCAACAAAACGGACGACGGAAAACTTTCTTACGAGCATGTACCTAACTATCAGTGTGTCCCCGTGTGGAACCGTGTGAAGGGCTGTTGTGACACAATCTTCCGCTCGTTATGGCTTACGCGCTACGAGGCCGCACAGCTTTTCGGAGAGGAAAAACTTCCCTCATTGATGAAGGGCGACAACGCAGACGAGAGCAAGTCTTACCAGTTCTGGGAGCTTCTTTGCCCGCGTGACCGCTTCGGTTTTGATATCGCGGACGGTAACGAATGGGAACACCTCGACATTATTTGGAGCAAGGACGAGCAGAAAGTCGTATTCGAGGGCGGAACGACGAGACAGCGCTTTTGTGTTTGTCCCTTCTCGAAGCTCGACGACGGTACAGCGTGGGGCGTAGGCGGCCCGGGCTTCCGGCAGGCGGACAACTCGAAGTGTCTGCAGCGCATGAGCAAGGACCTTCTCACGGCATCACAGTACGCGGCAAGCCCCGCAGTAATGAAGAGTACCGGATTCACGGCCAAAATCGCCCCAGCCGCATTCATCGAACTTCCGGCGGGCGCAAGCATGGCACCGCTCGAACTCGGTCAGGATCTGTCCTGGACAACGACGGCAATCGCCGACCGCAGAGCGCTTGCGAAGAGCGACTATTTCGTCGACTACTTCCTCATGCTCTCTCAATACAGCGGCAACGTGAACACGGCAACGCTTGCACAGGGTCTGCAGAACGAACAGCTTAAAATGATGACTCATTTCCTCGACTCTCTGAGAACGGGATTCTTCGAGCCCGTCATCGACTGGACGTGGAACACAATGGGCGAACTCGGATATTTTGACGACGACTACGATATCCCCTACGAATCCCTTCAGGTTGATTTTGTCTCCCCGCTCTATATCCTTCAGAAACAGGCCGTGTCTCTCGAGCCGACAGTCAACACGATGAACACCGTTCTTCCGTATATCCAGATAGACCCGTCACTCGTCAATTACTTTGACTTTGGAAATCTCGTCGAGGTGGTCAGAGAGGCGACGAACGCCGACGTAAGAATCGTCAGAGACAAGAAGACGGCAGAGGAAATGATAGCCGCACAGCAGAAGGCGCAGCAGGAACAGGCGGCACAGCAGGCGGCAATACAGCAGCAGGACGCAGACACGAGGCAGTACACAGCGGCGACAAAAGCACCAGAGGCCGGAAGCGTAGCGGAGAAGGTACAGTCCTCGGGCGATTACTCAAACATGAAACTCAAGTAAGTGAGGAAGGAGAATAGATGAAGGAACTTAACTCGGTAGAACTTTGCAGACTCTATCAGAAGGTTTTCAGCACACCGGAGGGGATAACCGTATTGTCGGATATCCTCTCTATGCTCGGCTATTTCGGGAATCAGGCACAGCGCATGAACCCCGAACTGTTAGCCGTGGCAAACACGCTCCTCGACCGCTGCAATGTTTTCAACAGCGGCAACGTTGAGGAGTACGTCAAGAATATGCTCTCTTGCGCACCTCCGAAGACGGAAGACGAGAGCGACAGACTTTTCGGAGATTTAAGGAGGAATAAATGAGAAATAGTTTTTTCTTTCACGCACCGGACGGCGGAACGGACGCAGGAACCGCCGCACAGGCTACAGACGCGGGAGGAGCTACTACTCCCACAACCACAGATGGCAGCGGGGCTACACAGGAGCAGACTACACCCCAGACGCAGACACAGCCGGAAACTCCTGCTTATGAGCGCCCGAAATGGTTCGCACAGGTAAATCCGACGAAGGCCGACAGCGACGACTACAAGGCTCTCTACAAGCACCAGAAGATAGACGAACTCGCCGACGCTTATATCGCTCAGGGCGAGGAACTCAATGCGCTCAGGGAAGCCGACAAGAACGCAATCCATGTTCCCCAGAAGGGCGACGAGGAAGGCATCAAGGCTTTTAAGGCGCAGCTCGGAGTACCGGAGACGGCAGAGGGCTACAGCCTCAAATCTCTCTCGGACGAGAAGCTCGGCATCGGGGACGATATCAAGAAGATAATCAAAGACACGGCTTACAGTGCTATGCTCTCCGACAGACAGGCGGAGGCAATCGGCGTGTCTCTCGTCAAGGTATCAAAAGCAGCGCTCACAGCTCAGAAGACCGCAAGGGAAACGAGCATCAAGAACTTTGACTCGAACCTCGCAGCAAGCTACAAGGATATCTCCTCGGAGACGGACCGCAGAGCAACAGCGGAGAAGGACAAGGCGACGTATGAGACTTTCGCTCAGGAGAGCGGCATCAAGGACTGGCTCGACGACAGAGGACTCAGCTATGACCCGACCTTCGTTAAGGCAGTGGCGCAGTATGCACGCAAGCACAGCGGCAACGCCCCGCGCCCGAATCTCCCGAACGGCTCACCCAGCGGCAAGAGTAACGGCAAAGACGCTTTTGATTTCTATGGCAAGGCATTCAACGACATGTACAGGAGGAAATAGACATGGCAGGTATATTTGATACTCTCGTAGACTTTGGAGACGCAGTCACAGCAAAAGAAGAGAAGAAAGACGAGATGACGACAGCGAAGGAAGAGACCCCTCAGACGAACGAGGAAGGCCCTGAAGCCGTCGAGAAGGATATCACGAAGAATTTCTACTCGGAGGAGTTCTACAACTACTACAAGCGCGGTTAAGGGCCGTGTTTGACGGGTTTACAAGTTTGTGTAATCATAATAACCAAGCTACGTTGTGGCTTTTATATAGTTGCACAAAACGACTAGACCCGTTATCGGGGATATGCAGGTAAGATAGGACCTCCACGAGGAAAATGTACACCAGGCAAGTAAGACGCTTGGTGTGACACAAAACCTCAAGGAGGGCCTATTTTAATGGCTACTTTCTCAACTAATCACATGGACCTCGTAGAGGCTTTCAAGCGTGAGAATTTCACAAACGCTGAATCCCTCCTCGGCGGCCTCATTGAGAACAACGACCTTCTCAGAACAGCGGCCGTTCTGCCGTCTTCGAATGGCAGTTATCACAAGACACTTGTTGCAGACAAGCTCGGCACTGGTGCTTTCCGCGGAGCTTACGAAGCTATCAAGCAGACGAACTCGGTTACTCACATGGTAAGTGAGCCGATCGTGTCCTACGAGGGCGAGTCCGAAGTCGATGAACTCATACTCAAGGGCGCAGACAATCCGGCAACAGCGAGAATGACAGAGGATATGATGAATCTGCAGGGAATCTCCAACGGATTCAACAGCGAACTCATTTATTGCTCACCGTCAAAGGCAACAGAGAACTTCCGCGGCCTTGCAGCTCGTCGCAACAAAATCGGCACTTACTGCATCAACTGCGGCGGCACGGCTGCCAATGCACTTTCCTCGGCTTATCTTATCGAGATGGGCGAGACAGCTTTCTCCTTCAGATATGCAAAGGGGACAATGCCCGGTATCTCAAAGGAAGACATGGGCCTCAACAAGTGCGAAGCAGACGGCGGCGGTCACTATTGGGGATGGGTAACGAAGTATGCAATTGCTCTCGGAGTCGCAATCCGCCAGGAGAACGCACTCTTCAGGCTTGCAAACATCGACCCCACATCCGACAACATCGCATCGTTCTTCGAGAACATCATCAGAGCGAAGAACAAACTCCCGTCACGCGGTAAGAGTTCCTTCCTCTACGTCAACGCAGACGTTCAGAGCGTTATCGAAATCATGACGATGAACAAGGCTCAGTACGGACTCTCTATCAGAGACATCGAAGGCTACGGACCCGTCACGCACTTCCTCAACGTTCCTGTACTTTGCATGGACGCTATCACCTCGACTGAAGCAAAGCTCAGCTAACATAAAGGAGACAGACAGATATGACAAGTTACAATCTTGGCGAAATCGCTGCTTTCTCGGCTTCTTCCGCTGCTACTTACGCACCGAAAATCGCGACACCCGACAACGAGCATTACTTTGCCGGCACTCCCGCAAAGGTCGTGTTCACAGCTAAGGCAGCCGTAACAGGCTTCAAGGCAGCAATCTACTCCGACAACAACGCCGCACCGACAACGATCGTCGCTCAGGCACCCGTCGGAATCGACCTTGCAATCGGCGAAATTGCAGAGCTTGCAATCCCCGCAACTCTCGGTAAGTACCTCAGAGCGGGCGGAAGCGCAAGCGCAACAACCGGAAAGATGGACGTAACCATCGAACTCGGCGAACCCAGACCGTAACCTAAAGGGGCTAAAGGTTCGTCTACAAACTATTTATATGATTTTAACTGATTGACCAAAACCAATGCCCCCGACCGACCCTCGGGGGCTTTGACTAAAAAGGTCAAAGAAAAGTCAAAAGGACGCAAAAGCATGGACGTTGATTTAAGTACAAATTCATGGATGCAGATAGTAAATGCAGCGCTCGCCCAGATATCCGCCGATATCCTCGGCACATTCAACGACGGAAGCCTTACAGCAACCTACGTTACAACACTACTCCCGACAGCTCTCGACGAAGTTTACGGGACTCTCCCCCTTGATGATATCTCTCTATACGCAAACCTCGCCCGAAGCGGCAGCTACAAGCCGGAATCCTCGGGCTATACATATTCGTACATCATCCCTCCGAAATGCGCTTTTGTGAGGGAAGTAGTCGTCGAGCCGGAGGGTACGGACTGGAAGAGAGTGCGGGGCGCAATCCTTACAAACGCCTCGGCGGTGAGGGTGAGATACGTGCAGAAGCCCTCGACCCCGAACGACATGCCACCGTACTGTCGCTCTCTTCTGATCACTCTCCTTGCGTCTAAACTTGCCGGAGCGCTCAATCACGACGCATCGCTCTCGTCGACGCTCCTGAGTCAGTATCAGAGTCAGCTCTCTCAGTTTCTTGTTCTAAGGGAAGCCCCGGGAGCGCAGCCGACCTACAGGGAAGTGGAGGCATGGGTATAGACATGGCAACATACAGGACAATACAGAGTCAGTTCACATCCGGCATTATAAGCCCGCTCTCCTCGGGCCTCGTCGGAACGGACTACTACAGCAAGGGACTAGAGATAGCGGAGAATTGTTTCTACTCCTCGATGGGAGGCGTGTACAAGAGGAACGGGACAAAGCTCGAAGCCTCGTGGAATGACGGTTCATCACTCTATGATTATCCGATTATCATCCCCGTAGACGAGGGAGATTATAATTCCTATGTTGTGGTCCTCTCGAATAGCTGGGTTAGAGCTTTCTACGTCAGAGGTGCTTTCAGCTCCGCCGAAGTAGCGCAGGAGATAAACGTCGATACATCGGAGAGTGGCACAACAATCTTTTCCGGCTCTGTTTCGTATGCCGTTAATGACGGGAAGATATACCTTGTCAGCAGCAACTTTGCGCCGATGGTTATCTCATTTGACGGCCCGACGTGTAAATTGAGCGCAATCAAATTTGTTGCAGCGCAGAGCGGGGAAAAGACGGAAGGAAGCGTGAAGACAACCGTCGTTGACTTTACTTCCGACTCCGCCTATTGGCCCACAGTCATCGGGTTCTACGATGGGCGTATGTTCCTCGGGCGGGGCAATACAATATGGTTCTCACGCTCGTACGACGCATCAACAGGAGAATCGAGGTACAACGATTTTACGACAACTTACAGCGTCTACTCCGCTACACAAGGATGGCAGTATGTAGACCTTGCAGACCTCGCAGGAAGCTATGTATTCGACGACACAGACGGCACGCTCCTTAAATGGATTTACTCAATGCAGGGCTTACTTGTCGGTACTTCGAAAGGCATATACGCATGCACGCAGAAGTCTATCACCTCCTCAACCGATAACCCGATAGCCTTCACAAAAGAGTCGAACTACGGAGCCGTAGGCCGCTATGTTGTAGGTATCGGCAATTATGTTATCTTCGTGGCGAACGGCGGCAATATTGTAGCTCTTGCGTACTCTCAGCAGTATAACTCGTATTCCGGCGGCGTTATCTCCGAATCGGTAGCGCATTACCTGAACGGCGACGACAATGAAATAATCTCAATGGCAGCAACCGGAGGCACGAATCCACGCCTCTATATCGCTTTCGACAAAGGTGACACTTTCTGCTGCACCTTCGACCCGCAGAACAGCCTCATAGCATGGTCAAGGTTTACTTTTCATTTATGCCACCCCGTAGCAGTCGCCTCGGGGAAGCTCGGAACAAGGCTCTTCCTGTTATTCGTCAAAGAAACATCGGAGAGCGACCCATTCATGCAGATAGGACCGTTTTCCCTCGAATCATTCGATGAAGTCGCCCCGCAGAGGTCGTGGCAGTACCCGCACCTCGACCACTGGGAATATGTCGAGTTCGACAAGGACTACGAAATAGTAGAAAGCGCCGGAATGTACCGCGGCATATACTCGTGTATCGTCAAGCAGAATTTCTACTCTTACAATAATCAGTATTTTTCCTCCGCGCGAGTGCAGACCGACCCAGCGGCCTACGACGTTACCTATCCCGACCATGCTTACCGCTCGACAGTCAGACGCAACTACGCCGACACGCCGGAGACAAGAAGACATGACGATTGGTATATCGGCCAGTATTACTCTTTCGGCATCTGTCTTCCCCGCGCGGAGCTTCCGGCAAACGGCACGAGTCAGGGCAACCGGAGAGCCGTCAACCGTGTAATCCTCCGTCTCTACAATTCAATCGGTGGAGAAGTGTTTCTCTTCCCTGGCTTTCCTACGGGCTTGATACGTGACCCCCGACTCGGAGATATCGACAACGATACGACAATCCCCTACGGCCCGACGTACCTTGCGCCGAAGAATCATGCACAGCTTGCCCTCTATAAGATTTTCGGGGAGGAGAAGTACGACGACTGGCAGCAGCTTTTCACGGGAGACAAGTCAATCAATTTCGTAACGCCGACAATCAGCGACGACCGTATAGCAATAGTGCAGCACGACCCGCTGCCGTTCACTGTTTGCGCCGTAATCGCAGAGCGGGCAATAAAGGAGAATTAAGTCATGGGTTTACTCAGTTGGCTCAGTAACAAGGAAGAACTTGAAGAGCAGAAAGAACAAAACAAAATAACGAACTATGCCAACGCCGCAGACACCGCCACAACGAGCATGAATCAGCTCGAGGAAAGCCTCAATGCGATTAAGGAGAACGAGCTTGCAATTGATACTCAGCAGTCAACCATAGACACGTACAACGAGTGGCTCGAGAACTATCAGAAAATGCTCAACGGCGACCGTAGCGAGACAGAACTTGGTATGCAGCTCTACAGCCTTGAATCCTCGGCGACACTCGCAAAGCAATCGGCAGCCGATTACCTGTTGTCGAGCGCCCTGCAGAAGGAAAGCACCTACAACACCGCATTCAACGACTACACAACCATGCTCAAGAACCAGTCTCTACTCAACGTAGCGGCATCTTCCGGAGGCGGTAAGTCGTCAGCGTATTCTATGCAGAGCTTACTCTATACTCAGCAGTTGAAGAACTTCGTAGGCGTAGACCTCAAGTTCAATGCCACGAACGAAACCGGAAGCACAGCTCAGCCGGAAGGCTCATTTCTGAGAGAGTTTACATCCCTTACTCAGCAGATTAAGACTCAGACAGACAATCTAAACTATGCGGCAATAGCAGCGCAGAACGCCGTCAAGACCTTCTACCTGCAGAGCGAGACGCAGGCGAACGAGTACACCGAAGGCATCAAGGACGCCCAGAACAGTATCGAGAGATTCAAGGAAGCAATCGAACAGGAGAAGGCGAACGCAAAGACATGGCAGACAAATCTCCTGCAGTCAATGGAGATGATGCTTGACAACGGCGCTAATGGCAACATAGCGGCACTCAACGAGTATTACGAACTCTATAAGGAAGCCGGATATGAAGGTACCCTCGAAGACTTCTTTAATGAGATTGATAAGAATTACGGATGGTCGGCGGCTGCAGATGGCAACGACAATACATCATTCAATATCTGGGGCGCTACTCTTACCGGATACGACGAGAAGGACAGAGACGAGAGGAGAGCGGTGATTCAGCAATACATGCAGTACAAGAACCAGTATGACAAACTCTCTAAGAAGATTGAGGAGGCGGGGAAATAAACATGGCAAAGAACGTTATCAGAACACACCAGGCAGAGTTACAGGGGCTTAACGCGCAGTCTAACGCCTCCGCAAGACAGGCGAGCGGACTGTCAGTCGCGGGGACTATCATATCGAACCTCGAGACAGTAGACCTGCAGAAGAAGAGCATAGCCAACTCAGAGAAATGGAACAACGTCAACCTTGCAGTCGACCTCGTGAAGACCGCTTACTCAATCGGCTCCGGCATCTATGACATGATACAGAGTTCCGACACGGCCACAGCAACCGACGAGTTGAACCTCGAGGTTGAGAAGGGGCAGCAGTTAGTCAACGAGTCTATCGTCACAGGGGAATCAAGATACGACCTGAATGACGACGGAGACATTGAGTTCTTTTTCTCTCCCGCCGTCGAGGAATGGTACAACTCCGCACGGGAGAGCATCGAAAACTCGAATCACATGAAGTCGACAAAGAAAAGCATGCTCACCTCCCTCGAGTTGCAGTACGAATCTCTCAAGACCAACGCCCAGACGACAGCAATCAGTCAGTATTATTCGAATTACAACACCTCATTTACAAACAACCTTGAGGACTGCAAGGCGGCAGATATCGCCTCATACGTCGCCGCCGGAGGTAATTACGAGACATGGAATCAGACAGCCACAATTACGGGCTTGCAGACTATCAGGGCGAGAACGGATTGGAGCGACACGGAGAAGGCTATACAGTCCTACTCTTACCTCAATGAGATACGCAAAGAAGGAGACGCACAGATAGTCGCCAACATCGCCCGCACTCAGGGAAGGCAAGCGGCCTACGATTATATCTACGGAGCAACAGGAGAAGACGGCGCCGTGTCGGGCGGACTCTCTTATTACACCCTTGACGAGAAGAACAGCCTTTACTCCAAGGCAAACACAGCGCTTACCTACGCAACAGCAAGCGCCGAGGAGGCGGCGGAAGGATATATGACCGACGCCCTCACCAACGGAACGGCAACGCCGGAGCAGGTAATCTCCGCAGTCAAGACAGAATATGCAGATTCCGCTCAGGCCGTGCGGGACGCAGCCGTAGACGCGGCAAGAGAAAAGCAGACTGAATTCGTGACGAAAGTATGTTCTAATCAGCTTGCCTCCGATACGGCATCCGGCATTGACGCCATGATGGAGACTTATGAACAGATGGCCAGCGGGGCGTGGGACGATAAGTTCTACGGCATCGAGGACACAAAGGCTTCAGTTATGAGTAAGTACGAGAGCGCTATCAAGACGAAGCAATCGGAACTTGCTACAAAGGCGGGTAATGCCGCAACAGCCGTTACAAAGATTGATACCGCCAACGGCAAGATATACGACGCTTACGAGAAGGAAAGCAAGGCGAACCTCGAAGCCTACGAAGCCGGAGCCTACGACGGAAAAACCTACATCGAAACAGAGCTTGCAGCGGCCCAGAAGTTCAATGCTCAATTCTCGGAAGGCGGAAATATCAGTGCCGATACATGGACAGCCAAGACGACAAGCGCAGCGGTCAGCGCTGTAACAACAGCAATCGGCGATTATATCCCCACAAGATACCAGGACGAAGCGAACGACGCCCTTGATTATCTTGAGACGGCCCTCGGACTCAATATCACGAGTACTAAAATGACGACGGAACAGGCGTCACAGCTCTACGACGCAAAGACAACGCTTACCGGACAGTTCGCGGACTATGTAAGGGACCACGGCGCAGACATGACGGACGGACAGTTCGCAGAATGGGCGAAGCAGAAAGTCGACGACTTCGTATGGCTTACCTCGCAAGGCTCCTATGACAAGCTCCTCGACGGTGAGTTTATTCCTGAGAACGATACGGATATGTCGACGAGGGTTAAGAATTTCAACAGTGTAGTCTCTCTGAGCTATGGCAGCAAGGAAGAAGGCATCGAGTCGCCCGGCTCCTACTTCGTTAAGTGGGAATCCTCTTTCGGTTATAACGCCGTGACGGGCAAGTATGAGTATTCGACGAAGAAGGAAGGAAACTACACCTTCGCAAACGATAACGTTGAAGCTACATGGAACAGCATGGCAACTCTTGCAAAGTCTGAAATCAAATGGCTCACCGGAGACGACGACGGCAAGATGCTCGTTTATTGTGATACCGATGAGGACGGACACCCGATTATGTCTCCGATTGTAGTCTCCGACGGAGAGGCTTACAGATTCAAGGACGGCACGATCCAGTACGGCAACGTCAGCAACGGCACTGTAACATGGGTTGAAACCGGACTCAAGGTAACAACGGACGCAGACACAATGTCGGCGCAGGTCCGAAAGAGTAATATGCCGATAGTCAAACAGATAACAAATATCCCCGAAGGCGTAGACGTTACAAAAGAGGACGCAATACCGCACTCGACTACCGTTATGACAGACGCGGACACAAGCGGAACAACCGCAACAACGAAGACAGACAGCAACGAGTCGACGAAACCAGTCAGCGGCGCAACCTACGTCAAGGAACATCCGAAGGCAAGCCCCGCAGACGTTAAGGCCTACCTTGAAAGCATCGACAACGAGGAAGATTTCGAGGCGACATTCAGCGAACTCCTGAGCGCAGCAGAGAGCAAACACTTCCTTGACGAGAAAACGAACGGACAGGGCGCAACATACATCAATTACTACGCCGACGAGATACGGAAGAACAGAGGATGGGAAAGCGATACCGCAGAGTCCGTCGAGGCCGATACAAACGGAACGACAGCCGAGCAGAATGAGGATATCGTACAGACCTTTACGACCTACCTTAAAGGCAGTAAGGAGCAGAGCGACACCGGAACGGGAACAGCCAATAAGAAAGTCAAAGAGGATTATGCGGCGCTTGAAAGGGTGAAACAGCACTTTGCGGCAGTCTCCGACAATTTCAACAGAACTTCCGCGCCTCACGTCGGGAATGATTACAAGTTTTAGTGTGTGCGACAGCCGAAGACAAACATGAGAGAATACGAACATGGCAGCTTTAACAGGTGATATCTATCAGATGCTTAAAGGCAAGGCATCGGAAGACAGAGAAAATCAGAACATAACAGCAACAGCAATTTCACAAATCACTCCTACGTCAGCACAGACGAGCGGAACGACAAAGAAGGAACAGATTAACTCTCTCCTTGGCAACAGCAAGGAAACAAGCACCACCCAGGAGAGAAGCGTCGACCGCGGGCAGAACATAGACGTAGCCGACGCCGCTACAAGTACGAAGCCGGAGAACGACAAGAGCTTTCTCGACGTCTACAACCGGACACTTGCCTTGCAGAAGATATGGCTCGGCGACGATTGGGAGTGGAACGCAAAGGACGCAGAGACGTTTACGAACCTCGTCAAAGTCGCAGACGACCCCGAAGACGCAGCGGGGCGGTATATCGCAGCAAAGGGGATATCGAATCAGCTCGGAGTCGATACTCAACTCGTCTACGACCACCTCGACGAATTATCGGAATACTACACCGGAGACGTTTACGACCCAAAGAAAACGACCTTCGCGCAGAAGTGGCTCAACGGCTGGACAAACAACAAAATCATGTCCCTCGAATACGAGTACATGATTGCTCACTCTCAGGGCGACGACGAGAAGGCCGCAGAACTTGAGAGTCAGATTGAAGCAAAGAAGTCAGAACTCTCGGACAACTCCTCGGCTATCCCTATTTCGAAGTTCGACTACATCTCGTCGATTGTTCTTCAAAACTTTGCATACATGGCACAGCCCGCCCTGGAAGGTACAGCGGCGTCAAAGGTAATCAACACGATCGGAACCTACGCGGCTTCGGTCAGCGGTATCTACGGCCCCGCAATTCTTGCGGGAGCTAAAACCCTCTCAGTGGCATCGAGCATGATTTTCTCCGGCAAGCGCATGTATGAATGGGCTGCAGGTGAGGCTTACTACGATTACATGCACGATGAACAGTACTACGGAGTACAGAACAGGGGGCAGGCAAGAATTCAGGCAACAATACAAGGAGCGTTGACGGCCGTGATTGAGACAGCCCTTGACGGCGCATCGTCGAGAATCCTCGGCCTTGTTTCCGGTAATGCGATACAGACAATCGGTATCAATACGGTCGCGGAACTCGGTAGAAAGGGAATGTCGTCAGCCGCAACCGATGCCGTAATTAATTGGGTAACAGGCGCAGTCGATGAAGCGGCGTTTAATGAACTTCCGGAATACTGGCTCAACGAAATCGGGTCCATCATTTACAAGAACTCGAACGGCATCATAGACGAGAAGACATGGTCCGAAAGAAAAGACGAAATGCTCGACAGCATGAGGGACGGCCTTGTTGTCGGCGCAGTCTACGGAGGCCTCGCTATCCCTTTAACAGTCAGAAACGACAGGGCAACCGCACTTAATCTCAGACGCGAGGCGAATCAGTCTACATCATTCTCGGAGTTCGCAGAGAAGACGAAGGACATGAAGCCCGAAACCATGTCCGACGAAGACTTCGAAACAGCCCGCACGAAAGTGTATGAAGCAAGCCAGACGCAGAAAAAGGAATGGAGAGAGGAGACTTTTAAAGACACGGTCCTCGAGTCTGAGGAAATCAGCGGACAGGAACTTTTCTCGACCGTGAATCCCGAAACCGGAGAGGAGACGGCAAAGGCCCTCCCCGACGGCAAAGTGTACAGAACAGAAGACGGGGACCTCTACAGCCAGACGAGGACGAACAACTCTCAGGGAACGACAGAAGTTTTCTACGGCGACCCCGACACCTCGGCTCTCTACGGCGTAGTCGTACTTTCTTCCGACGGAGACACGCAGACAGTTCAGCAGGTGAGAGTCAGAGAAGGTTATGAGTCTATCCGCTCGGAGATGGTGAAGAACGCCCTCAGGGACACGCTTTCGACGGAGACGAATGTCGAATGGAATCCGACAACAAAGGGCCTTCAGAACGTCAAGAACGAGCTTATTTCGAATAACCCCGACAAGACCGGACTTGTCTACAAGAGTACCGTCAGAGGTAACGACGCAGATATCCAGTCATTGAAGACTCAGATTAAGACAGCGAATCCGAATCTCTCGGAGGCAGAGGCTACCCTTGCGGCACGCCTTACATCAATCGCCGACGTAGGCACAGAGACCATCAAGTACGAGAGTACATCGAAGCTCACGACGGAGCAGACCGGAGGCAGAGCTGCATCCGATTTCAGAGGCGCAACAGATACCGCCAGAACGCTCATATATGTCGGGCAGAACTCCGACGCCTCTACTTTTGTACATGAACTCTTTCATGCCGTATCGCTCGTCAGAACGAAGGAAGCGCAGAATCTTTCAACCTCGATACACAACGCCCTGCAGAACGAAGCGGAGACGAACCAGTTAAAGGCGTTTATCTCGGAGCATAGTCAGATATGGGGCAAGGACGCAGACGTAGACAAGATAATGTCCTCTCTACTCTCTATCGGTGAGAACACCAGTGCGGACAAGTGGACAGTGTCACAGCATGAGAACCTTGCAAGGCTGCATGAAGCCTACCGCAGTTCGTCACGGAGCATACAGGCATCACTCCCGAAGGCAATAAGGGCAATCCTTGAAAAGCTCACGCAGTTCATGAACAAGGTTTACAGCACATTGAAGGACAACGTAGCCCTTAACGAGGATATCGCAAAGGCCTACGACGCTCTCATGGGAGTAAGCGAAGCGGCACAGCAGGTCGAGAGCAAGGGAGCGGAGGCAGAGTTCAAGGCGTACGGGGCGGAAGCCATAGACGAGAACGGCAATGACATGGGCGACGCCGGATTACTTTACCAGAAAGTTACCGACAAGAACCTTATCGGGGAACTTGATAATGACGAGTTGATACATGTATTCCGCTCGGCGCAGATAATCGACGGACAGCTTTATCCTCCGATGGCAGAATTTGTCGCAGGAAAAAGGCAGGACCCCATTGAAATAGATTCATGGTACCAGTCAGACGAGCGCCCTGATTTAGCTTTTGAAGACGTAGAAGGGAGCGGAATGTGGTATTTCAATCTGCAGAAGACCAACGACAGGGGCAGGAAGGCAAGCCCTGTCAAAGCAAGATACAATCCCTATAATCATTCCACTCTGGGATATCTCAATGACCAATTTTCTTCAGCGTACAAAAGACCAAATCTTGTATTGGTTGAAGCCGTAGTCTCAAAGAAGGATATTACAAGCGGCTATAAGGCAGAGAAGGCGAAAGATGCAGTCGGTATAATGGACTGGCACAGCGGTCCGGTAAGCAAGGAACTCGCAGACTTAACAGGGCAGAAGAGGGGCGTAGTTCTCTCGAGGTACAGCAAGATTCTTCGTGTCCTCGACAACAGCGAAGTCGCGGCAGGAATCGCAAAAACTCTCGAGGGCACGGGAATCGCAATTCCTGAGAGCGTAGTCTCTCCCGGGCTACTCGAAGAGCTAAAGAAACTCGGAGTCCCCGTCATAAAAGAAAAGAAGGTACAAGAGTACAGAGCCACACAGAACGGCCTCCTTTATCAGGACTCCCTCATTGACGACCTCTCCGACCTCAACAGCATCAACCCCGAAGACACGGACGCCATCAATGAGAAGATTCAGCAGATAGTCAACGAGGACAGCGAAAGCGAGAAGCAGGCAGCCATCGACGCGGAATACCTGAAGAGCCACAACTTTAACGATGAAGTCTTCGACAGCGAACTCCCCGAAGGATGGGAAGACAACTTCGAGAGTGACTACGAAGACAGACTCGAAAGGGAGAAGGAACTCGAGGACTGTCTCACGAACTTCCCGACCACGGAAGCAAGAATCAGATGGGAACAGGAGACACCCGCACAGGAGGGCGCAGTCGACCACGGCACCGTACAGGGCGCAAACAATCTCGATATCACATACAGAGAGTTTGTAACAGTCAATGACCCCCAAATCGACTACGTTACCGACGCAGATACGGACGCAAAGAAAGACACAGTCTTCCGGAACGCCATCAAGGACGACACCGTACTCCGCAGATATCTCGGCATCATCGGCGGGGCGTATCTCTACGATACAAGATACACGAATCGCGGCTATGAGATGGAGAGAGACAGCTACGGGCGTATGCAGGAGGTGCATTACACTCAGCCGTACAAGTACGACGACGCATACAGACAAATGCTCTATACGAGGCTGCAGACTCAGCTCTCCGACCGTAAACTGAATAACGCTTTTGCGGCGGCTCTCACCGACGCCCCGCTCTCGGAGGCACAGCTCAAGGCAATAAGGAAGGAACTCGGAGACAACGCAAGATTCTACCGCAATATCCTTGCTCTCCTGACTCAGGACGGCGCTATGCTCCCGAAGGAACTCGTGAAGGAAGTAAAGGGACTCGACCTTCCCGCCCGTGAGGAGATGGACCGCATGGGAATCACGGGCCTTGCAGAGCTTGCGAGAAAGGCCGGAGATGAAGAGTTGAGGCAGAAGATACTCTCGGGCCGCCTCAAGTTCGGCAACGACAAGGACCAGCAGATATACAAGCAGCTCACGGAGTACATCAAGAGAGCCGACAAGGAAATCAAGGAGCAGGAGAAGGAGATATCCGCCCTCGATAACAAGAGCAAGAACTTTGACGAGCAGAAGGCACAGCTTGAGAAGGCAATCGACGAACGCACAGAGATAATTCTTGACGCAGAGGAAGTCGTGAACGCCCTCACAGATACCCTCATAACCGACGAGAACAACAGCGGGAAGAAGTACCGCACAGAGCTTGCAGAGAAGTTCAGCGACCTCAGAGCGAAGTACAACGACCTCAGCCCCGCAAGGGAAAGAGAACACCAGAAGACGGAGACAGCACGCCAACTCGACCATGCAGTGAAAGACGGCTCCCGCATGAGAGAGAAGAAGACCGCGGGCCATGCCGGATGGAGACAGCAGGAGAGAGGCGCAAAATACGGTACTGAGGCATGGGTAAAAGAAGTAACCGGACTTTACCCCGACCTCAAGGAACTCGTTGACGCAGAAGCCGCAAAGGACAAGAGAAGGTCCTACGAGAGTGTCGCAAAGGACGTTATCGAGAACTACAGAACGGACCTCAAGAAGCAGCTTGACGACCTTCGTGTACAAATGACCGGAAGCGCAGCCAAGGCCCTCAGTCTCAACGCATCGAAGATTACAAGGAACCTCGAGTCAATCAAGGCCCTCACCGACGGAACGGGAGTCGTTATTCTCAAGGACTACCTTGAAGATATGCAGACTCAGACGAAGGAGACGGAGGCCGCTCTCGAGGCCGCTCTCAAGAGTATCGACAAACTCAACGACAAAGTTTACGACGCAGTCACCCTCGAGCGCTGGAAGGCGGCAAAGGCGAAGGCCGACCTGCAGACGAAGGCAAGGGAAAAACTTGCAGAGAGAACCGCAGAACTCAAGGCGCAGTCAAAGGAACAAATCAGCCAGGAGAGAGCGTCATTTAAAGAGCAGTTCAAGGAAGCCGAAACAGAGTTCAAGGGAAGAATCAGAGAACTCAAGTCACAGCACGCCGACGATATCAAATCCCTCAAGGCAGAGCAGAGAGAGAAGGAGAGGCAGCGCAGACAGTACCAGGCAATCAGAGACGAGAAGCAGAGAATAGCAAACGCCATCGTAAGGCCCGTCAGCCTCAACACGATCGATTATTCCAGAGCGCAGCAGATTCAGGCTATTCAGGCGTTAGTCGACCCCGAATTCAGGAGGGAATGGATTTACGACCTCTCGGTTGACCCGACTCAGCAGCAGACTCATATCCCTACGATGACAATCGACCAGGCAAAGGCGTACCTTGCGGGGCTTTCTGAGGAAGAAAGGCGCAACCTATACGCCACCATGCCGCAGGACTTAATGCTCAGACTTGCGGAGACAAGGCGACCGCTCAACGATTACACAATCGCAGAGCTGCAGGATATTGCAACGGCAGTCGAAGAACTCAGAGCCGAAGGAAGAGCAATACTACAGGCGAAGAAGGACGCAAGGAACAGGCTTGCTACTTCTTATCAGCGTTCAATCCTCACCTCCCTCGGGACCTTAAAGGACAGAGACAAAGTTCTTCCCGAATCCCTCGAAGGAGAGAAGGAGAAAAAGTCATGGAGACGCATCTACAGGGGAATCATGTTCTCGACTCGTCGTATGCAGGAACTTGCGCAGCTCCTTGACGGCGGCTACGGAAACAAGGGAGCCGCCTACCGCTTACTCGTCGAAGAGAAGAGATTCCACCAGGACAACGAGGCGAAGGCAACAGAACGCAGATATACGACCGTAGGCAAGTACCTCACCAAAGGGAACATCGAGCAGATGACACAGCAGGTGAAAGTTGATTTCGGAGTCTTCGAGAATTCCTTCACGATCGACCAGCTCGCTTACGTGTGGCTCTCTCAGGACAACGAGCAGAACAAGGCCGCAGTCATGTATGGCTCTCTTCTGACTCCCGGGGAGAAGGGAACCTTGAAGAAGAAGGGGACCGACGTCAACGTACTCACCGGACGGGAGCAGGTCACAAGGGAATGGCTCGTCGAGAGAGCAGAACTCATTGAAGACGACGCGGAACTTGAGCAGGTAGCAACCGACAGATACAACAAGGTCCTTGAGACGGCGAAGAAGGAAATCACGGACAGAAATCTCTGGGACCTCGTCAACGCAATCCGTGATGATTTCAACGACCCGTCTAATGCTCAGAGGCTTAACGCAACGAGTATCGAGGTGACGAATACACCGCTCACGACTCTCGACAACTATCTCCCGATACACCGCACTCAGCAGACCGGAGAGGACACAGACAGCAGAGCGTCAAATGCTATTTTTAACTTTGCCGGAAACAGCCTCGACTACAATCCGGAGAAGGGATTTACTATTGACAGAATCAATATCTCGCCCCGCAATCAGCAGCCCGTCGACCTCTCACTCCTGGACGTATGGCAGCAGGCCGTGAAGAACGAGGAACACTTCATCGAGTTCGCCGGATATGTCACGAAGCTGAGGAAAGTATTCGAGTCTCACGGTACCGGAGAAGTCAGAAGGGAAATGCAGAGGAAGTGGACCACCGCCCTCTACAAGGAAGTGAAGAACTATATCGACGTCGTAGCTAATCCGGACGTATCGACAAGCAGCCATCCGACAGACTCTTTCTTCCGGACAATCAGAGGCAAGACCGGAAGCGCATACCTCGGATGGAAGGCAAGCGGCATCGTACTGCAGGCAATCACTTCTCCGGCATCCGCTTTCAGTGAGCTGAAGCCCTGGGAAGTCTTCGCATCATACGGCACTCTCGGAGCGCACCCGATAGAAACAATCGAGTTTATCAACAACAAGTCGTCGTTCATGAAGAACAGAACCATGAACCCGATAATTGACGAGGCTATCCAGAGAAGAAATCAGTGGGGACTGAATAAGGCGCAGAGGGCATACAACAAGTTCGAGGAAGTCGGACAGATAGGCCTCACTCTCGTAGATCGCTACGCCGTGGCGGGACCGTGGCTTGCTATGTATCAGAGGCAGCTCAAGGAAGGCCTTGCCTCGGATATGACTACAGCGGCGGCAGAGGAGAGAGCGATCCGAAAGGCCGACGAGTTTATCATGCGGACACAGCCCGTCGGAGACAAGACTGAAATCGCATCTATGTTCCGTGACAGCCCCGAAGTGTTAAAGACTGTTTTACAGTTCCAGACCTCACTTAACGTCGTGTGGAACAACTTAACCGCCAACTTTGCCGGATATGTTAAGAACAAGCAAGTAGCAAGGGCGATCGGAACTCTCGTCGGTTACGGAGTCGCAGGCGTTATTCTCGGACTTGTACAGACCGGATTCGACGATGACGACGACGCGGCAGACGTAGCAAGAAAACTCGGCTATTGGTCCGTGTCGCAGTTCACGGGGGCAATCCCATACGCAAGCCTCCTGAGCCTTGACAGCGTAGCGAAGTACCTTATGACAGGCGACTATGATTGGTACATGACGAACGGCACCTCGGTTTCCCCGATACAGGACAAGCTCCTGCAGGGCATGATAGCCCTCGGAGGCGGTAAACCGCTGAAGTCTCTCGGCAAGCTCGGCGAGGCGGCGGGACTTATGACCGGATTACCCGTCAGCGGATTCAAGGAAGCACTCGAAGTTGTGCAGCAGAAGAGCCTAGCACCTCTCGTCGGTAGAGAGTGACAGCTATACAAAACTTATACAGAGAAGTAAAGGAGACACAAAAGAATGGTAAGTGGTGAATCAATGTCCAAAGTCGTGTACGACATATCAGAGTCGTCAACACCGCTTTCGACGGGCTACGCCTTAACGTTCATCGTCGGTAAGCAGAGCGAACTCAAGGCTTACATTACCGACGCTAACGGCGACACAGTGATAGACAGCGCGAACTACACGCTTTCCTCGGACACCGAGGGCGTAGTAGCAACGCTTCTGACCTTCGCGGCAGCTTACACTTTCCCCGAAGGCGCGACACGGCTCACGCTCACGAGGGAAGTCGAAATTGCACAGGATATCAACCTGTCCAACGGTGAGAGAATTAACGCCGACACGCTCGAGGAAGGACTCGACAATAACTGTCGAATCTCTCTCATGCTTGCGGAAAGATTGAAGAGAGCCGTCAAAATGTCTATCTCGGAAGACGAGGAAGCGCCGACGTTCCCGGAAGCGAAGGACAGAGCCGGAAAGATTCTTGCCTTCAACGAGAACGGCAACTTTGACCCCGTTTTAACAAACGACGTTGAACAGAAACTTGCGGAGGCGCTCGCGGCAGAAGAGGCGACTCTCGGGTACAAGACGGATGCGGCAAACAGCGCGGCAACGGCCACGGAGAAGGCGGAGGAAGCGGCGCAGAGTGCAGCCAAAGCCCTTGCAAGTCAGAACTCGGCATCGTCGAGTGCAGACTCTTGTATGCAGCTTGCACAGTCGGCTCAGTATTGTCAGACGAAGGCAGAAGAGGCGAAGAGCGGGGCGGAAACGGCACAGACAGCGGCGGCAAACAGCGCAACCGAAGCGGCGAAGCAGGAGAAGCTTGCAGAGGAAGCGGCGCTCCTGGCATCGGATAAAGAGGCATCAGCGGAGACTCATGCAGAGTTTTGTGCGCAGCTCAAGAACGATACCAACACTCTCAAGACAGAGGCAGAGGCAAGCGCCCTTAATGCGGCTCAGTCAGCAAGCGAAGCGAAAGAAACGAAGGCCGCGATGGACACGGAGATTGAAAAGGCGAAGACGGATATCACAACATTGAAAGGTGAAGCCGTCGACGCTATCAATAGTACGAAAGAAACAGCAGTCGCCGCAGTTGAACAGAAGAAGACGGACTCAATTGATGAAGTCAACACGACGAAGGAAACAGCAAAGACCGAAATCACGGCCATACAGACCAAAATCGAGGCCGATATCGCAACCTTGAAGAAATTCGAGCAGATAACAGTCGAGCCGGATTCTTCCTATTCTGTCCTGTTATTGGACAAGAACAACGACGGTTCAAAAATGTCCTTCGACTCTCTCGCTACATGGCTCAAGGCTCACGAGGGCGACCAGGAACTTTCTACAATCATCGACTTGATTGACAGAGACGAATTTCAGAACGTGTATCAGCAGGGCGACGCTATTCTGTCGACCTTTACCGACGGCAGTACCGTTTATGAATACCCTCTTCTCGTTGTCGACCCAGCAAGGGACGTCATACTCCCCGACGGTACAACGGCAGCGCACAGAGCTATCTTTCAGCCAATGTATTCTACGCCGTGGGATATTCAGTTCTCACAGTATAGAGCCTTTCTGAGATGCCCGCAGGGATTAGCCGCAGGAAGCTACAAGGTCACGTTTGCACAGGTTTGGTCGAAGCTGACAACGCTTGAATGGTACTTCACTCTGACTCATGCAGTACCCGCAGGAGGAAGGCTTAATGCTTTCCATAACTTTGCGGACGGGCAGAGCGATACATCGGTAAGGACCTACGGCAACGACGGAAAACTCTTGTACACCGACGCAACTGTAACTTCGACGGAAATCGAAGGAGCGACGGACCTCGGAACAATGAACTACACGACCCGTAACGGCGACCTCAACGCAATGCAGGAATCTTTCTACGGGTGGAACGACTACGAACACAGCGCCGTGAATCAGTTCCTCGAGAGCAACCTCGCATCTACCGGATGGTGGGTAGCTCAAGACGAATGGGATTGCGAACCGGACGCGAACAAGACAAGAAACGGATTCCTTTCGTATCTCGACTCCGACCTCGTTAAAGCCCTCAAGACCGTACAGGTTAAGACGGCATACAACAACGTACAGGGGCATAGCGGCGAGTTTATGACAGGATATCACCGTGCTTTTCTCCCGAGCCTTGAAGAGATGTATATCGTCAGCCAGGGCGCAGGGGAGGGCGACGTGTTGCCGTATTGGAAGGAGCGGAGCGGCCTTGATAGCCCCGCATCGTGGTACACCGCACGTTCTCAGTACAGCGTGTTCCCTGTGAATAACCATACGAGCGCAAACTACATTTGGCTGAGGTCAGCCGGCCGCGGCTTCGCCTTTAATGCGTGGATTGTCGATCCGTCAGGTCATGTCGGCTGCTACTACTGCAGGTACGGCAATAGGCTTCTCCCGCTTGTGGTTTTGTAATCTTAATCAATCGAACAATCGGGAGCGCAAACTTGCGACTCCCGATACACCTTTGGAACAAGGAGGTAAAAATGTCAGTTCCAGCAAATCTAAGAAATGTAAAAGACACGGAGAGCAACAGCAAATGCGAGTCCGTGGAGGCGTGTTCCGAACTATTCGATCACGCCGTTAAATGTTGTAAAACAAGTAAGGTTGAAGAAAGTATCTTCGCTTTTCTCGCAAACGGAATAATCCAGCAGTCTCTTGAAATTTATCTTGACGCTTACGGAGCGAACAGAGTGCCTTACCGCCCAGGACAGATAACAGAAGATAACTATAACGAACGCCGCAAGCTGATTCTTAGAGCAATGAAAGGCTGCAGTAATCTTGAAGGACTTGTGACTCTTGGTAAAAGAAGTTTCCATTGGAGAAACAGGAAAATCAAATATTGGGTAGGACTAACAGTTAAGACCGGAGAATTACTTTCCCACTGGTTAAGGTGGTGCGAAAATGAGTATAGTAACAGCAGAACAATTAATTAGGGGCGAGGGTTGTAGTCAGCCAACCGCGGCAACGCCAATAATGCGTGGAATGTCAATCCGTCAGGTAATGTCAACAACAACAACTGCAGGAACGGCAATAGGCTTCTCCCGATTGCGCAACGCACTAGACGATAATGAACCCGTAGATGAACGACTTTCAACGGGAGTGTCAGGTGCGATTTCACAAGGAATCCTCACCCTTTTCGCCGACGAGCGAAAGAACAATTCCGCCCTTCACACTCAGGAGTCTCCCGAAGAGATAGCCGAAGCAAAGGAAGGGCTTTTATATGACGAGTTATTCGACTCCATGCTCAAGCGCAGACTCGGCGTAATGTGGAAGCCGCAAGTTAAGGCATGGGTAATAAACGGAGCGGAGAATACCTACAAGCTCGTGGAATCGATAATCAAAGGGACTTACAAATCACGAAGACCGCAGAGCCTTATGATTCATTATCCGAAGGAAAGGGAAGTGAAGGCCATCACTTTTCGGGACAGAGTATGGCAAGGCTACCTTAACGACAGATACATCTATCCGATAATGTCAAAGTCGTTTATCTATGGAAACATGGCAAGTCAGTACGGCAAAGGCACGGACAAGGCGCGCGAACTTCTCAGAAAATACTTATGGAAGCATTATACTCACTACGGAACGGAGGGCTATGTCCTGCAGATTGATATCCATCAATACTATACGACTATCCCACGGGACAAGGCTTTTGCATTATTCCAGAAGAGACTTCCGCCCAACTTATACCGCCATGTCGAGGAGATTCTTAATGTTCAGTACAGTGATTCTTTCTATGCCGGAAGTCAACTTGTACAAATCCTTGGTATTGCATACCTTGACGGCGTAGACCACTTTATAAAAGAGAAACTACGCATCCGGTATTATATTCGATACCAGGATGATTTCTTACTCATACACCACGACAGAAAGGTACTTGAAAATGCACTGTGCAAAATCAAAGAACAGCTTGCAGAACTCGGGCTTACTTTAAACTGCAAGAAGACGTTCATACGGGAAATAACCTCGCCGATACTCTTCCTCGGCTTCCTTTACAGTTTGCAAAAAGATGGTAAGATATACATGCGAGTTAACCCTAAAAGGTTAAAGGAAATCCGCAGAAGGTTAAAGAGATACCCGCCTTCTTTTCCTTCATATATGGGCTTTCTTTCGAAAGGGAAATCGGGACAGCTAATCAAAAGACTTGAGAAGGAGTTACAGAAATATGCAGAAACTTGAGAAGAAGGAAGTGGAGCAGAGGCAGGCGATCGAGAGGTTGACCGCTGAAAACGCCCAGCTTCGCGCAGATTTAGACTACATGCAGATTATGACGGGCGTTACAATCCCGACAGCGGAGGAGGATATCAATGAGTGCATGGTATGAAAGAATCAAGGACCACTACAATAAAGGCAGATGGAAGAGACAGCAGGTTCTAGACGCCGTCACGCGGGGCGCAATTACCGAAGCGGAGGCAAAGGAAATCCTCGGAGAGTGAAGGCTCTCCATTTTTTATTGCCCGCATCCGCAGTAAAAAAGTTCGGCTCACGCTAACGTCAACGACGAATCAGTGAGTCCGATACTTTATTCATATATGTTAAGAGTATAACTAAGCTCTTATATTATCACACCGGAAGCCGCGCTCGACAAGCACAGCCTCCTCGGTTAATATATCTATGGTCGGTCATAAATCATATATATCTCATTGAAAATGCAGATGGAAGTTTCTATGTCAGAACTAAAGAAGACAGAGCAGAAACAGAAAGTCAGCAAGTGGAGATATGTAGAATTACCTTCGCATGTTGTCGTATTCGTGACCGCTCTAATCAAGTTATTCATACCCGAAACTTTCAAGGCTGCAACAGAAGGGCTTGCGATGGATATCATCAATGCTTTCGATTACCGCCTCGTGCCATGGGTGTTCGTTCTGAACATTATCGGTTATTGGGGCAAGCGCATGAATCTGCCGAAATGGGTCCCCCCTATGCCCCTGTTAATCATGCTTTCATCCTTCCTCATTTGTTGCGGTTTTGGATGGGCGCATACAGACGTAGCAGGCGCAAAGGCAGTCTTTGTCGCGGTCGTCGAGTACGGACTCGGCAACGGCGCAATAGTCGCGATGCTTGCCATTTTTGGTTACGACTCAGTTCATGCTTTCACGAAGAAGCGCGGACTTGCTAAGAATAGCACAGCTACAAACACCGAAGAGGTAAAGGAGAATAAGGCATGAAGAAAATCACAAAGAACAAAATCGTAACTTATGCTTGCGCAGCGGGCGGAACGGCTCTGCTTTCGGGCCTCCTTGCCGGACTCATCGGGCATTATCTTCCGCTTTATGTTGTTCTCTTCTCAGTTTTCGGCGCGCTTGCCGGACTCTGCATCGCTCGTGTCTGTCTCCACATCTATTTCAAGGACTACTCCGCGGATATGTGGCAGGTGACAATCTATCACGGAGTCGCCGCAGGTGCAGTGATGGGAATTATCTATGCAGAGTCCTGGGGCCTCGTGTCTGTCTTTGCGGCCCTCCTCGTGGGATGCGGCATCATGGCAGCGGCAACACGCTTTATCAGACAGCACGGCGGAACGCTCCTCGTTTATCACCTTGAAAGGGAAATGAGATATTACCCAATCGGGGACAATCCGAACGAAGTCGAAGACGAGAACCGCCCCCTTATTCCCTATGGTGATGAAAAACTCACTATTGCGGAAGCGGAGGCAAGAGGCTTTACGAAGGAAGCGCAGGAAGCGCGCGAGTATCTATATATGATTTACGGCATCGAGGACAAGCTCAAGAAGACTGAGCAGAAGACCGACGCCGCAACAACGACAGTACAGGAGAACTAATGAATGAAAAAGTTAAATGTATTCTTAGTGGTTTTATTGGTGGCATCCTTCTCTGTTTGGGCTTTGCCTGGGGCAAAAAAAACAACACAGGCAAAAGTGGAGACAGTAACGGAGGAACAGCCCTCAACAGCGACAACCTCAGAATCGTCGGAAACTACATCACAGACAGAGTTAGAACTGACAGCGCAGCTCTCAGAGAGTCTCTTGCAGACCTTAAAGGAGAGTAACTTCATCATCGGCACAGAGAAGATTGAGGATATCACATCGAAGGCCGAGACTCTTATAAAGACAGCCGAAGCACAGACGGCTCTCGTCGCTCTGCAGCAGGAGCAAATTGAAACTCTCGAAGCCCAGACGAAGAAGACAAAGTTTTTCGCAGACTTCGGCGTAGCAATCGGGTTTAAGGAATCCGGCGTGACATACGGCGCAACTATGGACATGGGCTTGAAAATCAAGAAGGGCCTCATGCTGAAGGTGGGCACGACCTACATGATCGGCAGCCTTTCTGACTTCTCGTCTATTTCATGGTCCCTCGATAACATGATCTGTACTTGCACAATCGGCTGGGAATGGTAACATAAGTTATCTATCTAATCCCCCTAGAGAAGAAGTCCTATCCCCGTTGCCATTCGTGGCCCGGGGATTTCGTTCACACTCGATTCACACAAGAAAACCGCCTCGGGCATCCGCGTTACCCGAGACGGAAACAAAGGAGGTTTTTTATGAACTCTGAAAGCTGAAGATGCTCTTCTAGTTTACTGATTTAAAATTGGAGTTCGCACGGCAACGCCTCTTTAAGTTACCGCGCGCCCTCGATAACGTTACACTGACAAAGCTATCATCCCGCACCCGAGGGCTGGATGCAAGAGGAGAAGTGTCACCGATTTGTCACCATTTTGTCACCGATTGAAATTCCGGACTAGCACGGAAGGGGAATGTAAACCGAAGTTTACGCCCCTCAGAGTGCTATTTCGGCCCGTAGAGATATCTACAAGTCTGGCGCAAGCGGCTAAAAAACTTTTTCGATTTACTTATGATATGTTAAGTATTTAAGCATAGTACCGGATTATCGAGTGTCACCAGTTTGTCACTTTTTGCTTTTCTTTTACTGACTTTCGGGTGACAATGCGCACATGAACCATGGAAGAAGAAAATACCGTCTCATTGACAGGACAAAGGCGGGGCGCAATATCGAAGTCGTATTTGACGCCATGCCACACAAACACATATCGACGGGAACAAAGGACATGTCCGAAGCCGTCGAGTTCGCAAACGAATACCTAGCGCACCTCGGCCTTGACTCCGATATCATGCCGACCTTCGGAGTCTTTGCGAAAGAATTCTACACCAGACGCGACAAGGACTCCCTTTATAAGAGGGAAGAATCTTTCCGGAGAAACAAGCGGGAACTTTGGTACGACGCTCAGGAATGGTATCTTGATAAGTACATCATACCTTTCTTCTCCGCCTACAAAATCAACATGATCTCGAGCCGACTTGTCGAGAAGTGGCTTACGCAGCTCACCGGAATAAACAAAGATGATCTCTCTGGGAACTCGAAGCGAAAAATACTCTCATGCCTCCGCATCGTTCTGGACGACGCCGTAGGATGCTCATACATATCTCACAATCCGGCACGAGAGGCCATGCAACCGAAGGACAAGCCCATAATGCCGAAGAGGCCGCTCAATCCCTACGAACAGCGCACACTCTTCCCCGACAGCGTACAGGAACGGTTAACTGTTTGGTTAACTCCCGTCTATGCCGCTTACTTCTCAGTCATGTATGATACGGGCTTTCGGCCTCAGGAAGTGGCAGCTCTCAAAGTCAAGGACGTTTACACGACTCCTCGGGGGCGGGGCGTGTACACGGACCACACGATATGCTTCGAACGGATGGAATACCAGGAGAGTGTGAAGACGAGCGGCAAGGGGATGGAGAGCCGTGTCGGACTCCTGACAGATATCACCTCGCAGCTCATAGACAAGGTGATAGACCAGTACCACCTCACGGACGATGATTTCCTTTTTCTATTATGGAGAGACAAGCCTAAGTCGTGGATTCAGTCGGCAACAGGCAACAAGAAACTGAGATGCACATGCAAGCGCCTCGGCCTCGATACGGATATCTGTCAGTATTCACTCCGCCACACCTTCGCAACCTACAGACGCGGCAACCTCGACGAGGCAACACTTGCCCTCTCAATGGGACACGCAGGCGGTAAGGTGAGAAACGACTATGATCACCGCACCGCTCAGATTCTTCTCATGCAGCTCGAGAGAGACAGAGACAAATTGTTTAATCCCTCGGAGGCCGACAGCATCAAGCCCCTCGAAGGGAAGAAGCACGGTTAACTTCGTATTTACATTTTTTGCGTTTTTTGATTTTAACGAGGAGCGCGCCGACCTGTGCATGACAGATAAAATCATTTGTGTATAATCAGAGATAGAGAAATTCTTTCGATTTTTACTCTCATTATCATCCCCTCTCTTCCGGCACTTTCTATGGTTCAAGTATATACACGGAAGAGAGCCTTTTTATTGTGCAAAGAAAACCCCTCCGCATCGGAAATAAAAACAAGGAGAGCGGAGGGGAAATAAATGACTATACACCTGAATAGTACGGCTTTACCTACGAGTCCGCAAGCACGGCCTCAAGGTTGGCGCGGGTGATAGTTCTATTCTTTGCGTACTGACTTACAGTGATCTTGTCGAGTCCCCTGTTATAGAGGTTACGAGCCGCCAAGAGGTGACACGCTCTTTTCAGTTCTTCCTTATCGAATCCGTTACCGACGCCATCAAGATAAACGTTTATGTTCAGATACATGTCGGGGCTTATACTTCCGTCGGGAGCGAAATATCGCAGGGCTTTCTCAAGCCTCTTCCTGTCGAATTGTCCGTAAATTATGCAGCTCTCTTCTGGAAGTCTACAGCCGTATGTTTTACCCAACGCCCGAAACTCCTCGATATCAGCGAAGAATCTCTTGTATCTGTCCATGTGTCTATAAACCCACATCCAGAACTTACTCGTACATAGGAACAGCAACAGGCAGAAAAGTGTAACTGACAACAGGTAGCAAATAATCGGACTCAACTTGTTTTGCCCTCCTTATCTATGGTAGCACGTGTGCTTTCGATAACAAGGGATAGAGCGCGAAGAAGAGCAGGATCTTGCATTACAGCACGTATCAATGTTCGAGCCTCCGGACTATGCCGAACATACTCGACTTCCGGTAAATCTCTCTCGACGGCATCCCCCTTGCCATATACCAGGTATTCTGTTGTTGTCCCGAGAAAACCGGCAAGGCGGCTCAGTGCATCCGCTTTCGGATATCGCATTTGTGAACGCATAGCCCTGAGGGATTGCTCTTTCAAGCCCATGCCCGCAGCCAGTTCGCCGAGGGTCCTCTCTCCCCTTAGTTCATCAACTCTTCCCCAGAAATTATACGCCCCATCATTCATGCTTAAAGTTTAAATTCCCGTAGAGAAAAATCAACAAATAATCAACATAAAGGTTGACAAGTAGATAAATATCAACGTAAGATTCCTATAAATGTAGATATCCATCTACGAAGGAGTTTTCATGGACAACAAGAGAAGCATGTACAGAACTCTCTTGACCGCTGAGGAGCGTAAGCAGGTTAAAGCCCTGGCAAAGGCCAAAGGCATGACTCTCACAGGCTTCACCGACGGCGTTATCCGAGAGGCAGTACAGAGGGAAGGAGCAAGGTATGGTATCAGTTGCAACCGCTGATGATCTCTTACGAGTTGAAGGGCTGGTTAATACGGCCATCTCTTATTTCAAGACGTTCCTCGTCACGAACAAGCAGAAAGCGACAGTCACCGTGAAGGATATCGCGCAGATTGAGGACGTAAGCGAGTCTTTTCTTCGCTCTGCATCCGGCTGCTATCTTCTCCCCCGGTACGGCGTGTCAGCCTATCCCGACGCGGCAAGCGCCAGATGGGACATTGACGAGTACATCACATGGAGAAACAAGGACCCCCAGATACGTATGCAGGGGGCCGTCGAACTTAACAAAAGAAAATCCGTCTGACCCAACCACGACTCAAGACGGAAAGGAAAAACATGTCCTTGATAGTAACACGAGCGCTAGTGATCATAACGGCCCTTGTATCAATTGTTATTTTAGCCGCGGGGCGTAAAAAGTCAAACGCGACCAAAGAGCAGCACAAGCACCTCGAGAAATGGGCAATCATCGGCAGAGAGTTCATTGAATTCGATGAAGATGAACTCAGATGGAGAGCCGGAAAATGAAAGAGGCTTTTCACCGCATTCAGATAAACAATCAAGAGCTATGGCTAGCCGAGCGCAAGAAGCACATACAGGCATCCGACGCCGCCGTGATTATCGGCGTATCGCCCTGGAAGACAATCACGCAGCTCTACGACGAGAAGCAGGGCTTAATCGAGGAGAAGGATATCTCCGACAAGTCCTATATTCAGTACGGCAAGGCAATGGAGCCGTTTATCAGAGCGCAGTTCCTTCTCGATCTCCCGTACTTCGAGGTCGAATATCACGAGTACGATATCCTCGTCAACAACGAACGCCCGTGGCAGGCTTGCACCCTTGACGGTGAACTTATAGTCGTTAAGCCCAACCCGTGGTCGATACCTATCGGCACGCGGGGCGTACTCGAGTGCAAAACCGGACAGTGGAAGAACTACGAAGAACTGAAGCGCTGGATAGACTTCCCGCAATACTATTATGCGCAGCAGTGCCACCAGTTGGCCGTAACAGGATGGAGTTTTAACATCTCCGCTTCACGCATCAAGAGAGAAGGATTCAAGGACGAGGACAACCACCTCCCCGAAATCCGGACGCTCTATCACATGGTGAACATCCTCAACGACTACGAGGATATTCAATACATCACGGACGAAGAGAGCCACTTCTACAACTACAACTTAATGAACTGTATCAGACCCGAGTTCAGGCTGTGCAGTTAAAGGAGAAACTATGGGTGATTTATTTGAAAACGCATCCGAAGTCGGAACTTCCGAACCAACCACAAACACGGAAGTTATCGCAACAGCAACGACGCCCGACAAGGTCGAGCCGGAAGGTAAGATTTTCGTCTACGAAGGCGCACCGACGGACTTCCCGATTAAGGAAGATCTCGCCGACCTTCTCACGCAGAGCGTCAGGAGGACGACAGAGTTTGCAAGAACTCTCGGAGGTTTGGGCGTGGCAGTCTCTGCAGCTGTCAAGAGCAGTCTCAAGGATATCGCTGACGGCATTATACCGGAAGGCTACGTCAAGGCAGAGAACGTCGAGGATGCCCGCAAGCTCAGAACGAAGCTCAACAAGCTTTACAAGGAAATCGAAGACGAGCGCAAGGCGATGAAGAAAATCGTGACCGCTCCCTACGACCACCTCAACGCCGGATATCAGGACGCGACATATCTCCTCCGCCTTGCAACCGACACGCTCGGCATGCAGATTAACAAGGTCGAGGAAGAGGAGAAGGCAAGGAAGAGGGAGGGCATCAACCACCTCATACTCGAGATGGCGAAGGACTACCGCACGGACCTCCCCGAATACCTCGGGAAGTACAGAGCGCTCATGGACAGAGTCTTCCAGGAGTCCATGCTCCTCAAGTCGCAGTCCGACACGAAGTCACAGCAGATGATCATGGAGGGCCTCAGAGCTATCGCGGCAGACCTTGCTGTAATCGACGGCTACAAGGACCCCGCAGAGAGAGAAGCCATCAAGAACAACTTCCTTGAATCGGGCAACCTCACGGCAGCCATCGAGAAGCGCCAGAGATACCAGGCGAACATGGACTTCCTCGCAGAGCTTGACCGCAAGGCGGCAGAACAGGAGAGAGCGGCAAAGGAACAGGCTCAGGCGCAGATGGCAACACAGCCGACGCCAGTCGCACCTCAGCCCGTAGTTCAGACAGCTCCGGCACCTCAGCCGCAGACGGGGAAGATACAGCTTACACAGGTCGCACCGGCCTCAATCGAGAAGTACTTTCATATCTGGCATGACGGCCCGAACGCAGAAGAGGCTTTCAGAGCGCTCACACAGTTCTTGAAGGACAACGGCTTCCACAGAGAGAACATGAAACAGATATATATTGATTATCTCAATATGTAATAAGGAGAAAAACATAATGGGTAGATTTGTACAGAACAACAACTATCAGCAGAATCAGAACTACCAGGGCGGAGAGCAGACCGCCCCCATGACCTACGAAGAGAAGAGGAAGCAGGGCGCACTTGAAATCAAGCGCTTCGGCATGAAGGACAGCAATCAGCGCCGCTTCGCAGAAGTCCTGGGAGCAAAGGCCCCCGCGTATATCGCATCGGTCCTAGGCGCGGTAAACAACAATCCCGCGCTGCAACTTGCAAGCCCCGCATCGGTTTTCGGCTCGGCTATGATAGCGGCAACACTGAATCTCTCAGTCGTGCCGACACTCGGACAGGCCGCAATCGTACCGTACAAGGGTAATGCACAGTTCCAGATCATGGTAAGAGGACTTGTACAGCTTGCGCAGCGCACAGGACTCTACAAGACAATCAACGCCGGAGAAGTCTACGAAGACGAGTACGACGGTGAGGACCTTCTCACAGGTGAAGTGACTTTCCACAGAGTCAACGGCGGATATCGTGACAACGGACAGATTGACAAGATCGTCGGCTATTTTGCTTTCATGGAGACGACAACGGGCTTCAGAAAGACGGAGTATTGGACGAAGGCGGACGTTATCAATCACGGGAAGAGGTTTTCCAAGACCTACGACTCCGGTCCGTGGCAGACGAACTTCGACAGCATGGCAAGAAAGACTGTCCTCAAGTCTCTCCTCAATCACTATGGCCCCATGTCGGTTGACTCCGCACTTGCTCAGGCGGTGGCAAAGGACCAGATGGTAATTCGCGCCGACGGCTCAGAGTCCTACGACGATAACCCCATGAATGACTTCATAGTTGAAGCAGAGAGCGAAGAAAAGCCCGTAAACGTGCAGACTTCGGAAAATGGAGAAATTACCCCGCCGACGACAAACAACGCGCCACAGCCAAAGGAATCTGCACCACAGCAGACGACAGCGCCCGAAGTTGACGACGACGAGAACTTTTGACAAGGAAGTTGTTCCGGTGAGGCTCAAACACTTGCCGGAACATAAAAGAGCAACGACATGAAAAAACACTCATATTACTTGCAACTTGATGAAGACTTCCTTGAGGACCCAGAAGTGCAGCTCTTCGTTGAACAGAAAGGGAAGGAGGCAGTCTTTGACTATCTCATGCTCTTACTCATTACGAGAGCTTACAAGAACACGGACTACATGATCCCCTGGGCTATGATACCCATCATTGCAAAGAACCGCCTTATGACTACAGCAGAGAAACTTGAAGACACAGTGAAATACTGCATCCTCATAGGCTTCTTCGAGGGCTACGAGGACGAAGTAGGAAACAAGTACTTCTTCTCAAGACGTAGACAGTTTGACCTCAGACTATGGCAAGTCAAGTCAGAGAAGAACAGACAAGCAGGTATCAAAGGAATGAGAAGTCGTTGGAACAAAGAAGGAGAAGACAAGGATGAAGAGTAAAAACAACCTACGCACGTGTTCTTCGTATAACACAGATTTCTCTTATACCTTCCTCTTCTTAGCAATGATAACGGATAGGGTTAAGGATAAGGTTAAGGGGTTATTAACGTTCGTTATTAACGTTCGTTATCCAAAGACCTATCAGATAAAGGAGGTCTAAAGACAGAAGACAATGGCAATCAGAATTGTAAGAACTGAACTCTTTTGGTTCGTCGGAGAAGTAAGATTCCGAAACGGCAGCGTATTCAAGGCACCCGTATATGCAGAGGATTCCATCACAGCGCGGACGATGGCGATGAACGCGGTCAAGACGACTTTCAGCGAAGACGAACTTAAGAGGCGGGGCGGTGGAAAATTCAAGCTCTACACCAATCGCCAGTGGAAGGAGAAGAAGGAACGTGAAGAGGCAGAACTCAGAGCGGGAACAGGAAGAACGGCTCAGACTTGCGATTAAAGTCGGAGGTTTGAGGTACAAGGCATCCAGTATGCAGCTCTCGAACAGGGAGCGGAGGAGATACCTCAAGGCATACCAGGAAGCGCGAAGGGCGCTGGAGGCATGAGGTGCTTACGGTGCTGTATGTAATCGTGGTGTTATACATCGCGTATCAAATTTTAAAGGAAAACAAAAAATGACAGACAAGTTATCAACAACAACGACTCCGGTCAAGCCGGAACTCACAGCGGAAAACAGAGCATATCTCAGAAACGAAGTCCTGAGACTTATGGCCTACATTCAGATTGAATCCGACTGCAGCCTTATCAAGTCAAAGACTCCCGCCTACGGGAATGGCAAGCGCAACGCCTTTGAGGAAGTTCTCAGACTCATTGAGGGTGGAGAGGTTAAGGAGCCGAAGCCTGTCGGTTTTGGTAGTGATCCCCTTACTGTTGAGGCTATCAAGGAAGAAGTCGACAAGATTAAGGCCAACGTCTACTGGATTCACTCGGGCGTGTGCTATCTCCTCAACTTCGGAGGACTCGGGCAGGCAAGGGCGACAGAACTCTCGCAGCACTACAACAAGATTAACGAAATCTTTCGGGGCTATCTCGATGAAGTAGCAAAGAAGGAGACAGAGAAGTGAAGGGCTTTATTGAAGTTCATGAGATAGGCGGCTTTTTTTCCCATAAGCCCGTCAAAATTGCAATAAGGCACATAAGAACCTACGAAGGATATGACTACATCGCTGAGGAGGATAAGCATAAGACCAGTATCCAGTTCAGCCATGGAACAGCCATCAAGTTATATAGTGCCGAATACAAGGTAGAAGAACCCGTATGGGAAGTCGAAAGATTAATCAAGGAGGCGCAGTATGACCGAGAACTTCTTTGAATCATGGCTCAGGTGTAACGGATGGATGGAGACGGGAAAGAAGTACGGACACTTGCACGCGGTTTACAGAACCTACGGCGGGGCGTGTGTCGAGCTTTGGGACGACCATGTCATGTTCAAGGCGGGTCCCTTCAGAGCCAAGTTCCCGTATGAAGGCATACATGTAGATTTCAACGGCGTTTTGTGGCTGGACAAGAAAGTGTTCATTTTCCCGGGAAAGGCCGATTTGCTCGAAGAGGAGGAAGAGAATGTCACCACTTGATTTTATTGATTATCTCCTTCGCCTAATCAAGGAGACGGAGAACGAGGCAAGCAATCACAGAGTCGAATTACTGAAAACGTCTATCGAGGAATATCTGAAAGACCTCGACGAGGCCGAAAATAAGGCCCAGGGCTATGTGACGGAGGAAGAATGAAAGGGTTTATTCTTTTGCACCGTTCCGATGTGAACATGTACGGCAATCGACAGAACTCGGGACGAGTTGTTGTCGCAGTGGAGAAGATTCACCACCTCACGGAATATCACGAAGACCCTTCTAAAACTGAAGTTCGGTGCTTTAGTTATGAATGGATAGTAGACGAGAGCTTAGACGAGGTAATGAAACTCATTAAGGAGGCCGACACGAATGATGGTTTACTGCATGTTTGAGCAGAGCGGTACTTTCAAGAATGAGTTCAAGAAGCTCGGCATCAACGCAATCGACCTCGATATCCTCAACGATTTCGGCGAGACGGACAGAGTAATCGACCTTTTCGCCGAAATCGAGAAGGGGTATGCCGGGGAGCCGAGTGTGTTCGACGAAGTGAAGGAGGACGATTTAATCATGTCCTTCTTCCCATGCACCCGCTTCGAGTGCAAAGTACCGCTACTCACCCGTACGGATATGTGGCAAGCAAGGAACTGGAAAACCGAAGAGAGGCTTGAATATTCGAGGCGAACATTCAGCGAAGTCAACGACATGTATCAGCTCTGGTGCAAAATGTTTCTGACTACCATTCGGGGGGGGCAAAGGATGATATGCGAAAACCCGTACAACCAACCGCATATTCTGACTCAGCACTTCCCCCTGAAGCCGGACATAATCGACAAGGACCGTACAAGGCGGGGCGACTTCTACGAAAAGCCCACTCAGTATTGGTTCGTGAACTGTCAGCCGCAGGAGAATTTCTTCCTCGAGAACCTTCAGACAGACGACAAGGATATCAAGGTAATCGAGAGGGTTCACGGCGAAGACAGAAAGACACAGAGGAGCATGATTTCTCCGGTTTACGCAAACAGGTTTATCAGAGAATTCATTCTCGAGGAGAAGAGAAACTATGAGTGAAAGAACGGAAGAGGTTTTGAACATCATCACAAACATCATCGCGGTTATCGCTCTTTTGATATCCGTGTATGTCATCGGTTTTAACATGGGCCTGTCAACGGCAGCGGATAACAGATACGCCGAGGCTTATGAACGCTACTACGAAAAGCTCGAAGAGATAAGGAGGTAACGAATGACAACAAACATCTTACACCCATCGCGTGAGCTCCTGTCGCTCATAGTCGCGCATCCGGACCTCCCGATCGTCTACATCTACGGCGACGGGAACGAACCGGAAGGCGTAGCCGAACACGCACGGTACTCGGTCACGGCTATTACCTCGTACATGGATGAAGTCTACACAAGCGAGGACGACCTGGAAGAAGCAATCGAGTACGAACTCTTCGAAGAGGACTACTCCGAGGATAGCGACGAACTTTATCTCGAAGCCGACAGAAGGGCCACAGAACTCTGGGCTGAAGCCGCTCCCTGCATACTTGTGGAGGTTTCGTAATGGCGACGAGGATATCAAAGGAACTCAGACAACAAGTCTATGACAAGTACGACGGCCACTGTGCTTATTGCGGCTGTGAGATAGACATGAAGGAAATGCAGGTGGACCACCTTGAGAGTCAGTACAGGGCGGAGCGCAGGGGTGAGGAAGTCGACAACAGCATCGACAACCTCATGCCCGCCTGCAGAGCGTGTAACTTCTACAAGGGCACCCGCACCGTCAAGGGATTCAAGAGGGCGTTGAAGAACACTCTCCTGCCGAATCTGACAAAGACTCTGAATTGGAGACTGGCCCAGAAGTACAGACTCGTAGAGTACGGCCCTAATCTGTATTGCAGCCTCGAGTTCTACTACGAGAAAGAAGAAGAGCGCAGGAGGTGGTTTGAAGAATGAAGTACGCAATTCTATTCGTTATCGCATTCATACTGTTGTCGATAGCAATCGACGTCAGCGCAATGAGGGACGCGATATCACCCGAGAAGACGACAATCGAGAAGATAGTCGAAAACGTCGTGAAAGCGACAAAGGAGAAGTGAAAAACAAATGACAAAGCGCATCAACATCAGATGGAAAATTGACCTGAAGCCCGAACAGCAGGAATTCTGCAAGAGGTTTGTCCGAACGGCTATCGAGTCGAGAGAGTTAATCAAGGACATAGTCAGGGAACATCACATCCGCGCGAGAGAGCTGCAAATCGGCTTACACGAGGACGTAGACACGTGGGACGTTATTCTGCAGGCCGATGACAAGATTTACCTGCTTTACTCTTATGACAAGACGCAGCAGGAGATAGACGACAATATCCAGTACGACGAACCGGAGAACGCCCTCGACAAAGAGGTAAAGGATCTTGAAGACTTCCTCGCCGACAAGGGGGTATATGTATGATTGACAGCATGTATGCCGTAGGACTCTGTGCAATGATCGTCATGTTCGGCCTCATGGTCGGGCTTGCCGTGATGCTCATAAAGGACCAGAGCGCCCTCAGTACAAGGCAGAAGGCCCTCGAGGACCGGACAGCGCACGAACTCGAGAGCTTCCGAGACCAGGTGAAGACCATGAAGAGGAAGGCCGAAGCCGGGGAGAACGTAGAGGCATGAGCAAGAGTACAAAGAGAGTAGAGGCCCCATCCGAGGCCCTACTCAAGCATCTCGACTACGATATCAAAATCCTCGACAACATGGAGAAGCGTGCCAAAGGCTACACAACGAGACTTTCGCACTGCAGCTACATCGACCGCATAATCTTCCGCGCCAGCTTACTGAGGCAGGCATACAAGGAGTTTAAACAGAAACTTCTCATGCCGTCAGTAAGCGAGATTGAAGACACAGAGAGCGCAATCGAGAAGGCAAGCAACAGCAACTACAGCAAAAGGAGGTAAACCGAAATGATGGAGAGATATCACGAACGCAGGCTAGAACCCTTCGAGGTTATGCTATACTTGAACGGCGACTATGCCGAGAGCTATGACGGACTCGTGGAGGCAACGGACGCAATAAGGGGCTATCTCTCCGCCGACGACGGGAAGACCCCGAAGAAATGGGATATCGAGAGGACTAAGGACTTGATCGCAAGCGGGGCGGAACTATGCACGCCGCAGGGCCGTATCACTCTCGATATATCGACCGACTCGCCCTTCGATATAGACTACATATCCGAGGACGGAAAGAAAAAGGCCGCACTCTTTATCGAACTGAGATGCGGCAAGGGAGAAAGGAATGACGATTGAAGAATATCTGAGCAGTGAAAGTGAGTATGCGAAGAAGATGATGATAGGTAATTATGATACTGAAGAGCTTAATTTCTATGAGGGTTACATTGAGGCAATGAGCGCTGTCCTTGAACAACTCCCAAAGCTCGACCATGATGTGACATTGAGGGAAGTGAAGGAGGAATGTCAGAAACATGGCGATGAAGGAGGTTGTTATGGTTGCGTATTGTTGCGTAGGCCTTCGTGTGCCGTTCCATACTACTGCGGAGTCGGCGGTATGCCCTCCGGATGGGATATCGACGCAATCCAGAAGCGCATGAAGGAGGCACACCGTGACTAAACCCGAAGTAGTTGAATGGCTGTTGAAGAACGGCTTCGGACAGCTGGATAAGAGGAAGATTCGCTTCTACCGAAGCTACAGGGAAGTCGAATTCTTTATTGGAAACAAGAATGCGGTTCGCTTTCCTCCGAGAAGAGTCGAAGAATACGTGGACATCTGGAAAGGCTCGGTCTGGTATTCAGATACCGGAGAGGAAGGAACTTATGACGAGTGCGGACTGGACTATGTTCACATCAACGAGAAAGGCTGGCTCGTGTTCGAGAACGTGTGGGAACTGAAGCCACAGGAGGAGATACAGGAATGACTAACGAAGATTACCTTGTCTGGCTTCGCGGCATGGTTGAGCATAACAGAAAGATGAGTGCGAATACGGACGGAAGGGAAAGCACGGAGTATTGGGCTTCGGCTATGGCTTATGAGAAGGCGTATGACGTGTTTAGAAGCGATGTGATGGG
>CAVFVX010000007.1:0-15849 GCA_963626075.1 Acutalibacteraceae bacterium
GGGTTCTAACTTGTTTAAATATAAGAAAATCGCCAGTTGAAAATCAGTTGCATGGCTATCGGATGACAAGAGAAATGAGTCAGACGTTATTTTTTCTGTGTCTTTTTCCGGCTACTGACTTTTTGCTGTGTTTGGGTTTATCATACGGGTATGGGAATGTTTAAGATTCACGGTGTAATCAAGAATTATGACTGGGGAACGAAGGATTACCTTCCATCCCTTCTTAATGTCGAGAAAGACGGAAGACCGCAGGCCGAGTACTGGATGGGTACGCATCCCTCCGGCGAGGCTGTCACCGATAGCGGTGAAGCTCTGAGCGAGTACATCGGTCACAGACTTCCCTACCTTTTCAAGGTTCTGAGCATCGCGTCTCCGCTCTCGCTGCAGTGTCACCCGACAAAGGCACAGGCCGAGGAAGGCTGGAAGAGGGAGGAGGCGGACAGAAAGGCGGGTAAGGACGTCAACTACCGCGACGACAACGACAAGCCCGAGATTCTCTGTGCCCTTACGCCCGTCACCGCACTCTGCGGATTCAGGGACTACTACGAGATGAAGTATGCTCTCATGAAGGCTGTTCCCGTATCATATTCGAAGTACTTATCCTCTTTTTCAGATATCCGGTCGCTCTTCATCGGTCTCTTCTCATTCGATGCAGAGATTAAGAATGAAATACTCTCGGAGCTGAAGGAAACCGTTTCCTCTTCTCCTCTTCCGTCCGAGGACGGCGAGTTCCTCACGCGGGAAGGAATCATCAGGGAGACACTTCAGAAGTACCCGGGAGACATAGGAAGCGTATTTCCGTTGATGATGAATGTCATGGAGGTCGAACCCGGCGAAGCGCTGTACCTTGAAGCCGATACCCTCCACGCATATATAAGAGGTAACGGGATCGAACTCATGACGGCTTCCGACAATGTCCTCAGGGGAGGACTGACTCCGAAGAGGGTCGACATTGCCGAACTCGAGAGAATCATGAATTTTACTTCCAGCCGCGTCGATGTCACTCCCGCACGCACCGACTTCGGCGGTACGAGGTGGTACATCACTCCCGCCCGGTCCTTCAATCTCGGCGTCGTGACGGCTGAATCGTCGGTATGCCTCGAACATGACTCGATTCTTCTTTCCTTCGGAAGCGCACATGTCTCCCGTGGAGAGGAGGAGGTGGACCTCGGAAAGGGAGAGTGTCTTTTCGTCCCCGGTTCTGCCGACACTCTCTCGATTTCTACCGACGGAGAAGTATACATAGCAACAAACGGGTACCGTAACTGAGATGGAGTACGTGGCAATAGACTTCGAGACGGCCTCGATTCTGAGAGATTCGGCATGCTCGATCGGCCTCGTGCGCTTCTCGGAGGACGGGGAGAAGAAGGATTCCTTCTACTCCCTCATCCGGCCGCCAGTACTGAGATTCGACCCCGTATGCACTGCCGTCCACCATCTTGATCCGTATGAAATATCCTCAAGTCCTACGTTTTCCGAACTCTGGGGAGACATCTCCTCATTCATAGGCACGAGTCCCCTCGTCGCCCACAATGCCCAGTTCGACATGGGAGTACTTTCCCATACTCTTCATTCATGGAATCTCGAATGCCCGGAGTACCGCTACTTCTGTACGCTTTCGCTCTCGCATAAGCTCTGGAAGGGTAAGCCCAGCTACCGTCTTACTGCGCTTGCGGAAGAACTCGGGTGGGAGTACGACGCCCATAACGCACTCGAGGACGCCCTCGTCTGCGGACGCCTCTTCTCGCGTCTCTGCGGCGACGTACTGTATTCCGATGAAGCGTCGAGCCGCTTCTTCTCCCGCCTCTACAAGAGAGGGGAGAAGCACCGCTATCCCGAGCGCCTCAGGGCTGTTGAGTAGAGGATGAATATTCTTTTCCCTCAAGACCGAGTCTTCTCAGAACGAGAGGGAAGAAGATGAACATGAAAGCCGTCAGCAGCCACAGCCCGATATTGTAAAGCGTGTAGTGAAGCAGAGTGAACTTCGTCAGCCAGAGGAGGGTGCAGGAGTAACCGACGGCTGCTCCGAGTACGTAGAGAATGATTCTCTTCACGATTCCTTCCGGAAATGTGAAGCGTACGTGCTTCTTTCCAATCCAGCCGAAGAGGATTATCGCACTCCAGCCCGCGGCGGCCTGGGAGAGATCCTTCCAGAGAGTCTTCTCGAGTACACCCGTATCTACAAGAAGGGCGTCAGCCACAGCGACTATTACTGCAGCCGGAACGGCGCGGACTACGAGTTTCTTCAGTTTCTCCTCGTCGTCGTAGAGTGCGGCATACTTCACACTGAGCCCTCCTGCGGCTATTCCGAGTGCTATGCCGACAACAACATCCAGAGGCCAGTGACATCCCAGGTATATCCTCGAGAGAGGAATCAGAACCATGAGAATAATCGATACCGTCTTCACGGCTCTGTTCTTTCTGTAGAGGGAATACAGCGAATAATAAAGCGATCCCGCATTCGTGCTGTGTCCCGAGGGGAAGGAGTAACCCGTTGCCGTGCTGACTCTCAGGGGAACGAGCTCGTCGGGATATTTCACCCAGGGACGCGGGATTCGGAATATGACCTTGAGGATGTTGCAGAAGGCGACTCCCGTCATGCTCGACGCCCCGACTGCGAAGCCGGATTTCTTATCGACGACGTAGTAGAGGAAGAAGACGAGGAGTACCGACCAGACTCCCTCTCCGAGGAATGTGATGCATTCGGCAATAGTTGAGAGAAAGGGAAAACGGATGCTCTGGAAGAAGAGCATCACGGGCTTTTCGAGGGAGAGTATCCTGTCGATCATTTCCTGTTCTTCTCCTCGAGTTCGGAGCCGTAGCGGCAGTAGAGCGAGAGAACGAGGAACATCAGTCCCAGAACCACGCCTCCCGTGGCTCTCGGCTCAAGAGAAGGCATGTTGCCGTACTTTTTCTCGATGAAACTGTAGAGAACGGAGGAGCAGATGCACTCCAGAAGGGTGACGGCGATTGTCAGGAATCCCAGATTCTTCAGTTTATGTGCACACTCTTCGTTGAAGGGAGTTCCCCTCACGAGTTCGAGAGTGAAGTACCCCAGGGCGTAGCGCGAGAGGAATATCTCGCCCAGGGCGAAGACCGCAAGAGCGGCCGAAAGACCGTAGAGCGACTCGAGTGTGACGGCGGCTCCGTCTCCGAATACGCCCTCAGCCGTCTTTCCTCCCCTGATGGCATTGTGGAGCACTCCCGTCGCCGTGAGGAGTGTGATCAGAGCTATTATGCTTATTACGAAGACCACCGTACTCAGAATTCTTCCGAGCCCGTGCAGTCTCTGTACTGTCGTGAGCGGGTTTTTCATATTAAATCTGTCCTTATATATTATATATGGCCTGTGTAACATCATAATTCAAAACCACGGATGTGTCTTCCTTTCCGGAATTAACACAGAAATAACACTGCGGCGTTGGATAATCCTTCCCGATTGTGTATGATGGTGTTGACAGAATCTGATGATTTGTAAAAATTATCAGAGCTAATTTATTTCGGGAAAATAAATTAGCATACTAATCTGAAATTTTTTCTTATTTTTCATGAAAAATCTTTGTAATATTATTGAATAAAAATACACAAAACTGTATATTGCTCTCAAGATTTTAATAATCTATCAGGAGTCTATTTATTATGAAGAAGTTTCTTGCTGTAATGATGGTTGCATTCGTAGCTCTGTCAGTCTGCTTTGCAGGCGGAAGCAGCGAAAGCGCAACGGATGAAGTCAGAATCGGATTTATCGGACCTTTAACGGGTGACTATGCCAACTACGGCACACTCTGCAAGCAGGCTGTCGAGATGGCAGTGGAGGAGCAGAATGCCAAGGGCGGAATCAACGGCGCTACAATCAAGCTTTATGCAGAGGACAGTGAAGGAGATACACAGAAGGCTGTCGCAGCTTTCGAGAAGCTCTATTCCTCCGACAAGGTATGTGCAATCGTAGGCCCGGTCCTCACAGGCGAGACATTCGCAGTTGCACCGGTTGCACAGTCGAACGGAACGGTTATCATCACACCCTCCGCTTCTCATAAGGACATAACGGCTGAAGGCGACTGCATCTACAGGACAACACCTTCCGACGGTCTCCAGGGAGTAGTTGCAGGCAAGTACTTCTCACAGGTTCTCGGCTACAAGAAGATTGCCGTTCTCTATGCAAAGAACGACTACAGCCAGGGCCTCTACGAGAGCATGAGCGAGAGCTTCGAGGAAGAAGGCGGAGAGATCGTCGCAACCGAGACATTCATGGTCGGTGACAAGGATTTCAAGACACAGCTGACAAAGCTCAAGAACACGGATGCTGAGGCTATCTACATCCCCGACTACACAGCCGAGATGGCTCAGATCCTCGAGCAGGCTGCACAGCTCCAGGTGGGTAAGCCCTTCCTCTCATGCGACGGCTTCCTCAACGAGGAAATCTACGACCTCGCTGGCGACTACACGGACGGTGTCGTCTACACGGCTTCCGCAAAGGTCGAGGAGAGCACACTTGCTGCAGACTTCAAGGCAAAGTACACAGAGAAGTACGGCGTTGCTCCGGACAGCTTTGCAACAAACGCATATGATGCCGCTTACATCCTCTTCTCCGTCATCGAGAAGGTCGGAACAGACAGAACGGCAATCAAGAACGGCATGAAGGAAGTCAAGGACTTCGTCGGTGTCAACGGAATCATCAACTTCGACGAACAGGGCGACCTCGTTGCATACCAGGGCGTCTACAAGGTCGACGGAAAGACACCTGTCTACCTCGGTGCATACCAGGTTGTCGACGGCAAGGTCGTCAAGGTCGAATAAGAGGGGTGCTTAACCCCGGGGGAAAAGCACCGCACACACGGTGCTTTTTCCGTTGATAAGTTGTATAAAGAGAGAAATATAATCGGAGGAGATAATGGGATCAGTCAGTACGTTCTTCCAGCATCTCATGAACGGCCTTACCCTCGGCGGGATCTATGCGCTCATAGCTCTCGGCTACACGATGGTCTACGGCATACTTAAATTCATCAACTTCGCCCATGGCGATATATTGATGGTCGGGGCTTATGTCGGCCTCTTCACATTCAACGCCCTGAGGGGCGACACGACAATGGGAGCGTGGTGGCTCATCGCATTCTTCATTGCAATGCTCGTGAGCATGATCTTCTGCGCGCTCCTGGGCATGGCAATCGAGAAGATAGCCTACAAGCCCCTGAGAAAAGGATCGAGGCTGGCGCCTCTTCTTTCCGCCATCGGCATTTCATTCATCCTCTCCAACAGTGCGGCATGGATGTTCGGAACACACTCACGCAAGTTCGACTATCCCTTCGACAACACCGCACTCTCGATCGGGGGCGTCGTGATTACTCCCCACCAGATTCTCGTTCTCGTCGTCGCGGTCGTGATGATGGTTGCTCTCTCGCTCTTCGTGTCGAAGTCGAAGATGGGAAAAGCCATGAGGGCGACGGCTCTCGACGGAGACACCGCGAAGCTCATGGGAATCAACTCGGACATGATCATCTCGCTTACTTTCGGAATCGGAAGTGCGCTCGCAGCCTGCGGGGGAATCCTGATCGCCCTGGACTACAAGGTCTATGCGACAATGGGAACGATGGTCGGTCTCAAGGCCTTCGTCGCTGCTGTCGTCGGCGGAATCGGAAACATCACGGGGGCAATGCTCGGAGGCTTTTTACTGGGTCTTCTCGAGACGTTCGGAGTAGCGCTGCTTGGAATACCGCAGGGCTTCAAGGACGCAATCGCCTTTGCGGTGCTCATCATAATCCTTCTCTTCAAGCCGGAAGGGCTCCTGGGGAAGGTTGAAAAGGAGAAGGTCTGATGCTGAATTTCTTTCTCTTGATACTCATCTACACCGGAATCTACGCATTCATGTCCATCGGACAGAATCTCATAACGGGCTACACCGGAATGCTCTCCCTCTGCGGGGCGGGTTTCTTCGCTGTCGGAAGCTACACGACTGCAATTCTCACAACTAAGCTCGGCTGGTCGTTCTGGGCGACACTTCCCGTAGCGGCAATCCTCTGCGCTCTCATGGGCGTCCTCATCGGTCTTCCGACACTGAGGCTCAAGGGTGACTACCTTGCAATCGCGACCCTCGGCTTTGCGGAAATCGTGAGAACCGTCATCAATAACTGGGACTCCCTCACGAACGGCCCGAACGGCATCCAGAAGATACCGATGATCACATTCTTCGGTATTACGATAAGCCCGTACAAGAAGTACGGCTTCCTCCTACTCGAGGCCATACTCCTCGCCATCTGCTACTTTCTCTACGAAAGACTTGCAAAGAGCCGTATGGGAAGAGCACTGGAAGCTGTGAGGGAGGACGAGATTGCCGCGCAGTCACTCGGAATCAACGTGACGAAGTACAAGGTCGCATCGTTTGCACTCGGCGCCGCAGTCACGGGAATCGCGGGCTCGATGCAGGCTGAATTCGTCCTCTCGGTCTCTCCGGGAACATATGTCTTCATGGTTTCCATCATGGTACTCTGTACAGTCGTTCTCGGCGGCATGGGCAATTTCAAGGCCGTGATCCTCGGAGCATTCATCATCCAGTTCATCTCATACCTTCCGCAGCTTGTCGGACTCTCGTCCGTCATCCCGGCACAGGCTAAGCAGATCATCTTCGGCCTCATTCTCGTCGTCATGATGATCTACCGTCCGCAGGGAATACTCGGAAGAAAGAAGAGAGACAACAGAAAGGCGGAGAAGGCCTACTACGGGGAGAAGAACAGATGAGCATGCTTGAAACAAAGGCCCTCACGAGGGAATTCGGCGGAATCATCGCCGTCAACAGAGTCGACTTCAACGTCGAGAAGAACATGATCACCGGTCTCATCGGACCCAACGGTGCGGGTAAGACGACGCTCTTCAACAACATCACGGGACTCGACACTCCCACAAGCGGCACGGTCACCTTCAACGGCAAGGACATCACGGGACTTCCCGCCAATAAGATATGCCGTCTCGGCATCGCGAGAACCTTTCAGAACATCAGACTCTTCAGAGAGCTCAGCGTCATCGACAACGTCATGGTCGGACGCCACAGCCTCACGGGAAGCCTGAAGAACAGGACCCTCCAGTCGGTTCTCTCCTACTTCCAGGTGGAGAAGGAGGAGAAGGAGGAGTACGAGAAGGCCATGAAGTGGCTCGAGTTCTTCGGACTCGAGAACCTGAGAAACGAAGAGGCGAAGAATCTTCCATACGGTTACCAGAGGGAACTCGAGATAGCACGTGCGCTCGCAACCGAACCCCAGCTTCTGTTCCTCGACGAACCCGCAGCGGGTATGAACCCTCAGGAGACGGACGCCCTCATGGAGACCATAAGGCGCATCCGCGACCTCGGAATAACGGTGGTGCTCATCGAGCACGACATGAAGCTCGTCATGAACATCTGCGACAACATCACGGTACTCAACTACGGTGTGAAGATCGCCCAGGGTACGCCTCTCGAGATACAGAGCGACAGCCGCGTCATCGAGGCCTACCTCGGAAGCGGCGACGATGAGGATGAGGAGAGTGAAGAATGACCGGAAAGGAAATACTCAGAATTGACGACATATCTGTCAGCTACGGCAACATAAAGGCCCTCCACGGGGTATCGATGTCAGTGAAGGAGGGTGAGATAGTCGCCCTCATCGGCGCTAACGGCGCGGGAAAGTCGACTCTTCTCAAGGCGATAGTGGGACAGGAACCGCTCCAGACGGGCTCCATCTACTACGACGGAGAGCTCCTCTATTCCTCCGAGAAGCACCATCACAACGTCCCGACATACACTGTCGTGAAGAAGGGAATCGCCCTCGTCCCCGAAGGAAGAAGAGTCTTTGCAGACCTCACGGTCGAGGAGAACCTCGACATGGGAGCCTTCATGCTCAAGGACGATGCTCTCATAAAGAGAAAGAAGGACGAGATGTTCACCTTCTTCCCGATTCTCGGGGAGAGACGTAAGCAGAAGTCACGCTCTCTCTCGGGAGGCGAACAGCAGATGCTTGCGGTGGCCCGTGCCCTCATGATAAGCCCCAGGCTTCTTCTTCTCGACGAGCCGGGACTGGGACTTGCGCCGCTCATCGTCCAGGATATCTTCAACAAGCTGAAGGTCATCAACAGAGAGGACAAGGTCACGGTCTTCGTAGTCGAACAGAATGCCCGCCTTGCCCTCAAGAGCAGCAACGACGGCTACGTCATGGAAAACGGCGTCGTCGTTCTCCACGATGACTCGAAGGCGCTTCTATCGAATCCGAAGGTGAGAAGCGCATACCTCGGCGAATAATGTTTGCCTTCGGGAATGCCGTGATATAAAATCGGCAGAGGAGTGAAAAAATGATTATTGAAAGAAGAATGACAAAGAACCCCGTCACCTGTTCTCCGGATATGTCCATACAGGATGCAGCGGACCTCATGAAGAGGGAACACGTACACCGCCTGCCCGTTCTCGACAGAAACGGAAAGCTCACGGGTGTTATTTCCGAAAAGGATATACTGAAGGCTGCTCCGAGCCCGGCAAGCACCCTCAGCGCATACGAGACCAACTACCTTCTCTCGAAGCTTACGGTCAAGAAGATCATGTCCCGCAACCCCGTGACAATCACGAAGGATACCACGGTCGAGGATGCGGCAACTCTCATGATCGACCAGGATCTCTCGTGTCTCCCCGTTCTCGAGGAGGGAAAGCTCGTCGGAATCGTCAGTAAGAGCGACCTCTTCAAGATGCTCGTCGAATCCTTCGGCGCAAGAGTCGACGGAACGACGCTGACATTCCTCGTCCAGGACAGGAAGGGAATACTTGCCGAGATAATGGGAAAAATCAGCGAGAAGCAGCTTGACCTCGTTACATGCTCCTGCTTCGAGGGAACGGAGCCCGGAAACAGATTCATCTACATCAAGGTCAGGGGCGTATCGTCATCTGAGCTTGTCAACATCGTAAAGCCGTATGCCATCGAAGTGATGGACGTGAAGGAGTCCAGATAACAATGAAGAAACTTATCGCCGTTCTTGTTCTCGTACCTCTTCTTCTCACATCCTGCATCGTCCTCGCCGACGACGACGGAGCCTACACCACAACGACGACAACGTCCTCGGGAAGCTATGTCTACACAGACGGCAGCACATATGTCGAAGTCTATCCGAAGACGACCCAGTGGATAACCCACGACTCCACGGCAGTCTACATCACTCTCGATGCCAATTCGACGACGGGCTACGAGTGGGTGGCTGAAATCGACGGAAGAAGCATCTATCTCGACTCTTCCGCATACACCTCATCCTCAGACTACTATTCGTCCGGTCTTGTCGGAACACCCGGAATCTGGAAGGCGGTCTTCGAGACCTCCGGCTACGACGGCACGAGCTACGTCACCCTCAAGTACGTACGTCCGTGGGATACGTCGGATATCGCGGGAGAGCACTATTTCAGCGTCACTGCATACTACGGGACGATTTCAGATCTGACCATAGTGTACTGAAGAAGTCTGAATCTTACACGAGAGCGGGAGAAATCCCGCTCTTTTGCGTCGACATCCGATGAAAATCCCCGACTGAAGCCAGCCGGGGAAAAGGACGGGCGGAGACAATGCCTCTGTCTGACCAAAGTATACAGCGCCTTGAGTATACCGACGTGGATGAAAAAGTCCCGGATGAATCAGAGACCGAGTTCGGAGAGCATCCTCTCCGCTTCCTCCTTGTAGAGCCTCACTTCCGTCGTGTTTTCCTTATCCTTATTTCTCTCCACCCACTCTCCGAGTGCCCTTACAATCTCTCCGTTACCCGAGAGGGAGACGTAGTCAGGTGTCACAGAGGAAAGTGAAAGCATCTCAACGGGAGTGAAGGCGTCGTCATCAACGGCCTTGACAACGTCACTGATGTGTCTTCTTATATCTCTTATGAGCCTTTCTCTCATTACCTCGTTCGTGTACGGATCCGAGGCCGCCGGGGACTCGAACTCCCTCAGGGTTTCCCTTATGCTGTCGATTTCATTCATACTTCTATTGTAACTGTACGGCTCATTGTTTGAAATAGGCTTAATTTGAAGAAAATCCATACATAAAATCGTATGTTTATGCAGTCTCTATGCATCAATCTTATTGACAAAGAGGACTCACGGGCCTATTCTTACACCTATATTTTCAGCACAGTCTGTAAATTGGAGATTGAATATGAAGAAAATTCTCGTAACGGCACTTGTAATGCTTCTCTCGCTTTCGCTCTTTGCCGGCGGTTCGTCGGAAAAAAGCACGGCCAAATACAAGGTCGGCATCTGTCAGCTCGTGCAGCACGTTGCACTCGACAATGCGACCCAGGGCTTCAAGGATGCCCTCAAGGAAGCTTTCGGTGACGATGTCTACATCGACGAGCAGAACGCAAGCGGCGAGGCCGTGAACTGCGCGACGATCATCAACGGTTTCGTCGCATCCGACGTTGATTTGATTCTTGCAAACGCAACTGCACCGTTACAGGCTGCAGCATCGGCTACAAGCACGATTCCCGTTCTCGGAACCTCCGTCACAGACTATGCTTCCGCTCTCGAAATCGACAACTGGACGGGAACTGTCGGCGGTAACATCTCCGGTACATCCGACCTCGCTCCTCTTGACGAGCAGGCGAAGATGATAAAGGAGCTCTTCCCCGATGCAGAGACTGTCGGTCTCTTCTACTGCACTGCAGAGGCGAACTCCGTATACCAGATCGAGACAATCGACGGCTACCTTAAAGACCTCGGCTTCAAGACAAAGAAGTATTCCTTCACGGATACGAACGACGTAACAAGCGTTGCGCAGAAGGCGGCAGACGAATGTGACGTCATCTACATTCCGACTGACAATACTGCAGCATCGAACACGGAGGCTATTGCAAACGTCGTCGTTCCGGCAAAGGTACCGGTAGTCGCGGGAGAAGAGGGAATCTGCTCGGGCTGCGGAGTCGCAACGCTCTCGATTTCCTACTACGACATCGGCTACGCTACGGGTGAGATGGCAGTGAAGATTCTCACCGGCGAAGCAGATATCTCGACAATGCCCGTACAGTACGCTCCGAAGGTTACGAAGAAGTACAACGCATCGATCTGCGAGCAGCTCGGAATCACAGTACCCGAAGGCTACGAGGCGATCTGAGTATGCTTTCACTTGTAAACGCTCTTCCGGGAGCTGTGGCACAGGGCCTCATCTGGGGCATCATGGCTCTCGGCGTATACATAACGTTCCGCATCCTCGACGTAGCGGACATGACAGTAGACGGCTCCCTGGCGACAGGGGGTGCTGTCTGTGTAATGCTGATACGTTCCGGCTGCAATCCCTGGCTTGCGGTTCTCTGCGCATTCCTCGTTGGAGCTCTCGCGGGGCTCGTTACGGCGCTTCTCCACACGAAGTGCGGTATCCCGGCAATACTTGCGGGAATTTTATCGCAGCTTGCACTGTATTCTGTGAACCTCAGGATAATGGGCGGAAAGTCCAACCAGCCGGTTTCCGTCGACAAGTACAGTCTCCTCGTCTCCCAGAGATACGTCAGAACTCCCGGACTCAATAACCCGATTCTTCTCATCGTAATACTCCTTGCTTTTCTCGTGGCATTCATGTACTGGTTCTTCGGTACCGAGAAGGGCTGCTCGATAAGAGCCACGGGAGCAAACAAGCAGATGGCACGTGCACAGGGAATAAACCCGGACAACGACATAATTCTCGGGCTCATGATCTCCAACGCCCTCGTCGCATTCTGCGGAGCGCTGGTTGCACAGTACCAGGGATCGAGTGACGTCAACATGGGACGCGGCGCAATCGTAATTGGACTGGCGGCAATAGTCATCGGAGAAGGTGTCTTCGGAAAGATCAGGCACAACTTCGCGGGAACGCTCATATTCGTCGTACTCGGCGCCGTCGTGTATTACATCGTAATCCAGGTGACGCTGCTCTTCGGTCTCAACACAAACGACCTCAAGCTCATCACGGCCGTGATAGTCGGTCTCTTCCTCGCTCTTCCGTACTGGAAGAAGGCACTTGGTGAGAAGAGATCGAGAAGGGGGGCGAAGAATGCTTGAAATAAAGAACATCTCCAAGACATTCAATAAGGGGACAATCAATGCGAAGGTAGCCCTGGACAATCTCTCGCTTACTCTCGAGGACGGAGACTTCGTCACCGTCATCGGAGGTAACGGTGCGGGAAAGTCGACGCTCCTGAACGCAATTGCGGGTGTATTCACAGTCGACAGCGGCTCGATCATCTCCAACGGCAAGGATATCACATACCTGCCGGACTACAAGAGAGCATCGATGCTCGGGCGTGTCTTCCAGGACCCGATGATGGGAACGACGCCCAATATGCTCATCGAGGAGAACATGGCTCTTGCATACCGCCGCGGTCAGAAGCGTGGCCTCAGATGGGGAATAAGCAGAGAGGAGAGGGAAATATACTACAACACCCTCAAGACTCTCAATCTCGGGCTCGAGGACAGAATGACAGTGAAGGTGGGCCTTCTCTCCGGGGGACAGAGACAGGCTCTGACACTTCTCATGGCGACACTGAAGAAGCCGGAAGTACTGCTTCTCGACGAGCATACCGCCGCTCTCGACCCCAAGACTGCGGAGAAGGTTCTCACACTCTCCGACAGGATTGTAGAGGAGAACAATCTCACGACGATGATGGTCACCCACAACATGAGAGACGCCATTGCCCACGGCAACAGACTCATCATGATGGACAGGGGGCACATCGTAGTCGACATAAGGGGCGAGGAGAAGCAGAAGCTCACAGTTCCCGACCTCATGGCACTCTTCAGCGAGAAGAGCGGTTCGACGGAAGCCAACGACCAGATGCTTCTTTCGAAGTAGAACCCGACAACCAGACAGAAGGTGCTCCCGTGAAAAGGAGCACTTTTCCGTTATCGATGGAGGTTGTATCATCTCTTTTCTGTTATACTCGTTCAGGGAGCATATATGAACAAGACTGAAATGTCAGAGAGACTCACATCTGTCGTCTCCTCATTCATCAACTATTCGGAGATGGTTCTTCCTCTCGATGTAAGAGAGAAACTCGAAGAGCTGGAGAAGTGTGAAGAGAAGCCTCTCCAGAAGGCACTCTATGAGGCCATGAGAACAAACCAGAAGAAGGCACTTGAACTGAGGCGTCCATCCTGTCAGGATACCGGAGTCATCCAGTTCTGGATAAAGTGCGGTTCGTCATTCCCCGCCCTGGGGGTACTCGAGGAATCACTCAGAGAAGCGGTGAGGAGGAGTACGGAGACGCTTCCCCTCAGGCCCAACACAGTCGAGACCTTCGGGGAATACAACACGAAGACGAACATCGCATCGGGGGCTCCGACGGTCTGGTGGGACATAATACCCGATTCGGACGAATGTGAAATCTACGTCTATGCTGCAGGCGGCGGCTGTTCGCTCCCGGGGAAGGCGGAGGTTCTGATGCCGGGCGGCGGCTATGAGCAGATAGTCGACTTCGTTCTCGACAGAGTCGCCCTCTACGGCCCCAATGCCTGCCCTCCGCTCTTTATAGGAGTCGGGGTCGGAACCTCATGTGAAACAGCAGCCCTCAATGCAAAGAAGGCCCTGATGAGAAGAGTGGGATCACATAACGATAATCCGAAGGCGGCGGAGATGGAAAGACTCCTTGAGGATGCTCTCAATACACTCAATATCGGACCGCAGGGAATGGGCGGAGAGCGAAGCGTCATGGGAGTGAACATCGTGAATACGGCTCGTCACCCTGCAACACTTGCGGTTGCAGTGGCCTTCGGCTGCTGGAGCTTCAGACGGGGCTATATCGTATTCGGGAGTAATCTTTCCGTCTCGAGTGACACCCATCCGGAGTGGAAATATGAGGGAGGCGAAGCATGATTGAGACAAGGAACGGAAAGAAGATACTCATCACCCCGATAACAGAAGAGGACATTGTGACAGTACACGCAGGAGACATCATATACGTGGAGGGCGATTTAATGACCTGTCGTGACTCCGCGCACCGCAGAGTCGTTGTTGAGAACATGGAGCTACCGTACAATCTCAGAGATAGGATTCTCTATCATGCTGGGCCGATAGTAAGGAAAAGAGACGACGGAGGCTTCGACATGGTAGCCTGCGGTCCCACGACAAGCATGAGGATGGAAAGATTCGAGTATGACTTCGTGAAGAAGACGGGGCTCAAGGTGATTATCGGGAAGGGCGGAATGAAGGAGAATACAGAGCGCGCATGCCGCGACTTCGGCTGCATTCACTGCGTATTCCCCGCAGGCTGTGCGGTAACTGCTGCGGAGGAAGTCGTCAGCATAAAGGAACACTACTGGGATGAACTCAGTATGTCCGAGATGGTCTGGGGATGCGAAGTGAGGGAGCTCGGGCCTCTCATCGTCTCCATCGATTCATACGGCCGCAATCTCTTCGAGGAGAACCGGAAGATAATCGATTTCCGGAAGGAGGAAGCTGAGAAGCGCCTCCATCCGCTTGTTCATGACATGATGTAGAAGGGGATTCCATGGCAGAAGAAAAACTACGATTCCGAAAGAACGAGCGTGGAGATAAGATATGGTGGGTGGATTGTCAGGGAATTATCGGGGAGTTTCTCTTCTCGTTCGATAAGAAGAAAATCTACAACATGTTCACGGATTATCCCTATAAACTTACGCCCGAAGAGAAGGAGATTTTCGACAGGGAAAATCCCTTCTGGCTCGATTTCTTTGCTGACAGACAGTAGCTGTCAGCGTTTTGTATTCAGTTTCAGTGCCGTCTTTCTTGCAGCTTCGACGAGAACGCTTCTGTCTATACCGTTCATTCCCTTTTTTTCACTGAGCGCCTTCGCTTCGTTGATTACGGCTTCGATGGCTGCAGAACTGAGACCGTTGAACGAGGAGACGAGAATACTCTCCGTAAGGCCGTCGAGAAGCGGAGTGTCTTTGAGGTAGAGCTTCACCAGCTCCGCTCTCGTCTTCTCGTCGGGGTTCGGAACAGTGAACTTCAGATCGAAGCGGCCGGGACGTATGAGAGCGGGATCGAGGGACTCGAAGGAGTTCGTGGCTGCGATTACGAGAATACGTGACGACTGCGAGAAGCCGTCCATTTCGTTGAGAAGTGTCGTGAGAATGCGGTTGTTCTCCTTGTCGATTCCGCTTCCTGCGTAGTTTCTCTTCTCACCGATTGAATCGAATTCATCAATGAATATGATGCATGGCTTCCTGCGCCTTGCCTTACTAAAGAGCATCTTCACCTTGAAGGCCCCGAGTCCCATCACGGCTCCCTGGAAGTCCGCACCCTTTGCCGCGATGAAGCTTACTCCGCATTCCTCTGCAAGGGCCCGGGCAAAGAGTGTCTTGCCGTTTCCGGGAGGACCCTCGAGGATGATTCCCTTGACGGGGCGTGTCGAGGTCTTATCCTTACCGAGTGCCTTCACCGCGGAGAGGATTTCCTCCTTCTCCTCATACATTCCTGCAATGTCGGAGAATCTTACTCCCGTGTGTCTCACGACGCGGAAAGTGGACGTCGAATAAGAGATGAGTTTGTATATACCGAATATAATGATTCCGAAGAATATTATGTTGATGAGCGTATTGAGGACGCTGTCGAGAGTGTCTTCAGTCTCGTCCTTGACGCTTATGCCCTCTTTAAGGAGTTCTTCCTTCAGCGTCGGAGTCGAGGGATTGTCGGTTTTATATTTCGTGTTCGATTCCGAGAGAGTGTAGGTCAGCCTGTCACTTTTAATTGTTACGGAAGATACCTCCCCGCTTTCCCTTTCCTCAACGAAAGTCGTGTAGGGAACTGCCTGGTATGCGTATTCGCTGTATGCCGCCCAGCCTCCGACGAGGACGAGGAGAGCGACGATGATTATGATGGTCCTGCGTTTCATGAGCTAAAGATAATCCAAAAG
>CAVFVX010000007.1:16376-38957 GCA_963626075.1 Acutalibacteraceae bacterium
AACTTCGAATACCTCTCCGAAGATCCGCTTGTTGCGGGAAGAATCTCGAGCGGGTACGTGAAGGGCGTGCAGAAGAAGGGCGTGGGAGTCTCCGTAAAGCACTTTGCTGCGAACAACCAGGAATACATGAGAATGAGTACGAGCGTACATGTCTCGGGGCGTGCCCTCAGGGAGATATACTTCCCCGCCTTCGAAATGACTGTGAAGGAGGCACATCCCTGGACAGTCATGTGCTCCTATAACAGGATAAACGGTGTCTACTCGTCGAAGAACGAGTGGCTCCTGGAGAAGGTTCTCAGGGATGAATGGGGCTTTGACGGAATCGTCATGACGGACTGGGGCGCGATGTGCGACAGAGTTCTCTCGCTCGAAGCCGGGTGCGAACTCGAGATGCCGTCGTCTCGCGGTGTCCGGGACAGGGAAATCGTGAAGGCCGTCAGGGAAGGAAAGCTTTCCGAAGATGTACTCGACAGAGCCGTGAGACGGCTTCTTACATGGATCGGAAGGGGTGAGAATACGGAGTACGGAAAGCCCTGCGACATGGAGAAGGGGCACGAACTCGCGAGGGAGATAGCGGTATCTGGTGCGGTACTCTTGAAGAACGAGGGCGCTCTTCTTCCTTTCGATAAAGGCGGCGGGACAGTCGTCATCGGTACCTTTGCATCCTCTCCGCGCTTCCAGGGCGGAGGATCGAGCCGCGTCAATCCGTACAGAGTGTCGAATCCCGTGGAGGAGATGGAAAAATACAGCAGGATAACGTTTCTCTCCGGATGGAACGATGACGGAGAGACGGAAAACGAAGAGAGAGAAAAAGAGGCTCTTGAAGCGCTGAAGGGACAGGACAGGGTTCTCATCTTCGCGGGCCTTCCCGACACGAAGGAGAGCGAAGGCTTCGACAGACACACGCTCTCGCTTCCCCGCTCGCAGCTTCAGTTCATTGAGAAGGCGCTGGAAATCAATCCGGAGTGTGTCATCGTTCTCTTCAACGGCAGCGCAGTCGAAATGCCCTTTGCCGCAAAGGCTAAGGCAGTTCTCGAGATGAACCTTTCCGGAGAGGCTCTCGGAGAAGCCGTGGCAGATATCATATACGGAGTAAGGGAGCCCGGCGGAAGACTCAGTGAAACATACCCCCTGAGACTTGAAGACAATCCCTCATACCTTTTCTACCCCGGTGACGGAAGAGACACAGTCTACGCCGAAGACGTATTTGTAGGTTACCGCTACTATGACACGAAGAAAATCCCGGTACTCTTCCCATTCGGACACGGACTGGGGTACACGACCTTCACTCTGAGCGAAATGAAGGTGATGAAGACGAAAAAGGATTACACAGTCACTGCAACGGTTACGAATACCGGAAAGAGGAAGGGAAGCACTGTGGTCCAGCTCTACGTGAGACCGGAAATCAGAAACGGCAAGTCGAGACCTTACCATGAACTCAGGGGATTCGAGAAGGTCGAACTTGAAAGCGGCGAGAAGAGGGAGCTTTCCTTCACTCTCACACGCCGTGACTTCTCCTACTGGGAGGAGAGAATAAACGACTGGTACGTAGAGAAGGGAAGATACATTCTCGAACTCGGTTTCTCCTCGCGCGACATTGTTCTTACAAATCCGATTGAACTCTACAGTGAGCCTCTTCCCCTCATCGTAGACGAAGCGACGACAATAGGGGACGTCGTGAAGCACGGCATGCTCGATAAACTCGGCTCCTACGGAAAGGCCATGATAGCCACCCTCGACGGAACGGACGTCAACACGGTCCTCAGGGGTGAGGCTGCGGAGGGTATGGTCTCCGGGTGCCCCCTGCACAGTGTCTACTCCTTCGGCGAAGTGCCGGACGATGCTCTCGAGACAATGGAGAACGAACTCAGGAAAGGGTGATTGAGGAGAAAGCGGGGAGATAATCTCAACAATGTTACTATAAACAGTAATTTTCTTTCAGAATGGTATTGACAACTGTTACTTTAAACAGTAACAATATTGCCATCTCAAAGGAGAACGGATCATGTTTGCATCATCATACTTTCTCTGGCGTGAAGCGCCGGCATTCTAATTTACCTTTCAGAAGACTAAATCAAGGAGAAAAAAAATGAAAAAGAAAGTAATGATGACAGTTTTACTGTCTGTCGCTGTATTATCGGGAATCTTCGCTATGGGTGGAAAGGAGAGCGACTCCTCTTCCGTAAAGGTCGGAATCTGCAACTACGTTGATGACGCATCCCTCAATCAGATCTGTGAGAACATCGAAGAGAAGCTTGAGGAAATCGGAAAGGAGAAGGGCGTCAGTGTAGAGATTCTCGAAGAGAACTGCAACGCCGACCAGAGCGTCCTGAGTCAGATAATTTCGAACTTCATCGCAGAGGATGTGGACCTGATGATAGGAATCGCAACACCGGTCGCAATGGCCATGCAGGCCCAGACCGAGGACAATCAGATTCCCGTCGTCTTCGCAGCGGTCTCGGATCCTGAGGCTGCCGGAATCGTCGAATCAAACGAGAATCCCGGAGGAAACATCACGGGAACAAGCGACTATCTCGACACGAACGCGGTCATGAACCTCATATTCGCTCTCAATCCCGATATCAAGAAGGTAGGACTGTTATACGATGCGGGACAGGACAGTTCGGTTACGGCACTCAGAAGTGCACGTGAGATTCTCTCCGCTAAGGGAGTCGAAGTGATCGAGAAGACCGGAACGAACGTCGACGAAATCCTTCTTGCTGCGGATTCACTCATTGCCGACGGAGTCGAAGCTGTGTTCACCCCCAGTGACAACACCGTCATGACAGCAGAGCTCGCAATATATGAGAAATTAATGAAGGCGGGAATCCCGCACTTCACGGGAGCAGATTCATTCGCCCTCAACGGTGCGTTCCTCGGTTACGGAGTGGATTACGCGAACCTCGGTCGTGAAACGGCAGAGATGGCAGCGGAGATTCTCTTCGAGGGTAAGAAGCCTTCCGAGCTTCCCGTCAGGACCTTCGACAACGGCACCGCTACAGTCAACCGTGAGGTGATGACGGCATTCGGTTACACCGAAGACGAAATAACATCCCTCCTGAGCCCGTACTGCACGGCCGTACAGTTCATCGACACTGCAGAGAGCTTCTGAGATGAGCCAGATAGTACAGCTTGTCTCGACTGCAGCAGAGCTCGGACTCATCAACTCCCTGACCGTACTTGCACTTTTCCTGAGCTATTCGATGCTCAACGTATGTGATCTTTCAACCGACGGCTGCTTCACTCTCGGAGCAGTCGTTGCGTCGACTGTGGCGCTTTCCGGGCACCCGTACCTTGCGCTTCTTTCGGCGCTTTTCGTCGGTGTTCTTTCGGGAGCCGTTACAGCATTATTGCAGACGAAGATGGGAATCGACAGCCTCCTGAGTGGAATCATCGTGAATACGGGACTCTATTCAATCAACATCGCAATCATGGGAGGCTCGAGCATCCTCAACCTCAACAAGACCGAGACGGTCTTTACGAAGATGAAGAGCCTTCTGGAGAATACGTTCCTCGCGTCCTCGTACCGTGTTCTGACGGCGCTTCTCTTCGTCGTCCTTGTCGTGGTGTTTCTCGTCTTCTTCCTTCGTACGAGACTGGGACTCGCGATAAGAGCAACGGGCGACAATCCCGATATGGTCTCGTCGTCATCGATTAACCCCGCCTTCACGACAGTCGTCGGACTCTGCATATCATCATCGTTCACGGCACTCTCGGGGGCGCTCCTCTCGTTCAGTCAGAAGAGCGTCAACGTCAACTCCGGTTCGGGCATGGTCACGATAGCGCTTGCCTCTCTTCTCATCGGGCGTACATTCATGGGTAAGGGAACGGTTGCAAAGCGCGCTGTCGGCGCAGTCCTCGGCGCAATAATCTTCCGCCTTGTATATACGATAGCACTGAGATTCCGTCTTCCGTCGTATTCACTCAAGCTCGTATCGTCCGTAATCGTCATCATCGCAATAAGCGGACCGTACTTCAAGAAGAAGTGGCCGGAGTACAGGAGAATGATGGAGGGAAGGAGGAAGAAGAATGCTTGAGGTAAGAAACGTTTCCAAGACCTTCAACAAGGGCAATCCCTTCGAGAAGAAGGCCCTCGACGATATTTCACTCAGAGTTGACGACGGTGACTTCATTCCCGTCATCGGCGCAAACGGTGCGGGAAAGTCCACGCTCTTCAATGCAATATGCGGTTCCTTCCTTACCGATTCGGGCTCCATCATACTCGACGGGGAGGATATTACCTTCATGCCTTCCCATATCCGCAGCAAGCGCATCGGGAGACTGTTCCAGGACCCGATGAAGGGAACGGCTCCCGGGATGAGCATAGAGGAGAACCTCTATCTCGCATCCGGCAGAGGCGGATGGCTGGGGCGCATAACGAAGAAGGAAAGAGAAGAGTTCAGAGAGAGGCTTTCGCTTCTCTCGATGGGACTCGAAGACCGGATGGAGCAGCCCGTGGGACTTCTGTCGGGCGGCCAGAGACAGGCTCTGACGCTCCTCATGGGAACAATCAATCCCCCCTCGATTCTCCTTCTCGACGAACACACTGCGGCACTTGATCCCCAGTCGGCAGAGAAGATAATGAAGATCACCGACAATATCGTAAGGGAGAACAGGATTACGTGTCTGATGATTACGCACAACATGCAGACTGCTCTCGACTACGGTAACCGTACCATCATGATGAACCGGGGCAGAATCATCTCGGATATTACGGGAGACGAGAGGAAAAGTCTTACAGTGCAGGGCCTCATGGATAAATTCAGAGAGGCAAGCGGAAGCGCCCTCACCACCGACAGAATGCTGTTATCTGAAGATAAGGTATGATCCTTCCTCGACGATTGCGTGGATGATGATCGGAAGCCACATTGCTCCCGACCACTTCTTCGCCGCAAGAAGAAGATAGTGGACGAGTATCGAGAAGACTATGTCGGGAAGCGCATTTAGAAGTACGCTGAAGCTCAGACCGCTGCGGCCGAATGGCAGTGCCGTCTGATATATCCCGTAAAGCAGCGCGGGGAGGATGTAGACAAGCCACCTGGGGAAGTTGCTCTGCTCCAGGAACTGCACGACAAGTCCGCGGTATAAAAATTCCTCGAAGAACGCAATGAAGAAGAGGTAGTAGAACCAGGCATAGGCTCCCTTTGTCGCCGGAGTCACGAGTACTGCCGAAAGCGGAAGCATGAATGTGTAGAGCGTCGTCAGGATGAGCGTCAGCGTATAGCGGTCTGTCTTGACGTAGTCCATCTTCTCACCGAAGTTCTTTCTGTATCTCAGGGTCGAACCGAGAAATACAAGAGCCATCGGAAGAGCGAGTATGAGGTTTGCAAGGAAGAGCGGAATGTAGCCCTCCGGGGACGTTACGTACTCCAGGATTCCGATTCTCCTGAACGCGACCGTCACCGCCACAGCCCAGAGATACTGAATCAGGGCATACGCCACCGCCAGAACTCCGTAGAGACTGCTTCTTTCTTCTTCCTTATCCCACTGCATGACCCGATGATAGTTTGTTTGGCTTTGTAATGCAATATTCATGAAAGATATTTACTTTAGTGCTTTAAAGTGATAAAGTGCTGAAGTGAGGTGATTATGGATACTTTCGATAGTCTCAGAAAACAGTTCTACAGAGCGGTGCTCTCTCTTCGCGACGAGGAGGACTGCGACAGGTTTTTCAGGGACATATGCACGATAAAGGAGATGCAGGAGCTTCCGCAGAGGCTCGAAGTCGCAAGACTTCTCAGTGACGGCAGGAACTACCAGGAGATAACGGAGAAGACGACAGTATCGAGTGCGACGATAAGCCGTGTCAGCAGATGCCTCCTCTACGGCGACGGCGGCTACAGAAGAGTTCTCGAGAGACTCGGAGGAGAGGAGAATGAGTGAGTATTTTCTGACGGAGGAGGAGAAACTTGTTCTCTCTCTGAGATCTCTCTGGAAGGAGATGGGCTATTCGTTTCTACGTGTCAGCTCTGCCGAGGAGTACGATTTCTACGCAAGGAACAAGGAGTTCCTCCCGGGGCGCGGAGTAATCACGTTTACCGATGCCGACGGCACTCTCATGGCTCTCAAGAGCGATGTCACGCTTTCTCTCGTGAAGAAGCTCAGGGATGACGATTCATCTGTAAGAAGAGTGATGTACAACGAAAAGATATATCGTATTCCACAGTTCTCGTCCTCCTTCAGAGAGATAGAGCAGACGGGGCTGGAGTGCCTGGGCGACCTCACTCAGAAGGAGATAGCGGAAGTCGCGCTTCTTGCTGAGAAGAGCCTCTCCCTGATCGGAGGAAGGACGTTTCTTGCCGTCTCCCACATGGGAATAATCAATTACATACTCGACGGCGTTGATGAAGAGAACAGGGAGAAGCTCACATCTCTCGTGGAAAGAAGAAAAACAGAGGATATTCTCCGTCTCCCGGAAAAGAACGAAAGCCTCAGGAGGCCGTGTAACCTCTTTCTAGAGCTTCTCGATACAACCCGTACGAACGAAGAGACAGTTGCATTCCTCTCTTCAAACGGATTCCCCTTCGATGCAGTCTCGGAACTCGAGGCTGTCGTAAGGGAGGTCGGAAACGTCGTATTCGATTTCTCGTCCCTCGGAGCCTTCGGCTATTACAACGGAATAATATTCAAAGGCTACGCAGAGGGACTTTCGAGGCCGGTGCTGCAGGGAGGAGAGTATTCGCTTCTCCTGAGAAGAATGAACAGAAAGATGAAGAGAGGCGTGGGCTTTGCAGTCTACATGGATGAGATGGAGGAGAAAGAGAGATGATAAGTGTTGCACTTCCGAAGGGAAGACTCGGTGAGAGCGTCTACTCCCTTTTCGATAAATGCGGTTATTCAGTCGACCCGTCTCTCTTCTCGTCGCGCTCGCTTCTCTTCGTCAACGAGGAGAAGGGCATCCGATACTTCTGGGTGAAGCCCGGTGACGTTCCCGTCTACGTCGAGAGGGGTGTCGCGGACCTCGGAGTTGCGGGTACTGATGTTCTGAGGGAGAGAGGGAGCGACCTCTATGAGCTTCTGGACCTCGGAAAGGGCAGATGCCGCTTATGTGTGGCTGCTCCGAAGGAATGGGAGGATGACGAAAACAGAGTACTGAGAGTCGCTACGAAGTACCCCGGGCTGAGTAAGGAGTACTACCTTTCCCTGGGGCGAGAGATAGACATCATAAAGCTCAACGGCTCGATTGAGATTGCGCCCCTTCTGGGACTCAGCGACGTCATAGTCGACATAGTGGAAACTGGAACGACTCTGAGGGAGAACAATCTCGAAGTGAAGAACACGGTGATGGACATATCGGCAATGCTTGTTGCAAACAAAGCGTCGTTCTTCTTCCACAGGGAGGAGATTCTCAGAGTAAACGAAAAGATTGCCGGAGTCATAAGGGAGGAAAACGGAAATGAGAATCTATAAGCTGTCCGATGTCGATAAAAAGGAAATACTGAGACGTGAGAACCCTGCAGACAGAGCACTCGACACGGTAAGGGAAATAGTGGACAACGTCAGAAGAAACGGTGACGCAGCACTCAGGGAGTACACGAAGAAGTTTGACGGTGCAGATATAGAGAATCTGAAAGTCTCCGAGGAGGAAATCGAGGATGCTCTGTCCTCAGTCGATAAGGAATTCCTGAGAGTCCTCGAGAAGGCGAAGAGCCGCATCATGGACTACCACAGCAGACAGAAGAGGGAAGGCTACATAATCAGCGAGAACGACGGAATAGTGCTCGGGGAGAAGATAGTTCCTCTCGAGAGGGTCGGTCTCTACGTTCCCGGCGGAACCGCCGCTTATCCTTCGACTGTTCTTATGGATACAGTCCCCGCTGTTGTTGCGGGATGCAGTGAAATCGTGATAGTTACCCCGCCTGACAAAGAGGGCAGAATCAACCCGGTAGTCCTTGCAGCGGCAGCAGTTGCAGGTGTCAGAACCATATACAAGGTCGGCGGAGCGCAGGCTGTTGCGGCACTTGCCTACGGCACGGAGACGATAAAGAGAGTCGACAAGATAGTAGGCCCGGGTAACATATTCGTGGCAGAGGCCAAGAGGCTTGTCTCGTCCGTTGTTTCAATCGACATGGTTGCGGGGCCCAGCGAGATTCTCATTGTCGCAGAGGACGGCTCGAACCCTGCTGTTCTCGCGTCCGACCTCCTCGGGCAGGCCGAGCACGACAGGAACGCAACGAGCGTTCTTCTATGCACGTCCGTATCTCTTGCGGAGGCTGTAAGCGAAGAAGTATCGCGGCAGCTCGAGACTCTTCCGCGGCGTCAAATCGCATCGGCATCAATCGGGAACAACGGCAAGATCATCGTCTGTTCCTCAATCGACGAAGCGATAGATCTCTCGAACGAAATGGCTCCTGAGCACCTCGAGCTTTTCCTTTCAGACCCCTTCGGAAAGCTTGCGGGGGTGAAGAACGCAGGCTCGGTATTCCTCGGAAAGTATACTCCCGAGGCTCTCGGAGACTACATGGCGGGGCCGAACCACACCCTCCCGACACTGGGCTTTGCACGTTTCTCGTCTCCGCTGGGAGTGGACGACTTCATAAAGAAGTACCAGTTTACGTATTACACGAAGGATGCCCTCGAGAAGGATGCTGATGACATTGCCTTTTTTGCAAGAAAGGAAGGACTCGAGGCTCATGCAAGAAGCGCACTCTCAAGGAGGACGGAAAATGAGTGAGTATTTCTCTTCCTCCCTGTCATCTCTCTCTCCGTATACTCCCGGAGAGCAGCCTGAGGACCTCTCGAGATTCATAAAGCTCAATACGAACGAGAACCCGTATTCGCTGGATGAAAGCACTATTCTTGAAGCGGTGAAAAGCATGCGCTCTCTCAATCTCTACCCGGACCCCATGCAGAAGAAGCTCAGAGAGAAACTTGCAGAGCTCTACGGTTTGAAGAGAGAGAACGTAACGCTCTCGAACGGAAGCGACGAAATGCTCCTGTTCTCGTTTCTTGCATTCTGTCCGCGCGGATCGAGGATTCTCACTCCCGACATAACCTACAGCTTCTACAATACGCTCACGTCCCTTGTGGGACTCGAAACAGTCGAGATTCCTCTTTTGAATGATTTCACAGTAGATGTCGATTCATTCACGGGAGAAGAGGGAACTGTGGTCATTGCAAATCCGAATGCTCTTACGGGGATTGCAATGAGTATCGACGACGTGGAGAGGATAGTGAAGAGCCGAAGAGACAGAATAGTCATCATCGACGAAGCCTACGCCGACTTCGGGGATGTGACGGCTCTTCCGCTCATCGGAAAGTACCTTAACCTTGTTGTTATCCGCACATTCAGTAAATCCCGTTCCCTTGCGGGAGCCAGACTCGGGTATGCATTTGCAAACGAGGCGTTAATCGAAGACATCGAGAGAGTCAGAGGAAGTATAAATCCTTACAATATAAACTCATTTACATTATGTACGGCAGAGCTGAAGCTTCGCCGCGAGAAGAGTACTTGGGAGAATATCAGCCTGATAAAGGAGACACGAAAGTGGACGACGGAAAAGCTCGAGAAGCTCGGCTTCAGGGTGCTGCCGTCGAGTGCAAACTTCATCTTCGTCACGAATCCTCTTTTCCCGGGAGACACATACTATTCCCTTCTCAAGGAAAAAGGCATCCTCATCAGACATTTCGACAAGGCCCGAATATCCTCCTGGTCGAGAATAACGATAGGAAAGAGAGAAGATATGGAAAAACTCGTCAAGACAACGGAGGACCTGATAAATGAGAGAATCTGAAATAAGGAGAAAGACAAACGAAACGGACATAACACTGTCGCTTGAGCTCGACGGAACAGGAAGGAACAGCATCGAGACGGGTATCGGTTTCTTCAACCATATGCTGACTCTCTTCTCCGTTCACAGCCTGGTGGACCTGACCCTCAGGTGCAGCGGCGACACCGATGTGGACTATCACCACTCTGTCGAGGACACGGGAATCGCGCTCGGCGAAGCCGTGAAGAAAGCCCTCGGAGAAAAGAAGGGAATTAGACGCTACGGTTTCTTTCTTCTTCCGATGGACGAAGCCCTCGTACAGGTTGCACTTGACATCTCGGGACGCAGTACGCTCTCTTTCAACTGCCCCTTCCCGACAGAGAAGATCGGCTCCTTCGATACGGAGCTTGTTGAGGAATTCTTCTCGGCTTTCGTAAGAAGCGCCGGAATAACGCTCCACATAGACCTTGTGAGGGGTACCAACTCTCATCATATAGCAGAAGCTGTATTCAAGTGCTTTGCACATGCCCTCAGAAATGCAGTCGAAACCGATGAAAGGAACAGCACTGCGATTCCGTCGAGCAAGGGGGTTCTCTGATGACCGGGATAGTCGATTACGGAGCGGGCAACCTCTTCTCCCTCACCTCGTCTCTGAAGGCTCTCGGGGAGGATGTCATTCTCCTTGGGGACGAAGAAAACTGGGATAAGTGTTCTCATCTTATTCTCCCCGGGGTCGGTTCATTCATTCCGGCGCGCAGGGCTTTGAGTGAAAGCGGACTCGAGGAGAAGCTCCTTGACGAGATAAGAAGCGGGAAACCTCTTCTCGGAATATGCCTCGGAATGCAGCTCCTGTTTGACACAGGATACGAAGAAGGTGAGTGTCCAGGCCTCGGTCTGATCCCCGGAAGCGTAATAAGTATAAAAAAAGTAATCCCAAAAGGGTATAAAATTCCACATATTGGATGGAACAGGCTGAGGCTGACCAAGCCGAGTCCTCTTTTCAGGCGGACGAAGGACGGGGAGTGTGTCTACTTTGTTCACTCCTATTACGCGAAGACGGGAATGAATAACATCTCGAGTGTCACGGACTATGGTGCGCCGCTTACGGCCTCTGTCGAGAAGGACAATGTCTACGGAGTGCAGTTCCACCCGGAGAAGAGCGGAAGAACGGGACTCGGAATTCTCGAGTCGTTTCTGGAGATAAAGTGATGAGAATATATCCTGCAATAGACATACTCTCCTCCCGTGCTGTCCGTCTCTATAAGGGTGACTACTCGCGTGTCACGGTATACAGCGAGTCTCCTCTCTCGGTAGCAAAGGAAATGGAGAGAAAGGGTGTGAAGTACCTCCATGTCGTTGACCTCGACGGTGCAAGAGAGAGAAAAAGGACAAATTCCGGCGTTATCGGAGAGATAGTGAAGAATACTTCGCTCTCCGTCGAAATCGGAGGAGGAATAAGGGAGATGGAGGACATTGATTACTATCTTTCACTCGGAGTCGACAGGGTTATTCTCGGTACGAAGGCCCTCGATTCCGGTTTCCTCTCATCATCTCTCGATAAATACGGAAGCGAACATATTGTTGCCGGAGTCGATCTCAGAGGCGGTATGGTTGCACTCAACGGATGGACTGAGGATACGGCTCTTGACGGCATTAAAACATTGAAGAAGATGGAGAGATTCGGCCTCAGGTATGCAGTCGTTACGGACATATCGCGGGACGGGACATTATCGGGGCCATCGGTTGACCTCTATAGACGAATAATCGAGAGAACGAATCTTGAGATAACGGCAAGCGGCGGCATCGGAAGTATCGAAGATGTGAGAGCTGCATTAATGTGCGGATGTTCTTCCGTCATAATAGGAAAAGCATATTATGAGGGAAAGATTGACCTCGAAGATGCACTCAGGGAGGCAGAATGATTACGAAGCGTATAATCCCCTGTCTAGATGTAAGGGATGCAAGGGTCGTGAAAGGCGTGAACTTCACGTCCCTCAGTGACGTTGCAGACCCAGTGACGGAAGCGGAATACTACTCTGAGAACGGTGCCGACGAACTCGTCTTCTACGACATCACGGCGTCCTCCGACGGCAGGAAGATCTTCTCGGACATCCTCGAACGTACTGCGGAAAGGGTTTTCATACCTCTCACTGTCGGAGGCGGAATAAGCACGCTCGATGATTTCGACAGGGTTCTCAAAAGCGGAGCGGACAAGGTCAGCGTCAACAGCGGGGCAATCAGAAATCCGCTTCTCATCACCGAGGGCGCCGTAAAGTACGGCTCGCAGTGCGTTGTCCTTTCGGTGGACGTGAAGAGGGTTGACGGGCACTTCCATGTCTTCTCGAAGGGAGGACGCGAGGACACGGGTCTCGACGCCATCGACTGGATAAGACGTGGCGTGAAGCTCGGAGCGGGCGAGATTGTCGTCAACTCCATCGATACCGACGGAGTGAAGAAGGGCTTCGACGAGGAGCTTCTCGGGAGAGTGAGCGAGTACACCGACGTTCCCCTCATAGCGAGCGGAGGTGCGGGAAGCATCGATGATTTCGTGTCGCTCTTCAGAAACAACGACAGGGTGGATGCGGGGCTTGCCGCCTCGATCTTCCACTACAGAGAGGTACTCATTCCCGACCTCAAGAAGAAACTCAGGGAAAACGGAATAAACGTGAGGATATGAATATGACACTTTTCGATATAGACAGACTTAAATTCGACGATAAGGGACTCATCCCCGCAGTCGTCGTCGACAACACGACAAGAGAAGTACTGATGGTTGCATACATGAATAAGGAGAGTCTTCTTTTGACACTTGAAAAGAAGAAGGCATGCTTCTTCTCGCGCTCGCGCAATAAGCTATGGCTCAAGGGCGAGACGAGCGGAAACTATCAGAACGTAATCTCGATTACGGCAGACTGCGACTACGACACGCTGAAGGTTGTCGTGGACCCCGACGGCCCGGCGTGCCACGAGGGTGACATGAGCTGCTTCCATAATCCTCTATATATAAATGAGGATAAGAACGACTTCACCCTTACTGACCTCTATAAGCTCATAGAGGGAAGAAAGACGGAGAAGAAGGAAGGTAGTTATACCTCCTACCTCTTCGAGAAGGGACTGGACAAGATTCTCAAGAAGGTCGGCGAGGAGTCGACCGAGGTCATCATCGCAGCGGCCGAGAAGGACAGAAAAGAGACTGTCTACGAGATAGCAGACCTTGTCTACCATGTCCTCGTGCTGATGGTCGAGGCGGGAATTCCTCTCTCCGACGTCGTCAATGAACTCTCGTCCCGCCACGTCATAGACCACAAAATCAAGCAGGAAAAGATGACAAGTTGAAGCTTTCTGTATGTTTTTGAAGTCTCCGGAGAGCTTTCTTGTCAGAAGTGTGGAGAAATCTGTTGAAACTGTGCCGCCTCTTTTATTTTTCATTTTCCGGGTTATATTCGTTCCCGAGGTGAAAAAATGAGCACAATGAAAAAAATCATCACTGTTGCGGTAATCGCAGTAGTATCGGCGGCACTGTTTGCCAGCGGTGTCAGTGAAGCAAAGCTTGAGTTCTCATCTCTTGATTTCTCCTCTGCAAGCATTGAAGACATTAAGAGCAGCTATGAGAACGCAAAGACAACATACGAGACTCAGAGCGAGAAGCTCGAGGAGAGTATTAAAAAGGCCTATGAGAAGAGGGACGTGAGTGAATACCTCGAGCTCAAGGAGCTCAGAGGCGCACTCGAGTACCCCGTAATCACAAAGGACATCACGGAGACTCTCACAGAGAGAATCGTGAACTCCGATGACGAGGAAGAGAAGAAGGAGATCTCCTCCTTCCTCTACGAGAATTCCTCGTACTATCATCCGACGCTCACACTCTACGTCAAGTATGAATCCAACGGCAGGGTGAGAACCTGGACAAAGACAATTGTGAAGGAACCGGGCGAGACAGTCACACTTCCTTCCGACACATCCTATTACGGCCGGATCATCGCAGGCTGGGGGATAACTGAAGATGAAGTACTCTACCAGGCGGGCGAGGAAATCGAGATGCCGTACACGGACACGGTCCTCTATGCAGTACTCACTACAGGTATTTCCTTCACGGATTCCGTCACGGGTTATTCCTACTTCACGGATGAAGGGGAAACCGAGGTAGTCGTTCCGGAAGCTCCGGATTCCTCCTACATCTTCGTCGGCTGGTTCGACGACAAGGGTAACGAGGTCGAGGACGAGACAGTCACAGTCGAGGAAGGCGAAAGCGTTGCCTACAAGGCTTACTGGAAGAGCATCCAGATCGACGAAGGCAAGGTGAAGTACTACTCGGAAGCTGTTCCGGCAAACACCCAGGTGAAGTATTCTACGACATTCACAGTCGGCGGAAACACTTCCATCAGGGGACTCAAGCTTGTTCTCGAGGAGACAGACAACATCAAGGTTCTCACGGCAAACCAGAGCTACAGAACTCTCTCCTCCGGTGACAAGGGCGAAGCGAACTTCACTCTTGTCGTGAAGGGAGACAGCGGATCGACATACGAGACTACGCTTACTGCTACGGACAGCGACGGCAACGTATGGAGCATTCCGGTATCGTTTACAGTAAAGTAAGGAAAGCTTCCTTATAGTCAGGGGACCCCGAAAGGGGCCCTCTGTCATTTATACTTTACAAATAATCAAAAAATGTCAGAATAAACCTTGCCTTTTATTTTACACTATTCTAAAATGTGTCAAAATAAAAGTGAGGCAGAGATGAATAGACCCATACTCATAGGAGAATACACATTCCGTTCATTACTTGAGACTACAGCAGAGAAGTACCAGTCGGATCTGGCCTATTCCCTCTACGGAAAGGACGGAAGTACGATAACCTATTCCGACCTCCGCGCGAGATGCAACCGGGTCTCCTCCTGGCTCCTGAAGCGGGGACTCAACAGAGGACACAGGGCTGCCGTATATTCAACGGGATCTCCCGAGTGGATGGTGAGCTACCTCGGCATTGTGAATGCCTCGGTTACCGCGGTTCCGATACTCCCCGACTTCTCCTCTCTCGAGAGCTCGAACATTCTATCCGGGAGCGGAGCGGACGTGGTGTTCGTAACGAGGAGACTCTATCCGGGAATCGAAGAGATTGTGAGAGAGCGGAACATCACCGCAGTAGACATCGAAACAATGACGGTAATCGGAAGCGGTGAGAGCATCCTCTCGACTCCGATTGACATAAAACTTCTCGAGGAGAACGCACCGCGGGAAGACGACGAAGCATCGCTCATCTATACAAGCGGAACGACCGGAAGAAGCAAGGGCGTACTGCTGACGCATAGGAATCTCCTCTACTCGGCAGACGAAGCGTCCGTCCCGTACATAAAGGTGAAGAGAGGCTGGAACGTCCTTTCGATTCTTCCGATGAGTCACGTCTACGAGTTCACGCTCGGCAATATACTGCCGCTCATGTGCGGCTGTCACATAACGGTTCTCGGACGTACCCCCTCGTCCTCTGTTCTGCTCCCCGCATTCAGAAAGGTAAGACCTCAGGTGATAATGACAGTTCCTCTCATCATCGAGAAAATATACTCCTCCTCGGTGAAACCCGTACTTGAGACTGAACGAGTGAAGAAACTCTGCCGCATTCCTCTCATGAAGAGAGTCATCTACCGCCTTATTTCTTCCCGCATTCTTTCCGCTCTCGGCGGAAGAATGAAGTTCTTCGGTATAGGGGGAGCACCGCTTGAGAGGGAGACGGAGGAGTTTCTCTATGAAGCGGGTTTCCCGTATGCACTGGGCTACGGACTCACTGAGACAAGTCCACTCATCTCATCCTGCGGTCCTAAGAGACGGCAGCACAGGAAGGGAAGAACCGGGAAGATTGTGAGGGGACTTGAAATAAAGATTCTCTCCCCGGACGAAAATGGAATCGGGGAACTGGCAGTGAAGGGACCGAGCGTGATGAAGGGCTATTCGGATGCCGCTCTCAACACAGATGCATTCACTGAGGACGGCTTTTTCAGAACAGGAGACCTTGTTTCGATAACCGACGAGGGCTTTCTCGGAATAAGGGGAAGAAGCAAGACGATGATTCTTCTCTCCGGCGGCGAGAACATCTATCCCGAGGACATCGAGAGCATGATAAACAGGGAGAAATATGTCGAAGAGAGCCTGGTTGTTAACCACTCGGGGGTTCTCACGGCCCTGGTGAAACTTGACCTTTCCTCCTATGCGGAGGCGCTGGGGAGAAAGGTTGAGGAAATCGGGGAGGAAGCGAAGAGATATTCCGAACTCGTAATCGAGCATGTCAACAGCAAACTCTCACGCTTTCAGAGAATAGGGGAGGTATTCCTCCAGGAGAATGCATTCGAACGAACCCCGACACTGAAGATCAAAAGGTACCTCTACTGAGCTGTAACTATCCCATCGGATAGTATAGTGAGATTGTTCCATCCCTCTTTTCGGTCTAGTGATTCTTTTCGGGAAAACGGGAAATGAAGAAATCTCCCTATTGGCGATGACTCTGCCTTTTTCTATCTTAACCTTACAAAAGGGGCTGAAATGTCAAAGAGAAAGGATAAGGAAAGAAAGATAACATACCGCGACTGCAGGCGCATAAAGAGAGCAGACGGACTGAAGATGAAGACGCTCACGTCCTACACCTTCCCGTCGTTCCTCGATGCCGTTACCTCCCGTACCCCGAACCTCACGGCGTACTCCGTCTTCGGCGACGACAGGGAGAAGGGCATAAGCTACCGCCATCTCAGATGGTACAGCGAATGCGTTGCCACGTTCCTTCTCAAGTCCGGAATCCGTAAGGGCGACAGGGTGGCCATCATGGGCGAAAGCTGCCCCCACTGGATGATAATGTACCTCGGCACTGTCATCATCGGCGCCGTCACAGTCCCCGTGCTTCCCGATTTTTCCGCCTCCGAACTGAGTGAAATACTGACGCAGAGCGGAGCAAGGGCCGTTTGTATAAACACGAAGCACTATAAGAAGCTCAGCGGAAAAGAGAATCTTCTCACGATAAGAATGGATGATTTATCCTACATTCCCGTCATTCCCGAGGGCTTCGATTTCCTCTCGTCTCCCGGTATTTCCCTCAAGGAGAAGAGCCCGGACCACAACATGCTGAAGCTGAGCACTCCCGCGGAGGACGACACTGCCTCAATCATCTACACAAGCGGTACGACGGGAAAGAGCAAGGGCGTCGTCCTGAGCCATAAGAACCTTCTTGTCTGTGCCGACGAGAGCACCGACGCCTACGTGAAGATAAACAAGGGCGACAAGGTTCTCTCGATTCTTCCCATGAGCCACGCCTACGAATTCACGATTTCACACCTTCTCTGCCTCCTGAGAGGCGCCGAGATAGTCTTCCTCGGTAAGCCGCCTGCGACGACAATCCTCATGAAGGCGTTCAGGACCGTGAGACCGCATATAATCCTCACCGTTCCGCTCCTTATAGAGAAGATTTACAGAAGTGCGGTGCAGCCCGTGCTGAAGACGGACGAGAAGGTGAAGAGACTCATGAAGAATCCTCTCACTCGTCCCATCGTCTATCATTCGATAAACTCCAAGCTCCTTGCCTCCATCGGAGGAAGGATGAAGTTCTTCGGAATCGGGGGAGCACCTCTCGACAGTGAAGTCGAGGAGTTCCTCTTCAGAGCGAAGTTCCCCTATGCTCCGGGCTACGGCCTTACGGAGACGGGACCGCTCATTGCGGCTTCGGGGCCGAAGAGGAGACAGCACAGGCTGGGGTACATCGGAAAGGTCGTGAAGCACGACAGTGTCATCCTTCTCGACAGGAACAGCGAGGGTGTGGGTGAAATCGCAGTGAAGGGACCGAATGTGATGAAGGGCTATTATAACAACGACGCTCTCAACAGCGAGGTCTTCACTTCCGACGGCTACTTCAGAACCGGGGACCTGGGGTACATCTCTCCCGAGGGCTTCCTTGCGATAAAGGGAAGGGTGAAGACGATGATTCTCACACCAAACGGCGAGAACATCTACCCCGAGGCGGTGGAGAGCGTCATCAACAACATGGACTATGTCCTCGAGAGCCTCATCGTTCCCGGTAAGGGAGGTCTCGTTGCCCTCGTCAGGCTCGATTTCGAGGCGATGATGGACAAGATGAAGATGAGTGCCGACGAAGCGAAGAACTATGCAGGGGAATACCTCCAGAAGCTGAGGAAGAGCGCTAACGAACTGTTGTCGGCGCACTCGAAGATTGATGAAGCGCAGCTCCAGGAGGAGGACTTCGAACGCACCCCGACTCAGAAGATAAAGAGATTCCTCTATCCCAAGAAGAAAAAGGATGAAAAAGAGAAGCCTCTGGATTAAGATGGTTTCATGCTTCGCGAAAAGAGAAAGCTTCTCCTCATTGTCTTCGTTCTGGTCATCATCTCCCGTCTCTCTGCCTCGATAAACGCGGGTGCGGCATTTACGCCGACGTTCCTGTGGGACGGTTATCCTCTTATAAGGGAAGGCTCGTCGAGTGCGACTGTTTCGTCGCTTGAGTCTCCAGCTCCGGAGAGCTGGGAGAGAGTGCAGGACTCCCTTCTCCGGTTCGATTCACGAGAGAGTCTTCTCTCGGCGTGGCTCGAGATAACGCGCAGCGATGTCTTCTTCGCCGTCAAGATGAACATCCGCGAGGAGCTCTACAACTTCATCTCCTCCACGCCGTGGACGAATATTCCGTATGCGGGGAATACGAAGTACGCAGTGACTCATGCGCAGTACCCCCATGTAGCATATGTCGAATACAGCTCAGATTACCTTTTTCTCTCAGTCGGCCGCAGACTCTTTTCCCTGGGGCCCGGAGAGTACAGCTTCCTCCTTTCTCCCGTGCAGCCTTATCTTGACTCCGCTTCCTTCGGCCTTGACTACCCGGAGGAGAAATTCTCCCTCTCGTACCGCTTCTTCGCGGTATCCGGATCAAACGCGACACTCAACAGAGAAAAGAAGGAGGACAACGACGATGTCTACAAGACAGTCTTCATTCATAAGGTATCGTATGAAAGGGAGAATCTCATCATAGGCTTCGGGGAACTCAATCTCGTCTACGATACAGTACCGACACTCATCGACTTCTCTCCCTTTGTTCTCTGGCACAATCAGTACCAGGAGGAGCATTCGAATGTCATGATAGAGCTCTCCCTCGAGGGGCGCATCGGACCCGTGAGGCTCTACGGCCTCTACGCGCAGGATGATATCTGCCTCAGTAACGAAGGCAACAACCTCAAGCCCACGGCCCTGGGTTTCGCCTTCGGCTTCGACTGGCTGCTCAGAGAAGGAGATGCGTACACGAGTCCCCTCAGAAGAGACACAGACTACGCATATACCGAAAAGACCCTCCGCACCGACGGAGGAATACACATTGAAGGTTCCTTCTACTGGGCGACGAACTGGCTCTACAACAGAAGGTCATCCGCCTCCGACGGAACATTTTCCTCCGACAGATACGGTAAGATAATGCTTCCCTGGCGCTTCTACTCCTCGAACGGAGGCTACACCGAACTCGAGAATGCATATTACCTCGGCTACCCCTACGGCCCGGGAACGATTACGGGAAAGATAGGGGTCTCGTATGAAGATGAGAGCATGTCCCTCAGCGGGTATGTATCGCTGATGCTCCGGGGTGAAATCTCGATAGACACCTCTGTTAAGGCAGAATCGAAGGATAAGTGGCTTTTTCTTGAAGGCGATGTTCTCCGTATCTGGACAATCGGAATAGAGGGGGAGAGAAAGCTCACTGATCATATTGTGGTTTCTCTTTCGTCATCATTCTCCTTCGACAGCCGGAAGCGCTTCTATCCTCTTCTTTCCCTCACGTTCGGCACCGTGCTGTAGACGAGGGCCTCAGGAGAGGGTATTCTCGGATTATGGAAAGACTCGACAGGGTTCTCTCCTCGGTCTCTGCTGCCACACGCAGTGAAACGAAGAGACTCGTGAGGGAGAAGAGAATAACGGTAAACGGCATCACGGCTCTCCGCCCGGACGAAAGAATCGCCCCCGGCGACACTGTCGCCATAGACGGTGAGGTAATAGAGCGCCTCCGCCCCGTCCTTTTAATGATGAACAAGCCCGTAGGCTATGTCACGAGTACCGACGACCCTCTTTCCCCCACTGTCATGACTCTTCTTCCGGAGAGGTACCGCAGACAGGGAGTCTTCCCTGTCGGAAGACTCGACAAGGACACATCGGGTCTTCTTCTCTTCACGAACGACGGCGAGCTTGCTCACCGGCTCATAACCCCGGGAAGGGGAATCGAGAAGGAATATCTTGTGACACATACAGGTATCGTCACCGATGAAATCATCGAGAAATTCAGGCGCGGCATCGTCCTCTCAGACGGCACGGTATGCCGCAGTGCTCACCTCGTAAGAAAGACGGAGGGGCAGAGTCTGTTGATGATAACCGAGGGAAAGTACCACCAGGTGAGGCGTATGATGGCATCCTGCGGCCTCAGCGTCACCGCCCTGAAGCGGGTGCGGGAGGGAAGAGTGACGCTCTCGGATCTCGAAGAGGGCGAAACAAGGGAAATCGACATCACGCTCTTCAGTTGATTCGACCTCTTCAAGAAGCTAGAATCAGAGTACGGGGCACATATGAAATCACTCGGGACAATAATGAAACTCTCCAGAGCCGGAAAGCTCATATCAAAGATAATCCTTGCCGCTTCGATTGCGGCTCTGCTTCTTTTTCTTGCCTTCTTCATGTTTCTCATTCTCAGTCTCGAGAGCGCCTCGGGCGAGAAGTACTTCTTCGAACAGCTTTTCGGGGGCTCGAGAACGCTCGGTGACATCGACGTTATTCTCTACTGCATCGCCCTCATCATGATCATCATCAGCGCAATTTACATTGTGAACTGCGCCTACAAGTATTTTGCACATACAGTCGAGAAGGGAACTCCGTTCAACAGAGGCAGCGTCGACGAACTGAAAAAGCTCGGAATCGTGACGTGCATCGTTCCGTTCGTAATCCAGATAGTGACAGGGCTCTTTGTAGTGATTGCAACCGACGATGTATACGACGGTTCCCTCGTCATGGACTACAATCCCGTACCGTACGTCACGCTCGGAATCATGATTCTCTTCCTTGCCGCCGTCAGCAGATACGGCATCCTCGTATCCGAGAAGGGCAGAGCGTGAGGAAGTATCTGAGGAAATACACATCGCCGATAGGAGTACTCTGTCTCGTATCTGACGAAGAGTATCTTCTTTCGATTTCCTTCGAACGCCCCGACAGTAATGATTACATCATTGAAGACACCCCCGCACTCCGCACTGCAGAGCGCTGGCTTGAAGAATACTTCAGCGGAGGAAGGCCCGATATATGTTCCGTTCCCTTCCGCATGGAGGGTACTCCCTTCGAGGAGGAGGTGTGGTCGATACTCCTTACAATAGGGTACGGGAAGACGATGACCTACGGTGATATTGCCGCCGTCATCGCAGAGAGAAGAGGAATGAAGAGAATGAGCGCACAGGCTGTCGGGGGAGCCGTCGGACGCAACAGACTTCCAGTCCTCATACCCTGTCACAGGGTCCTCGGAAAGGACGGAAGAATCACCGGTTACGCGGGTGGAATCGAGAAGAAGATCAGACTTCTTGAAATCGAGAACATACGCTGGAGATGGTAGGCATCTCCTCTTTTTACTGCTCTGCGGAGATTGAGACAAAAAAATAACTCCAGCTGGTTACTGGAGTTATAATTTCTTCGTGAGAGACGGGGATCGAACCCGCGATCTCCGGCGTGACAGGCCAGCGCGATAACCAGCTTCGCTACTCCCACATGACAAGGAGAAATATAGACAATTTGATTTTCTTCGTCAACACACCTTTGAAAAAATTCTTCATTTTCTTTTTCCACGGACGGACTCGATGAGCTCGGCAACTCCTTTCACGTCTCTCTCGAGTGTGTCTTCCTCGTCCTCGAGTGCCTTTTCGAGCGTTACAAGGAGAAGTGAGGAAAACAGCCTGGTGAGAGTCGAGGTGTATGACTGCGGGAGGCCGAATGAAGATATGACAACCCCCGCCTGGGAGGAGAGCATGAGGGTTATCGAGCGGTATTCGTCGTGGCAGAGGTCGTTCACGAGATGCATCGAGAAGATAATCCTGAGCCAGAGTATGCTTTCCTCGCTGTTGAATATCCTGACCCAGTGTTCCGCTGCTCTCAGGAGTACGGAGTTGACGTCTCCCGACAGATCAAGTCTGAAGCCGTTCTTCATGAAGGTTCTGTGGCCTTCCTCAATTATGGTGGTGAATATCTCGTCCTTCGAGGTGAAGTAGTTGTAGAGCGTCGCCTTCGTTATTCCCGACTTCCCGGCAAGGAGCGAGAGTGAGAAGGAATCCATTCCGTCCTCTGCGATTATGCGTGAGGCTTCAGTGAGTATGAGCTGCCGTCTGTTTTCCATGGAGACAGAATACCAACCGAACGGTCGGTTGTCCATAGTCGATTCCTTTCTTTTTCCGTCTCCTTTTTCCCTCCGGCTGTTGATGAAGAGTTCACGAAAGGGACAGAATAACCGCAGCTTAATTAAAAAGGATGAAGACATGTACGCATTAGTAGAAGTCCTCGGCAAGCAGTACAAGGTTGAAGAAGGCCAGGTACTTCTTGTTGACAGAATCCCTCAGGAGGCTGGTTCCTCTTATGAGATCAGTAAGGTTCTCGCTACAGTAGATGGAGACAAGGCCGTTTTCGGAACACCGTGTGTCGAAGGCGCAAAGGTTCTCGCTACAGTCGGCGAAGAAGTCAAAGGTGACAAGGTGAAAGTCTACAAGTTCCGCAGAAGAAAGGGTTACAGAAGAACCCAGGGACACAGAGAGAAGTACACCCAGATTACAATCAACAAGATTGAATGCTAAGGAGGCAGAAGTATGGCACATAAGAAAGGTGG
>CAVFVX010000008.1:0-35373 GCA_963626075.1 Acutalibacteraceae bacterium
GAAGTCATCAAGATGCCTCGCGAATAGCTTTTACCGAAGAAAATTATCTACACCCATTCTCTCCTCATCTTCCTTTGACGGAAACATTCCGGATTCAATCAGTTTCATGATGGATTATGTGGGATTGAGAATGAACCACTCCATAATAAAGAAGGATTTCGGCAGGGATGAAGCAGATTCATATCCGAGGAGGGCGCTGCTTGAGGGGATAGTCAATGCCGTTGCTCACAGGGATTATTTCATCGAAGGTGCTCAGATACAGATAGATATGTTCAAGGACAGACTTGAGATTTCATCTCCCGGCAGTTTTTACGGGAGGGGAAAGGTCGAGAAGACATATGATCTGACGAAGTTTGTTTCGAAAAGGCGTAACGAGGTAGTTTCAGCAGTTCTCGTAAAATGCAGGATGATGGAGGCGGAGAGAACCGGATTCGAGAAGATAACGGAAGCATACAAAGATGCCGACATGCCGCATAAGCCTTTTATCTATTCGGCTTCCGATTACTTCAAACTCATTCTGCCGGATCTGACTTATGACAGAGGCGTGGAAAATCTGTCTTCGCTTCCGACGCCTGATTTCATTCCGCTTGAGCTTACCGGCAGATATGATTCCGCCATCCTGACTTTCTGTTCATTCGGTGCAAAGGAAGCCGGGGAGATTGCATCTTCAATCGGTGTAAAACCGTCAAGTTATTTCAGAAAGAATATTCTGAATCCGCTGCTGGAGAAGGGGTATCTTGAGGAATTCGGTGAGAAGAAGCCTTTCCTGTACAGGACAAATCCCGACATAATCGAGAAAAAAGATACGGGGAAATAACTCCGGATATGTTTCCCTCCCTCATCCGATGAGGGAGAAGACTGTGAGTACGATAAGAACCGGGATGGCGAGAAGTACGTATTCCTTCACGAAGGCCTTTTTCTCCTTTCCTTCGAGTTCCCTGAGGGCACAGATGAAGGGGAGGGAGAAGGTGAGGACAGCGGACGGAAGGGAGTGACGTACGGCAGTGATGCTGTTTCCCCGGGCAACTGCTCCTCCAGTTCTCGTGAAGAGAATTGAAACAAGGGTTTCGGATAGTGTTCCTTCGGGGATTATTCTTCCGAGGGTATAAGCCGAAGTGAAGATCAGGGCAACTGTGATGAAAAAGCCCCAGTTAAAGGCTTTGTAGACTTCCCTGTCGAGGATGACGTAGGCAAGTGCGACTACAATGAGAAGGTCTATCGTGTTGAATCTGCGGCCGAAGAGAAGGACGATGAGGAATGCGGGATAGAGTATCCTCTTCCCCTTTCTTTCGTTATCCCAGTAGTCCTCCTTCTCTATGTGAAGATATATCTCGTCGCCCTTTGTCTTCCTGAAGAGGATGAAGGCTTCGAGAGTGAAGACGACGAGGACGCAGGCGAACGGAATCAGAAGCGTCAAAGCGTAGACGGAGAAGCTCGTCTCCCTGTTGTAGAAGAGGGGAATGTTTCCGAAGCTGTAGGGTGTGACGAGACCCGTTATTTCCGAGAGGAGCACAATCATTGCCGCCGTTTCTGCCGTGTACTTCTCCTTGTTGCTTTCCCCGAGGAGTCTTATGACGAACGGAAGCATTATGAGAACCACCGCATAACCCGGAATGAACAGGGTGAATACAAAGGTCGACAGAAGAATCAGGAATATGAGGAACGGAGTCGAACGTACGCTGTTGAGTACTCTGAACACCGGGAGCGCCAGCTTTTCCTTTCTGATTCCCTCTGCTGTGATCATGAACATGAAGATGAAACAGAGTGTGTCCCACGGGTACGATACTATCTCCTCACCCGTGAGCGGGCGGATGACGATGGCGGCTGCTGCCGTGAGGAGATAGAGAAGAGTATCCCAGTTCTCCTTAAAGAGCTTCTTCATTTCTCTGCAACTCCTCACCGTTTGAATTGAAGGTGTAGACGACTGTATTCTTTACTGCCTCATCGATGAGGGGTTTCATGTTGAGGCTGAAGTAGTGCTCTCTTGTCTCCTCCTTGTCGGGACGGGTAACGGGGTGCCTGGGAGAGAAGACGACGCAGCAGTCCTCGTAGGGAAGAATCGAAGTCTCGTAGCTTCCGATTCTCTTTGCCTTCTCGATGATCTCCTCCTTGTCCATGCCGCAGAGTGGCCTGAGAACTAAAAGATCCGTCATGCTGTCAGTGAACGTCATTGCGTCCAGTGTCTGCGAGGCAACCTGGCTTACGGCTTCTCCCGTGACGAGCGCGGTGTCGTGGTTGTCTTGAGCGAGGCGCTCTGTCACTTCAAGCATCGCGGCTCTGAACATGAGTGTCGCTTCCTCTTCGATTGCGTTGTCCCTTATGTATTCCTGGCCCTTTGTGAACGGAACTACGAAGAGTCGTGTTCCCTGGAGGTAGGGAGCGATAATGGAGGCAAGCTTCTTCACCTTCTCGAGTGCCATCTCGGAAGTGTAGGGGTAGGCGTGGAAGTAGCAGCAGTCGAGCTTGATGCCACGTTTTGCCATAAGGTAGCCTGCAACGGGGCTGTCGATGCCGCCCGAGAGCAGGAGCATTCCCCTTCCCGCCGTGGAGACGGGGAGTCCTCCGCAGCCGGAGGAGGAATGGGTGTAGACGTAGCACTCGTTCCTGATTTCCACGGTTACCGTATAGTCCGGGTGTTTAAGGTCCACCGTGAGACGGGGATAGTATTTCTCGACGACGTCGGCTACTCTGCATGCAACTTCCACTGACGAGAGCGGGTAGGACTTGTCCTCCCTCCTCACTTCGACCTTGAAGGAGCCGGTGTCGCCGAAGGGATGTGTTGAAGATAAAATTTCGTCGACCTTGGAGAGTATCGTATTGATATCCTTGTCCTCTGTACAGAACGAGGGAGCCCAGCCCGTGATACCGAATGTCGTGCCGAGTGCCTTCTCGATTCTCTCCTTCGGGCACGCTTCATCAACGTAGAGGAAGACTCTTCCCTTCGTCTTGTCCATGCGGCACTCAAAGGGCTTGAGCTTACCGCGGATGTTCTGTCTGAGTTTACGCTCGAACATTATCCTGTTGCCGCCCTTGAGTGATATCTCACCTTCCTTAATGAGGTACTGATGTTCAGCCATTTACTAATTCCTTTATCGCATTTACGAGTGCTTCGGCCTGGGGGAGTGTCGTGTCCTTGCTGAGACTTATCCTCACGGCCTTTGCTGCTCTTCTGTTGTCTATTCCCATTGCTTCGAGAATCCCTTCGCTCTTACCCTTCGCGTTGTTCGAGCATGCGGAGCCCGAGGAGACGCAGAAGCCGCGGTCGAAGAGCATGCGGGTGAATACTTCGGAGGGAAGGGGTCCCTCTATGGAGAGAATGTAGGGAGAGGAGTTCTCCGGGGAGAATATTCTCAATCCCGCATCTTCGATTCCTTTTCTTATGTAGGCCTTGATCTCTCCCGCCTTTCTCTCGTTTTCCTCTCTGTTTTCCATCCACTCTTTGAGTGCTCTTTCCATTGCCGCTATTGCGGGAAGGTTCTCCGTGCCGCCTCTCTTTCCTCTTTCCTGTCCGCCAGCGGGGGCGAGTGGACGGATGATGTCGGGGTTTTTTGCGTAGAGTATTCCGATTCCCCGTGGGCCGTTTATCTTATGAGCCGAGAACGACGCGCCGTCGACGTCCCAGCCTTTGAGATCGAGTCCCGTCTTACCGAGGGCCTGGACGGAGTCGGAGAGGAAGAGAATTCTCTTTCCTCTCTCCTTCTCGTATTCCCTTACCGTTCTTACAAGTTCCTCCACGGGTTCTACCGCTCCCGTGACGTTGTTGACGCTCATTATGAAGACGGCCTTCGTGTCGGGAGTGAGTGCATTCTTCAGCTCCTCGGAAGATACGAAGCCTCCCTTTGCCTTTATCGTTACGACGTTCCAGCCGTTTGCCTTGAGAAACGTGCCCCAGCTCGTCACCGCCTCGTGCTCGATGCGTGACATTATGACGGTTCCCTTTCCCATCCATAGAAGGGACTGGAAGAAGAGGGCGATGGACTCGGTTGCACCGCTCGTGAATATTATGTTCTTAGCTTCAACTCCGAGCATGGAGGCGATGGACGCACGCTTCTCCTCGAGAAGTGCCTTCGCCTTCGTTCCCATGCGGTGGTTGGATGACGGGTTACCCGTCACCTCCCGCGATACTCTCTCATATTCCTCGAGAGCTCCCGGAGAAACCGGAGTTGTTGCTGCATTGTCGAAATAGAATTCCATGCTTTTAATTTTTCCCTTTATTAGGACTTTGGTCCATAGTTATTGGAATAATGTCTCCCGTTAATTAGAATACGGGTATGAGAAAACTGTTCGATTCCACCCTGAAGGATGGAAAGGTTACCGGAGTATATATCACATCGGAGAAGAAGGAGCTCGAGGAGCGCATCTCCGCTCTCTCTTCCTTTATTATCGTCACGGATGAGAATACATCATCCTATTCTCCCTTCCCGGAGAAGACGCTTGTCCTCGAAAGCGGAGAGTGCAACAAGACACCTGAGAACCTCGGGAGAATCATATCGTATGCGCTCTCGCTCGGTCTCGGACGCGACGGCACATTCGTCGCCCTCGGGGGCGGTGTGGTGTGCGACATGACGGCACTTGCCGCTTCACTCTATATGAGGGGCGCGGGGCTCATTCTCTGTCCGACGACTCTTCTCTGTATGGTCGACGCTACTCTCGGCGGAAAGACGGCGGTCGACTACGAGAACACGAAGAACCTCGTCGGGACGTTCTATCCCGCATCGGAGGTGATTATTCCCGTCTATACGCTCTCGACTCTACCAGAGGGCGAATACATGTCGGGAATGGGGGAGGTTGTGAAGCACGCGCTCCTTTCCGACAGCAACGACCTCTATGACATCCTGATGAATGAGAAGAAGAAGATTCTCTCCCGTGACGGGGACACCGTCATACGCCTCTTGGAGCTCTCGCTTCTTGTGAAGAAGAGCTACATAGAGAGAGACCCCGAGGAAAAGGCGGGTATAAGGAGTTTCCTCAATTTCGGCCATACCTTCGGCCACGCTCTCGAGAGCGTTACGGACTATGGAGTATCTCACGGGGAGGCTGTCGTCTGGGGCATGAAGAAGGCTCTGACGGCGGGACTACTCTTGGGAATTACGCCGCAGGACTTCTACCTCTGGAGTGTAAATCTCATCTCGTCTTATCCCTTCGAGAATATCCCGAAGATCAGTAAGGCTGACTACGGGAAATTTCTCGATGCCGTGAAGAAGGACAAGAAGAAGAACGGCGGAAAGACGCGCTTTGTCTTCCTTACCGAGCGCGGGGAACCCGTCCTGAGAACTCTCGAGGACGAGCAGATTCTCGCACTCATCATCTGACTGCCGACACCCCTTCGGATATCGTTGAAGGGGTGTTCTTCTCATGCCGGAACCGGTTCGGGACCGTCCGGAGGATTATCGGGAACGAGCTTTTTCAGTCTTGCGATTTCTTTTTCGAGCTTCTTTATGGACTTGGCCTTTTTCTTTAAGAGCTCTCTCATCTCCCTGTTCTCCTTCACCATCATGTCGTAGATTTCTTCCTGCTGACTGTTTTCCTTCATGATTCTCCTCACCTTGAATATGTTCGTTAGAATGAAACCTCTCAGAATGCCGCCTTTGAGGCAGTGCCCGAGTGTCTTATCCGGCGCATTCTCCCCGTCGTCTCCTTTTCTCCCCGATTCGAGACGGGAGGCGAGGAGACAGTACTCTCTGAGAATACCCTTCGTGTTGTCCTTTGTGAGTATCGCAATATTGTATGTGATACTCGATTCTCCGCTGAATACGTCTTTCTCCGTGTAGGCCGGAGGAGCTTCTCCCTCTCCCGTGTAGACTGCATAGAAGTGCGGAACGAGCATGTCCGGGAGCGGCTCCGGATCATACTGCCGCGTCTCAAAGTCCTTCACATATTCCCGGCAGAGTTCAAGCCAGTCTTCGCTCATCCTCAGTCCCGTCATCGGACAGTGCACGGTCTGCGCCTCGATGATGTAGAGATCCCTCTCTCTCACGAGAAAGCCGATTTCGTTGTAGAATCCCGTCCCTATGACGTTCCTCACGAGAACTATCCTGATGTCCTTCCGCCCGGCTGTCGTGTCGGCGGGATTGAGAAGACGGTAGAGCCTGAGTGCCCGCTTCTTCTTCCTGAAGAGAAGAGTGAAGACACTGTTCTCTATCTCCCGTACTGCCATTCTCCGTCTTTCCTCTTCTGTTGCGGGAATTACGTTTCCTTTTCCTTTCATACATATACTCCTTTTCTTTGCTGTGTTCCGGAAATAACCTCCTCTATATATCTATAGGTCCCGGGGGGCCCCGAAATGTCAAAATTCCGGAGAGGATTTTCTCTCCTGCTGTGTAAAGTGAAACATAAACATTGAAAGTCGTATGATTTTGCCTCTGACAGTTTCTGCATAATCCCCCGCGGGGCATTGTGTCCATTTTCCGTTTTTCATAAGATTCCGGTAAGAGGTTGTTATGAAGGTTCCATATGATACGCTTGTCTCGGTTCTCGAAAGAGTCGTCAATGAAAACGGTATTGAAGGAGAGGACGGAAGAATCTGCGCCTCCCTCTTCGCCGACGCATCCCGTGACGGAGTGTATTCCCACGGTCTCAACAGATTCCCGCGTTTCATCAATGACATAAAGAAGGGAACAATTGATGTGAATGCAAGGGCAACGCTCGATTCCTCCTTCGGACCGCTCGAACGCTGGAACGGCAACAGGGGGCCGGGCAACCTCAATGCGTATGCTGCCATGAAGAGGGCGGTAGAGAAGGCGAAGGAGAATACCGTCGGCATTGTCGCACTCAGAAATACGAACCACTGGATGAGGGCCGGCAACTACGGCCTGATGGCTGCAGATGAAGACTGTATAGGAATCATGTGGACAAACACGATGCCGAACATGACGGCGTGGGGCGGAAAGGACGTCAGAATCGGAAACAACCCGATAGTCTTCGCCGTTCCCCACGGGGACGAACCCGTCATCGTCGACTGTGCAATGAGCCTCTTCTCGTACGGTAAGCTCGAGACTCTCTCCAGAGCGGGGAAGGAGACTCCCGTCGATGCAGGATACGATTCAAACGGTAATGTCTCGAGAAATCCCGGAGAGGTTGCATCAACAATGCAGGTATTCCCCATCGGCTACTGGAAGGGCTCTGGACTCTCGATTGTTCTCGACCTCATTGCTTCCTCTCTCGCGGGAGGCGACACAACACGTATCATCGGAGAGAGGGGAGGCGAGACGGAGGTGTGCCAGGTATTCATCGCCATAAGCCTTTCACACTTCCCCGACAGGAAGAGAATCGACGAGGAAATCGGAAGGACACTGGAGTATATAAAGTCATCGACCCCGAGGGATGAGAAACATCCCGTACATACTCCCGGCGAGGGAATGAGGAAGATACGCCAGGAGTCAATGATTTCGGGCGTCACCGTAGACGACGAAATCTGGAACCGGGTCCTTTCGATGTGACTCTCCCTTCCACGGAAATTCCAACGGAATACTGCTGAAATCGTGACTGAAAAATAGTACGGTTGCCTTTGACGCAGCATTTCGGGATGACGAAACGACTCGGCGTTACATAGATACTGCCGTCAGCGAGAACATCCAGCATTCCCTCCTCTGCACGAGGGGAGGAAACTATCTGAGACATCTCAGGGAGCTCTATGAAAAGGGGGACTGACAGGTGCAGTAAACCGGATCATCGAGAGTATGCATCACCGCTTTCTGCTCTCGACTCTTACCGACCCGTTCAAATCCCATGACCTCGGTTCTGCGGCCGACCTCCTCAGAAAACAGAATGACGGGGAAAAGAGAACAAGGATTCTCGACGAAATCGACAGGAATGCGGTTACAGCGGAACTTATGAAGATGATGAAGATCAGAAACAGGGAGGATTCTTCTGTCGGTATAACGGAAACACAGGTATCTGAGATAAGGGAATATCTGAAGACTCTGGACCTCGTTGTCGAGTGCCCCGGAAGGAGCACCGTCGGAGAGAGTGAGGAATACGTCATCTTCACACAACCCGGAATGCGTTATGCCCTCGCCGAGGCACTGGTTCATGTTCTGATGAAGAACAGTGAGTTCTGTTCCTTCAGCGAAAGAGAGCGCAGCCTTGCCACTCAGAAGATACTCGAGGATGTCAGGGGGCGAATGATGGAGGATATAGTTCTCCTTGATACTCTCCGCTCTCTCCCTAAGAGAAAGACCGCATTCAAGCTCACTCTGGAGCGCAGTGAGTTCGATATGCTCATATACGACAGTGAATCGGATACCTCGGAAGCCTACGAAGTGAAGCACAGCAGCTCGATAGTCCCGAGGCAGTATCATGTTCTGGAGGATGCGGAGCAGTGTGCTGCCGTCGAGAAACAGTACGGACGGATAACACGCAGGTGCGTAATCTACTGCGGACCTTCGACCGTTCTCGAAAATGGAATCGAGTACGTGAATGTCGTGGATTATCTGAAGGGACTCTGAAAGGGGATCAGAGTATTTTCCCATTTGTCCGTTTGTGTTGCGAGTTCAGTCATTATCTACGGCTTTCACGGTCCTTTTTCGTGACTAAAAAATAGTACGTCCTTCTTACGTTTATTTGGGGATTTGCCGGATATTTTGACTTGTTTATTTGGGGATTTATGGGTAAATTTCATTTGATTTTTCGGGGATTTGGGCTAATATTGATTAGAAGGAGTTATGGAATTCATGGTAGTAGAAGTGTTTAAAAGAAAAATATATTCGGATATGCTTGAGTGGAAAAAAGAATATAGTGATAAATATGCTCTTTTAATACGCGGTGCAAGGCGTGTAGGAAAGTCTACAATCGCCGAAGAGTTTGCCCGGAACGAGTTCAAATCATATATCCTTATCGATTTCGCCCATACCAGTACGAATATAATGCGCCTGTTTGATGACACATATGACCTTGACTTCTTCTTTCTCCAGCTTCAGCAGTTCACGCATGTCAGACTGTATGAAAATGAATCCGTTATAATCTTCGATGAGGTTCAGCTTCTTCCGAAGGCAAGGCAGGCGATAAAATATCTTGTAAAGGACGGCCGGTACAGATATATCGAAACCGGTTCCCTGCTTTCGATAAGAAAGAACACGCAGAACATTCTCATTCCAAGTGAAGAACACAAGATTTCGATGTATCCGATGGATTTTGAGGAGTTTCTCTGGGCCGTCGGGGACAACGTTACTCCCTCAACAATCAGGAAGCTTCTTTCCGAGAAGAAAAGTGCAGGAGATGCCATGCATAGAAATCTCATGCGTCTCTTCAGACTCTACATGCTTATCGGAGGAATGCCGCAGGCTGTCGAAACATACATTGAGAAAAACAACCTTGAACTTGTAGACAAGGTCAAGAGGGAAATCATTGATCTTTATGAAGAGGATTTTTCGAAGATTGACAGAAGCGGTCTCGCCGGAGACATATATGACTCTGTCCCTTCTAATCTCAGCCACAATGCATCCCGTTATGTTCTGTCTTCTGCCAGAAATGGTGTCGATGCCGATACTGTGAGAAGAATAATCCCGGACATGCTCAGTTCATATACAGTCAATATCGCCTATCATGCAGACAATCCAGACGTCGGTATGTCTCTTGAGAAAGACAGCGGAAGATACAAGCTGTTTCTTTCTGATGTCGGTTTGTTCGTAACACTTGTCTTCAAGGACAGGGACTACACGGAAAATGTCATCTACAACAAACTGCTTTCAGATAAGCTCGAGACTAATCTCGGCTATGTATATGAAAACGCGGTGTCTCAGATGCTTACGGCCAAGGGATACAATCTCTTTTACTACACGATGAAAAGCGAGACGTCGAATCATTCCTATGAAATTGATTTTCTTATTACAGACGGCAACAAAATATGCCCGATAGAAGTGAAGTCCGGTTCCTACAAGAATCACAAATCTCTTGATGTCTTTTCGGAGAAGTTCAGCAGCCGTATAAAAGACCGGTATGTTGTGTATACAAAGGATTACAGGAAGGAGAACGGGATTGAGTACATTCCGGTTTACATGGTCCCCTTCCTGAAAGAACACTGAAAAACAGGGCGAAGCCCGAGGAAGGTTATGTTCCTGTCATGCGAGGAGGCAAGAGCCTGACCGATTATGTTTTTGTTCATACATGATAAACAGATAAACACATTATGTTGTCTGCTGATTCTTCTTGCTGCTTTCTCTTGCCGGCATTAACATGAAGTAATGGAGTACGTGCTTTTATTCGTCGTGGGGATTGTTGCGGCATACCTTCAGTGTGCAATCGGCTTCGGCTCGGCCGTGCTGATGATCAATGTCCTGCCTTTCTTTCTCGGTCCGTCGCTGACTGTCGTAGTCACGCAGTTTGCGTGCATCATCTTTCCCGTGTACATGGTTTTCAAGCTGTATAGGAAGGTGAGAATGGATGTGCTCCTTCCCGTTCTTGTCCCCTGCCTTGTCTGTACGGTCATTGCCACACGGATCTCGATAGGGATGGATACGGGAACGATGAAGCTGCTACTGGGAATACTCTTTGTTCTTCTTTCAGTCTACTTCTTTTTCGTTGCCGACAGAATATCCCTGAGGCCCACAAGACTCACCGGGGCCGTTGTCGGCTCCGTCAGCGGAATACTCGGCGGCCTATTCGTTGCGGGCGGCCCGCCAGTTGTTCTCTACATGACGCCCGCACTCGAAGACAAGGACGAGTACGTTGCGACAATACAGGTGTACTTCCTCGCCCTCAATGTGATGAGTCTCCTTACTCGTATGATCTCGAAGGCCGTCTCTCCTGGCGACCTCCCGTACATGGCTGCGGCGGCGCTCGGAGCTCTCCTCGGGGCCGTCATCGGGATGAAATACACGACGAAGATAAAGGGAGTGCTCCTGAGGCGGTTCATCTACGCCTTTGTGGGAGTCAACGGAATCGTCATGATTCTCAACGAGATACTCTGACTATTTGTCTCCGCAGAACCTGTTGTAGCGGTCGATGACATCCTTCACATATACTCTCATCTCCTTCCTGTCGTCCGGAAGAAGATCGAGGAGTACCGAGAGGGAATACAGCGACGATGCTGCCGCCTTCTCGACGTGGGCTGCCACGGAGATGAAGAAGGAGTCGTTGTTCTCCTCGAGATAGAGGTACTCGAAGCACTTTCCCGCCTTGTAGGGCTTGAGGAGGTTTCTGAGATACTTCTTTATCGTCTTGTCGTCATCGAGAGCGGTGAAGTGGTTCTTTATCTTCTTCTGGCATACATGTTCGAGTCCGGGTACGAGAACGTACTCCCTGTCGAGGAGCTTCGTCTTTACGGGGACACGGGAAAGCATGCCGTCGAGTGAGATGAAGATTTCGGTGTTCGAACGGTCGGTGATCTTCCTGAGTTTTCCGAAGGGGACGATATAGTGACACTTTCCCTTGTTGACCGCATAAGGTTTGAGGGAATCGTCTCTTCTTTCTCCCGACTTCCTTTTCTCCTCCGACTTCTTCTTTTTCGGAGGATTCGTGAGTTCTTTCAGAAGTTCCGGGGAGATGGACTTTATCCACTCGGCCCTGAGCGGGGAAACAGATCGCGCATACATCTTCGACGTCTGGACGATTTCTCCCGCAAGGATGAAGTCGGGACGGGTCATGAACCAGGATGAACCGGGGTGGATGTATATCTCGCTGGCAGTGAGGGAGTGATAGGAGTAGCCCGAGGTCTTCATGCATATGTACTGCCTCAGTCCCGATGCAAGACAGATGAGGTAGTCCTTCATGCTTGTCTTCGCGCTGCTGATAGGTACTCCCATTTCGGAGACTATGTCCTCGAGCTGGTGCTTGATGTGGACGATTTCATCCATAGTCTGTTTGTCGAGAAAATGCGAAGTGCAGAACTTCTCCCTTGCCTTCTCCGTGTCGTACTTCGTGTAGAGTCTGTACATGTTGAGGTACGCTGCGAAGTCTCCGTCGGCGTTGTCGACGAGCATGTGGTGTACTTCTCTTGCCTCGTATTCCTTCCCGGGAGGAAGGACGAAGGGCGTCTTCGTCGAGAGGAACGCGACTGCGGTTATCACGGGGTCGAGGACGCTGGGGTAGTTGATTATGGCTTCGACTATGACTCTCGAGAGTCTCGGAAGAAGCGGAAAACGGATCATCATCTCGCCGATTGACGTCAGATGCAGGTCGTCCTTTATCGCACCGATGTACTCGAGAGTCTCGATTGCCGATAACAGTGCCTCTTTCTTCGGGGCGGTGATGAAGGGGAAGGAGGTAGGGTTGTAGATACCGAGTTCGCACATCCTGAGTACTACTTCCGCAAGGTCGGAGTGGAGAATCTCCTCCTCGTTGAACTCGCGTCTTCTCTGGTAGTCCTCCTCGCTGTAGAGACGGTAGCAGACACCGCTTTCGGTTCGTCCCGCACGGCCCTTTCTCTGGTCCGCGGAGGAACGTGAAATCAGGGTCGGAATGAGGGACGAGGTGAAGTTCCGCTGGTTGTAGAAGTTCGTCTTCGCCCAGCCCGAGTCTATGACTGTCCTTATACCGTCTATCGTGAGAGAAGTCTCTGCAACGTTGGTCGACACGACTACCTTGGTCTTGCCGGGAGTCGTGGGTATGAAGACGCGGTCCTGCTCCTCCTTGCTCAGTCTCCCGTAGAGAGGATAGATTTCGTAGTCCTTTATATTTTCGATTGCTTCGGATGAGTAGAGCGTCTCTATGCATGTCTTTATCTCGGCTTCCCCGGGAAGGAAGACGAGAACGTCCCCGCCGTCCTCCCTCTTGTGGGCATCGGCGACGAGAGAGGCTATCTTGTTGTAGAACTCATCCTCGTTCTCCCGCTCGAGGCGGGAGGGTGTGTAGATGACGTTTACGGGGAAGGGACGCCCGGAAATCGAGACTATCGGGGCATTGTCGAAAAAAGCGGAGAACGACGATGTGTTTATCGTCGCACTCGATATTATTACCTTGAGCTCAGGTCTCTTCTGGATTATCTCCTTCAGAAGTCCCAGGATGAAGTCTATGTTGAGGCTTCTCTCGTGTGCCTCGTCGACCATGATGACGGAGTAGCGGGAGAGAAGGGGATCGGCCTTCACTTCCTGAAGTATTATGCCGTCCGTCATTATCTTTATTCTCGTCGAGCTGTCAGTCGTGTCGTGGAAGCGCATCGTGTAGCCGCAGAAGGCACCGGTGTCGTTTATCTGCTTCTTTATGAATTCACATACGCTCACTGCGGCGATGCGCCTGGGCTGCGTGATTCCGATTATCCCCTTTTCGGCATAGCCGGCCTCGTTGAGGATGAGCGGAATCTGCGTTGTCTTTCCGCTCCCCGTGGGACTTTCGACAATGATGACCCGGCTCTTCTCGAGAGCCGACAGAATTTCGTTTCTGCTTCTGTATACGGGAAGGGAGGTGTAGTCCATCACGCCCTGATTCCCGCCGTAATCTCTTCTACTGTGTCGTAGTCCGTGCTTTCTCTTGTCTTCTGACTTCGGAGCGTGAGCTTATCCGAAACGGTGAGAAGATAGGGGATGCTGTTCTTGTCGAGGTAGTCGTAGACTCTCTTCATCTTCGCGTCGGGCGTGAGGTACACGTCGGCCTTTATTCCTGCCGCTCTGAGTTCGGATGCCGTCTTCTCGGCTTTCACGAGATGGTCGGCGGAGTAGATGATGAGAACGTCGCTGCTCTCGGTGGCATCAAGAAGCGGGCTCTTCAGTTCCTCAAGTGCCGCAACGAGTCTGTCGAGTCCTATCGAGGATCCCACTCCGGGGAGGTTCTCCTTCGTGTAGAGAGAAGCGAGGTTGTTGTATCTTCCGCCGGAGCATACGGAGCCTATCTCCTCGGCCCCTGTGAGGAATGTCTCGTAGACGATTCCCGTGTAGTAGTCGAGGCCTCTCGTAATCGAGCTGTCGAGTACGAAGTGGTCTGCAAGTCCCGTTTCCGAGAGAAGAGCGTAGATGTCCTTCAGTCTCTTCGAACTCTCGCACTCTCCGCCGGCAAGAGCCTCAAGTGTCGAGAGTGTGTCGATGAAGGATGAGGATTTCTCTCCGGCAGTGATGTAGGAGAGGATGCTTTCGGCCTTTTCCTCCGAAGAGGTTATTTCAACGAGAATCTTCTTCACTTCTTCGCTTCCGATCTTCCTGAGCTTGTCGACAGCTCTCAGGATATCGACGGAGTTTTTCCTTACGCCGATTTTCTCGAGGAAGGTGTTGAAGAGTCCGCGGTGCGAGAGGTGGAAGGTGTAGTCCTTTATTCCGAGGGAGGAGAAGGAGTAGTCCATCATGGAGAGTATCTCGTAGTCTGCGACGGCACTGTCGGTACCGACGATGTCGAAGTCGCACTGGAAGAATTCGCGGTATCTGCCTTTCTGGGGCTTCTCGCCGCGCCATACCTTGTTTATGTGATAGCGCTTGAAGGGTAGTGCAAGCTCGGGGGAGTGCATGGCCATGAAGCGGGCAAACGGAACGGTGAGGTCGAAGCGCATCGCCACCTCTCTTCCTCCGTTGTCCTCGAAGTGGAAGACCTGCTTGTCGGTCTCTCCGCCGCCCTTACCCAGGAGTACCGATGTGTATTCGAGTACCGGTGTGTCGATGGGTACGAAGCCGTAGCTCTGGAAGCCCTTCTCTAGCTTCTCCATTATCTTTCTCTTCGGTATTTCTTCTTTCGGAAGGCTGTCTCTGAAGCCCTTCAGGATTACTGGTTCTATCATGATTATCTCCAAACTGATGAGAGTTTAATCCAAATCTCCTTTTTAATCACCCCGTGGGGAAGGCGGAAAGAGTCTTGTTCACGAAGGCGAATATAATTAATATAAATACCCGTGTTTGTTAGATACAAGACAAATGAGAAGGGAAAAAGCATCCCCGTCTGCAAGATATATACATCAAAGGAACATCCCGTACGCAACAGCATGATTGACAGGGATGCTCTGTGGGCTATCAGAAAAATCCAGCAGAACGGTGGGGAGGCGTATATCGTCGGCGGCTCGATAAGAGACATACTCCTCGGGAACATTCCAAAGGACTACGACATCGGCACGTCCCTTTCCCCCAGGCAGGTCCAGAAGCTCTTCTGGAACAGCAGGATAATCGGACGCCGCTTCCGCATCGTCCACCTCTTCTTCGGCTCGAAGATAATCGAGGTCACGACATTCCGCAGCGACGAGGAGAACTTCGAGGACGGCAACAACAACATATACGGGACAATCGAGCAGGATGCACGCCGCCGTGACTTCTCGATAAACGCCCTCTACTACAACCCCAGGACCTGTGAGCTCCTGGACTTCGAGGACAGCATGGCCGACTTCGAGAAGAAGAGGATACGCAGCCTCATTCCGCTTTCCTATTCCTTCTCCGAAGATCCCGTCAGAATGATAAGAGCCGTCAAGTACAAGGTCACGACGGGCTTCAGATTCTGCCTCAACGTGGCATTCGCCATCAGACGTGATGCCCCGAATCTTCAGAACTGTGCAACAAGCAGACTTACGGAGGAAATCGTGAAGATTCTATCCTCCGGACACTCGAAGGACATTATCCACGAGCTCTACCGCTACGGCCTCCTGCAGTACATACTTCCATCCTACGCCGTTCACTCCGAACTCCCGAGCATGATGAAGAGCCTTGAGGAACTGGATGGAATTGTGATGTCAGCAAGAAAGGAGAACAAATCTCTCCCCGAAAGGGATGTCATGTTCTACTACATGACACGCTCTGCAATCATCGTTGACAAGAGCCACCTCATCCCCTGGAGTGACCAGATGAAGGATGCCTTCCGCCAGGCGAAGGTCATGCTGAGTCCCATCACTCCGTCGAACGTGGACCTCGAGAAGGCTGTAGCCCTCGTACTCGAATTCAACGGCCTGAGACGCAAGAAAAAGAAGAAGGCGAAGACGGAGGAGAAGGCTGCTTCCTCCATTCCCGTGAACCCGAAGGTGAAGAAGAGAACTCCCCGGAAGCGCAGGAGAAAGAAGAAGTCTTCGGACATTCCCGCAGAGTCGACTTCTGCCGCAGAGTCTCTTCCCGAAAGCGCTGCAGCGAATTCATGACCGTAAAAACATCATCGTACCCCTCAAGACGAGGGGTATTGCAATGACAGGAAATGGTTTCGACTACATTCCGCTTTCCTTGATGTGTTGAGAGGTCAGTCCTTCAGACATCCGAGCGGGACTACATATACTCCGTCCTCGCGTCTGTAGGCATATGGAGTTGTCGTCACTATCATGAGAAAACTGGGGGCTTTGGCTTTTGCCGTATCTATATCGTCCTTGAGTTTCAGAAGGTGCTTAGCCCCTTCCTCTATCGACTCCGCTGAGGAAAGTTTCACTTCGACTGCCGCCCATTCCCCGGTCCAGAGGTGGATTATCGCATCGGCTTCAAGTCCTCTGGAATCTCTGTAGTGATATACGCTCCCGTGGAGTTTTTCCGAGTAGACCCTGAGATCTCTGATTGCGAGTGATTCAAAGAAGAAACCGAATGTTCTGAGGTCTGCCAAGAGGTCATTCGGCCAGATTTCGAGAGCTGCTGCGGCTATCGACGGGTCCACGAAATGATGAGTGTCCGAGGTTCTTATCTTCGTAGCACTTCTTAAATTGGTGTTCCATGCGGGGAGTTCTTCGATTATGAAAAGCCTCTTCAGAACGTCAATGTAGCTGAATACCGTATCTTCATCAATGCTGCGTCCTTCGTTCTGAGCTATGTCTTCCTTTATCTTTGGAATTGACATTTCGCTTGCCAGTCCTCTTGAGTAGGAGCGGAGAACATTATTCACTCTCTGCTTGTTTCTTTTTGTTTTCAGAAACTTGTCTATGTCATCCTCGATTAGACCGGTGTAGAAGTTTCTTGCATGAACCAGGGCCCTGTCATGTTCGTCCTTGACGGCTTCCGGCCATCCTCCGCGGCACGTAAGATAGGCATAGTCTTCAAGTTTAAGGGTACAGGTTGTACTTCTGAATTCTTCCGGATGATGGAAAAGAACGTCAAGAGAAACCTCTCCGTTTCCGTCTCTTGATTCAAACAGCGTCATCGGTCTCATGAACATCGGAATAATGCGTCCGATTCCCGAGTGGGTATATGCACCGTCATCCACTGGTGTTGCCGAGCCGGTGAGAATGAACTGTCCTCTCTTTTTTCTCTCGTCCACAAGAAATCTGATGTGATCCCAGATGAACGGAACAACCTGCCACTCATCTATGAGCCTGGGAGTATCACCTGAAAGAAAAAGAGTGGGGCTGTTCTGGGCAAGCAGAATATTCTGCTCCCTGGTTTCCTGATCCTGCATCAGAACCGCACTCTTCGCCTTCTGCTTTGCAGTGGTTGATTTTCCGCACCACTTGGTTCCCTTTATATATACGGCTCCTGCTTCTTCAAGCTTCTGTTGCAGTATGTCATCTGCAATCCGGGGGTAGTATTCATCTTCTAACTGTTCATTCATAAATGAATTGTAAAAGGAATTCGGTTATTAGTCGAGAGAATTTTCGGTTATTTGCGAGAAAGATTTTCGGTTATCTGCGAGAAAGATTTTCGGTTATCTGCGAGAAAGATTTTCGGTTATCTATGAGAAAGATTTTCGGTTATCTGTGAATCAGCCCCATTCCTCTATCTCTATGGAGACGCTCTTAACCATGATGGAACCGAACTTCTCGAGACAGTCCGCAGTGTACTGCTGGAGGTCGGAAATCGTGGAGGGGATGTAGTGACGCGGCGGGAGCTGGAGCGTGATGTTGATGGAGTAGGTGCGGTCGGAGTTCCTGACGCCCTTTACCTTCTTGACCTTCATCACCGGGTCGTACTCGCTTATCGAGTGCTTGATCATCTGCTGCAGCGTCTGCTCGCTCAGCGCTTCCTGTGTCGGCTTCGAGAACTCGGGTCGGACAATCGTCTTCTCGCTTGTCTGGGGCTTGAGGTTGAGATGCTTCTTCCGGCCAAGCTTGACCTTCACCGAGTCGAAGACTATCTGCGGGGCGGAGCGGGTAATCTCGATCGGCGGCACCGGGATTACGTGCTTTCCCTCCGTGAATCGGATGTGCATCGCAGTCTCTATGTCGTCCGGAGTCGATATCTCCTCGATGTGGATTATCTTCGCGGGTTCCGGAAGATCGAGGCGCGAGGCTATCTTGTTCACCATCTTCTCGCTTGTTCCGATTATGAGTATCTTGCGGTTCTTCTCCCTGAGGAGTGCGGAGGTGATTATGTTCTTGTCGTCGTCGTTGTCAAAGACCGCAGTCTTGACTGCGGCCATGAAGTTCGGGGCTTCCTTCGCGGAGTGCCCGGCGACTATCCTGTCTCCCTTGATCAGGAGTCCGTCGTCGATTATGAGATTGATGTTGTATTTCAGCGCAACCTGCTTTGCATGGTAGCTCTTACCCGTTCCGCTTCGCCCGACGAGGCCGTAGACCGTAATTCCCCTGAAGTAGGAGAAGAACTTCTCCTTTATCCTGTTCTTCCAGTCATAGAGAAGCTGAAGGGGCTTCATACTCAGGCCTCGACAGAAGATGTCGTCCCGTCATCCTCACATACGGGGAATGATACTCTGAATGTTGTTCCCTTGCCCGGTTCCGATTCATATACAACGACGTCACCGCCGTTCTCGATGGATGCGTTCTTGACGATTGCGAGTCCCAGGCCCGTTCCTCCGACCTTACGCGAGCGCGACTTGTCGACGCAGTAGAAACGGTCGAATATCTTGTCCTGGCTCTCCTTCGGAATACCGACACCGTTGTCCTTGACGTCGATGAGGGCCATGCCGTTCTCCCGGCTTATCCTGATTTCGACGTTGCCGCCCGGGTTGTTGTACTTGATGGCATTCGTGAGGAGGTTGTAGATAATCTGGTTGAACATCGAGCCGTTGCACTTGATTGTGACGTCGTCTCCGTTGAGGAAAAGGTTGATTTCGTGCTCCGCAGCAAGCTTCTTCACGGCCTCGAGGTTGTCGGCACAGACGTTCTTCACGTGGATGAGTTCCTTCTCCATCTTGTAGTTGCTGTCGTCGAGCCTGCTGAGCTTGATGATGTCCTCGATGAGCTTCGCCATTCTCTTGGCTTCGGTATAGATCTGGTTTATGAAGACCTTCTGGTCCTCTTCCTTGACGATTCCGAGTTCGAGGAGCTCCGCGCTTCCCGTGATTACGTGGAGCGGAGTCTTGAGCTCATGCGAGACGTTTGCCGTGAAGTCACGTCTGTCTCTTTCGAGTGCCATGCGTTCCGTGACATCATAGATGAGAAGGGCGACGCCGTCGTAGCCGTTTGCTTCCATCATGAGGTGCGAGGTCTCGACCTGGTAGGCACGGTTCGCATTATAGAGAATTGTCGTCTGGTTTCCTTCGTGGGAGGTCTTGAAGATTATCTCCTGGAGTTCCTTCGAGAAGAAGTCCTTGTAGTTCTTTCCTATCGGGTTCTCGAGAGGCGAGAGAATCTTTATCGCCATGCTGTTGATGTAGGAGATCTGCTGGCTCGACTCGATGAGGACCATGCCCTCGACGAGAGTTTCGGAGATGGCGTCGAATCTGCTCTCGCCCTGCCTCAGTTCCTTCTGCTGCTCCTCGATGTCCTCCTTCTGCTCCGTGATCTTGTTCAGAAGCGGGAGAATCTCCTTGTACTTTCTCGTGTCTTCCTCTGTCGGGGCCTCGACGTTGATGTCGTTGAGGGGCTGTACAATGAGGTACGAGATGAGACGCGCAAGGAATGTCGAGAGGAGGATACACACAAGAATGATGTACAGAAGCTCCATCTTGACGTCGGAAATCGTATCGATGAAGGAGGTGAGTGCCGTGGCAACGACTATGATCGTTCCGTCGCCGGCTTCGATTCCCGCAAGGAGCACGTTGCCCGAGATGAGGGAGGTACTGGAGCTTATGACCGTTTCGGGACTCGACATGACATCCTTGATGAAGAGCTGAATCGACTCCTCGTCGGCAGAGTAGTACCACGAGTCCTCCGGGGTGGTTTCCGGATTCTGCAGAGTACCGTCGGAGTTGAGAAGGGTTATGCTGTAGCCCGTCGTCTCGAATCCCCTTACGACGTCGTCACCCATTTCCTCATGGACGTAGTAGATGATTTCCAGAAGTTCGAGAAGTTTCGTCTCCTGCCTCTTTCCGATGACGTTGGTAGTCGCCTGTATGGACAGGATTACCGAAAAGAATGCAATGAGAAGAAGGGAAGTAAGAACGTAGGCAATGATTCGTTTGGTCATTTAGTGAAAAGCCTCAGCGCTGCTGTTCGTGTACCCTGTAGCCGATGCCTCTGACCGTCTCGATGTAGCGTCCGGCCTCACCGATCTTCGTGCGGAGCGTTGCGACGTGGACATCGACGGTTCTGGTTTCCCCGATGTTGCTGATTCCCCAGATGGCCTTCATGAGCTCCTCACGTGAGAATACCTTGCCCGGCTCCTGCAGCAGCAGTGCCAGAAGTTCGTATTCCTTCACCGTGAGCTTCACCTGCTCGCCGTCGACCGTGACGTTGTGGTTGGATGTGTCGAGAGTGAGGGGCCCGAGGTAGTAGACCTTCTTCTGCATCTTGGGTTCGCTTCGTCTCAGTACTGCCTTGACTCTGCTCAGCATTTCCATCATGCCGAAGGGCTTAGCAAGGTAATCGTCGGCGCCTGCATCGAGTCCGACGACCTTGTCGTATTCCGTTCCCCTTGCAGTTGCGATGATTACGGGAATGCTCTCGGTTTCCGGATTCGACTTGAGGTCCTTGAGAATGCTCAGGCCGTCCTCCTCGGGGAGGTTGAGGTCGAGCATGATCAGCTGGGGCTTGCGGGAGTTGAGCTTCTCCCAGAGCGCTCTGCCGCAGTCCATTCCCTCTGCCTCATAGCCGGAGGCCATGAGTGTGTAAACCATCATGTTTCTTATAGCCGCTTCGTCTTCAACACAGTATACCATGTTCAAATTCTCCACCTTGAATTTTAAAACCAAGAATCACATTATTTCAACAATAAGTTTAAAATGTTTTGACCTTTGTTTACAAATTAACAAACAGACAGCTGTTTCTTAACGGACAGGAAGCAGACATTTTACATTCTTTTGAAAAGGGGAGAGCCGCGCTCTCCCTCTTCCTATATTCCCAGATGTGCAACATTGATGAGAAGTACCCATGCCAGGCCGTAGTATGCAATGACGGCGGCGAGGTCGTTCATCGTGGTGATGAGCGGTCCGGAGGCGACAGCCGGGTCTATGTGGACCTTCTTGAAGACGATGGGGATTATCGTACCCATCAGTGTCGATATGCTCATCGAGAGGATGAGTGCGAGACCCGTGCAGCAGGAGACGGAGAAAGCGTATCTTATGTCCTGCACCTTGAAGGCGTAGATGAAGAGCCCGATTACGAGCGAACACACGAGCCCCATTATGACTCCGTTCACGAATCCCACCCTCGTTTCCTTCCACACGAGCTTCATCACTTCCTTCATCGAGAGCCTGTCGGATGTCAGAACACGGATGGTGACGGCAAGCGACTGCGTACCGGAGTTACCGGCCATGTCGAGGATGAGCGACTGGAAGGAGATGAGTATCGTGATCTGGGCTGCAATCTGTGTGAAGAAGCTTACCACTGTCGATACTCCTATACCCAGGAAGAGAAGTATCGTAAGCCAGGGAAGTCTCTTCTTGACGGAGGAGAGTATCGACTCCTCGAGGTCCTCCTCCTCACCGAGGGATGCGAACTTCGCATAGTCGTCCCTCATCGAGTCGTCGATGAGTTCCATCATGTCCTGGCTCGTGATCACTCCGATGAGCTTGTTCGTCGAGTCAAGTACCGGGATGGAGTCCTCCGCGTAGTCCTTGAGCTTGTTGACGCAGTCGTCGATGAGCTCGTGGGCGTAGACGTAGGGGTAGCTGGTCGAGACGATGTCGTCGATTGTCTTTCCCTCCCGCGCCCTGATGAGGTCCTTGAGGTCGATTGCACCGTAGTAGAGTTCGTTGGCGCCGACGACGTAGATTGTCTGGATGTTGTCGTTCTCCGCAGCCTGGTCGATAAGCTCCTTCATTGCCTCCTTGATGGTGATTCCTGTCTTTATCTCGATGAAGTTGGTGCTCATCTTGCTTCCGATTTCGTCATCGTCGAAGGATGCAAGAAGCGCGAGGTCGCGCTTTGCGTCGTCGTCGAGGAAGTCGATGAGCGTGTTTCTCTCACCCTTTGGAAGGTTCTTGAGGTACTCCGAGGCCTTGTCCGTCTCCATGGAGCTGAGTACGGCTATCTTCTTCTTGACGCTGAGCTCGTCGAGGTACGGTGCGGTGTTCTCGATGTATTCGAATATGTTCGCGAGGCTCTCGGCGTTGAGAATGCGGTAGAGCTTGTTCCTGTCCTCCACCGTCAGTTCCTCGAGCGTTTCCGCGATGTCGTTATCGTGGTAGTCCGAGAGCTTCTCCTTGAGGGCCATCGGTGAGATGTTGCTCTTTATTATCTGTGTCAGCTCCCCTACATAGTTGGGGTGCTGTGCTGCTATCTGGATTTCGTCTTCCATTTCTCTCTCCTCATTGATATGGGTGAGAATTCAGAAGTCTCTGTGTCAGACCGTCGTCGGGGACGGCTTTCTACTTGGAGGCATTTCTGTTTCTGCACTGCTAGCTCTGGTGTTTCCACTACGGCCGTCTTCCATTGTCTTCTCCTTATACGGTTTTCGCCTCATTGAAACACATCTCGGGAAAGAGTTCTACCCTGTAGAGAGAAAAAAACGAAATTCTCGGTTCAGTGATTATCTGGATGCTGTTGAAGCATCATTATGCCATGTCCATGCTTTCCGAATGCCATGTGAGTTTAAGCCGTCAGGTACCTAATCTGTCTGTGGTTCTGAACCTCCAGACTACCCTGCCGGAAAATGTCTGTCGAGGCGTCTTCATTACCTAAAAATAATAAATTATTTCCTTATCAATAAAGAAATAGCGAAATGTTGTCTTTCTAACTTCTTACTTTGCATGGAAAAGTTGAAAGCAATAAAAAAATATCTTAAAAATCGTCGGATTTGCGTTTTCGCCGCCGCTGGGATAGCATTAATAAGGTTAACACAAGGAGGATTACGTGTTACGAGGATATACATTCAAGAGAGGTATTCATCCGAAGGATAAGAAGGACCTCTCGAAAAATAAGACGATCGAGCGTCTTCCGTACCCGGAGGAACTGGTCGTCTCTCTTTCGCAGCATATCGGCGCGCCCGCGAAGGCTGTCGTGAATGCGGGAGACAGGGTCGAGATGGGACAGCTCATCGGAGAGCCTTCATCATTCGTCTCGGCTGCAGTCCATTCTCCCGTCAGGGGAAGCGTGAAGGAAATCAGGAAGACGACACTCGCGACCGGCGCAGTCGTCGATGCCGTCGTCATCGTTCCCGAGAGTGAGCAGCCGGAACTCTTTACGGAAAGATTCGACTGGAAGAACCAGTCGAAGGAGGAACTTTCCTCTTTCGTGAGGGAAAGCGGAATCGTCGGCATGGGAGGCGCAACGTTCCCCACATCCGTCAAGTTCGCTGTGGGCGAGAGGAAGGTCGAGTACCTCGTGATCAACGCCGTCGAATGCGAGCCCTATCTTACATGCGACTACCGTCTCATGCTTGAAAGGCCCGAGGGCATCATCGAAGGCGCGCAGGTTGCAGCAAAGATCCTCAATCCCGACAACGTCATCATCGCCGTTGAGGAGAACAAGGAGGACGCTGCACTTGTTCTCGAGAACAAGGCAAAGGAGATGGGGTTCAACGTAACAGTCGCCCTCATGAAGATGAAGTATCCTCAGGGGGACGAGAAGCAGCTTCTCTACGCTCTGACGAAGCGTCAGGTGCCGTCGGGAAAGCTTCCGCTCGATATCGGGTGCATAGTCTGCTCGACGTCGTCCATCTACGCCCTCTACGAGGCCGCGGTCTTCCATAAGCCCGTCTTCGAGAGAGTCGTCACCGTCACGGGAGAGGCGATAGCTGAGCCGAAGAACCTCATCGTTCCCGTCGGAACCTCATTCAGAAAGCTCTTCGAGTACTGTCACGGCGACGAGACGAAGTGCGACGAATTCATCGCGGGAGGCCCGATGATGGGATTCTCGTTCCCGTCTCTCGACACTCCGACCGTCAAGGGAAACAACGGACTCTTATGTATTAAGAAGTTCGAGGAGAAATCGTTCCCGTGCATGCACTGCGGAAAGTGCGCACAGCACTGCCCGATGGGACTGACACCGAACAACATGTACCGTCTTATAACCCACGGCATGTACAAGGAGGCCATGGACATCGGCCTCATGGACTGCAAGGAATGCGGATGCTGTGCATACTCCTGTCCGTCTCAGCTCAGACTCGTCCAGACATTCAGACTTGGCAAGAAAATGGGGAGGAACGCTAAATGATTACTGTAAAGGTCAGTCCTCACGTTCATGATACGATGCGCACGGACAGGGCGATGCTCTTTGTCGTAATCGCACTTCTTCCGTCTGCCATCTGGGGCTGCATAATGTTCGGCTGGAGGGCGGTGCTTGTCCTTCTTCTCTCAATCGGTGCGGCGCTGCTTACGGAATATCTACTGAACTTGATAAGTAAGGAGCACACGCTTCTTGACGGTTCGGCGCTTGTCACGGGACTACTTGTCGGAATGAACCTTTCGTCAACCGTTCCGCTCTATATTCCGGTAATAGCCTCCGCATTCGCAATCGGAGTCGTCAAGTGGACATTCGGAGGACTCGGATGCAACTGGGCCAACCCCGCAATCGCGGGAAGAGCCTTCGTCTTCTTCTCCTTCTCGTCCCACATGTCGTCGTTCACTCTTCCCTGGGTCTTCAACAAGTCGGCAGAGCTTGTTGCGGGTTCGACCCCGCTCTCCGCAATCAAGATGGAGATGGGCGCCGGGCTCTCGAGTGCCGGGATTCTCGCTTCCACGGGTTACCCCGTAACGGATTTCGCTTCCTCCGTCGGTAAGGCTCTCAACATCAATCCTTACCTTGTTGACGAATTCTTCGGTTTCGCAAGCGGCTCAATCGGCGAGCTCAGTGCACTTCTGTTACTCCTCGGAGGACTCTTCCTCATCCTTACCAGGGTGATTACATGGTATGTTCCGGTGTTCTTCATCGGCTCCTTCTCCATCCTTACATGGGTATTCGGAGGACTTGCAAACGGAACGGGCTTCTTCACGGGTGAGTGGCTGATGGCAGTATGTTCGGGAGGACTTCTCCTCGGTGCCATCTTCATGGCAACCGACTGGGTGACGAGCCCCAATACGCCGATGGGCGAGATAATCTACGCCTTCGGCTGCGGCTTCTTCACATTCATCATCCGTTACTTCGGATCCCTTCCGGAGGGCGTGTCTCTTGCAATCCTCCTGATGAACATGGTTACACCTACAATCGACAAGTACGTCAAGCGAAGGAAGTTCGGTTATGTCAAACCGGTAAAGGAGAAGAAAGGGGAGGTGACGAAATGAATACGACACTGAAGACCGGAATAGTACTCTTTCTCATATGTGCTGTCTGTGCGACTCTCTGCGCATGGGTCAACTCCTTCACGGCTCCGAAGATCGCCGAGAACGTCGCAGCTGCCAACAGGGCTGCGCTCGAGAGCGTAAGCGCGGGACTCGAAATCGGCGACACATCCACCATTGACGGAAACGACACCGTTGTCGAGGAGACACCGCTCTACTCGTCGGGTAAGCTCTCGGGGTACGTACTGCAGCTCAAGGGCAAGGGCTACGGCGGAGAGTTCACGATCATTGCTTCATACGGAGTCAAGGGTGAACTCATAAAGGCCCAGATGACCGAGGACAGCGAAACCGCGGGACTGGGTAAGAACGCCGAGAACGAATGGTACATGGATCTCTTCACCGGTATGGGTGACACCGTTTCGTTCCCCTCGGGAAAGAACGACCTCAATGAAAGCGACAAGGCTCTCATCAGCGGCGCTTCCTTCACCTTCAGAGCTGTCAGCGCAACTCTCAGAAGCGGCAGCGAGTATGTAAAGGAGAAGACAGTATGAGTCAGCATCTTCACGAATTGACAAAGGGACTCTGGAAGGAGAACCCGATATTCATCATCATGCTCGGCATGTGTCCGACGCTGGCCGTGTCGACACAGGTATCGAACGCAATAGGAATGGGCGCGGGCGTCATATTCGTCCTCACACTCTCAAACATATTCATCAGTGCTCTCAAGAAGGTCATACCCGATTCGATAAGAATCCCGGCGTACATTGTAATCATCGCCTCGTTCGTCACGATTCTCGAGATGGTCATGCATGCATACCTTCCGGCTCTCTACGAGGCACTGGGAATCTACCTCTCTCTCATTGTCGTCAACTGCATCATCCTCGGAAGAGCCGAGGCGTTCGCGAACAAGAACAGCGTTCTCGACTCCGCTCTCGACGGAATCGGAATGGGCTGCGGCTTCACGATCGGACTGACGTTCATCGCCCTTGTCAGGGAGATAATCGGAAGCGGTACGATAACGCTCTTCGCAGTCGGTGACTGGGACGGCGTCATCCGCATCCCCGGACTCTCCTCGTCCCCGATGAGAGTCATCGGCGTCAGCGCCGGGGCGCTCCTCGTGATGGGCTACCTCAAGGCATTCTTCATCTGGAAGCAGAACAGGGATGCGGCCAGAACAAAGGGAGGTGAGACGAAATGAGCTACATCGGAATTCTTGTCACATACATATTCGTAAACAACTTCATCCTCGTGAAGTTCATGGGGCTCTGTCCGTTCATCGGAGTAAGCAGGAACGCATCCTCCGCTCTCGGAATGGGCGTCGCCGTCACCTTCGTCACAAGCGTCACGAGCGTGTTCTGCTGGGTCATCTACTACGGCCTCCTGGTACCGTTCGGACTCGAGTACATGAAGACAATCGCCTTCATCCTTGCAATTGCCGCACTCGTACAGTTCGTCGAGATGATAATCCGCAAGTTCTCCCCGTCGCTTTACAAGGCGCTCGGAATCTATCTTCCGCTCATCACCACCAACTGCGCAGTCCTCGGTATTTCGATCATCAACATCGACGAAGGGCACAATCTTCTGGAGTCGTTCACTGCGGGAGCTGCAGCGGGAATCGGATTCACGCTCGCAATCGTCCTCATGTCGAACATCCGCGAGAGACTCTCTCTCGTTCCCGTGAGAAAGTGGTTCAGAGGCGTTCCCATCACGTTCATATCGGCATCCATCATGGCTCTCGCCTTCATGGCTTTCGATTCGACGCTCCTGATAAATCTCAATCTCGCCTGAGGAGGAAAGAGGAAAATGATCAATATTCTATACGCTTTCGGTATTCTTTCCGTTCTCGGACTCCTGCTCGGACTCGGTCTCTCCTTTGCGGAGAAGAAGCTCGCGGTGAAGAAGGATGAGAGACTCGAGAAGCTCGAGGAGATAATGCCCGGTGCAAACTGCGGCGGCTGCGGCTTTGCGGGCTGCTCGGCATACGCCGAAGCCGTGAACAACGGCACGGCTCTCCCCGGACTCTGTCAGCCCGGCGGCGATGCGCTTGCCGGGAAGATGAGTGAAATCGTCGGAGTGAAGGCCGAGAAGAAGGAGAGACAGGTCGCCTTCGTCTTCTGCCGCGGCACAGACGAAGTTACACAGAAGAGCTTTGCCTACGAAGGACTGGACGACTGCAATGCAGCATCCCTCGTCTTCGGCGGAGAGAGCGAATGCAAGGAAGGATGCCTTAGGCTCGGTTCCTGCATGAAGGTCTGTCCCGTTGAGGCCATTCACTACGACAGCGAGGGTGCGGTCGTAGTCGACAGGGAAAAATGCATCGGCTGCGGTGCTTGCACTAGAGTATGTCCAAAGGGTACTATTAAACTCATTCCGTATTCGGCGGAGTATGTCGTGGCGTGCTCGAATCATCAGAGTGGAGCGAAGGCCAGGAAGGCCTGCCAGAGGGCCTGCATCGGCTGTAAGATCTGCGAAGTGAAGGTCGAGAACAGCCCGTTCAGGGTGGAGTCATTCCTTTCCTCGAACGACTACGGAAAGAATCAGGAGAATGCAGGCTCTGCATGTGAGAAGTGTCCTCAGAAGTGTATCCTGAAGCTGTGAGGACGAAGGAGATGAAATGAAGATTGCCCTGGGACTATATACCACACTCTACAGTGCGCCCCAGGCACTCTTCGACAGGACGCTGTCGCTCGTATACGACCCGGTCCTCTCCTATCTCTACAGCAAGCCGGGTAATCATATAGCACTCTATCAGTCGTCGCAGATGATCAAGCACATCAAGCGCGAGAGAAAGGAGTACAAGAGTCTTATCGCCCTGTACACGAAGCGGGGCGATATCGAGCACCTTTCGGGCTCGTGGAACGAGAGCTTTCTGTCGCTGCTGCCTCCGAAGGACAGACTGGGGCAGATAGAGAAGCTCACGAGCGAGATAAGACACGAATACGGAGTGCTTCCGAAGACCGCCTTCTTCTACGGGGAGGTCTGGCAGCCGTATTACATTTCCCTCATGAACAATGCGGGGATAGACAACCTCGTTATCAGCACCTCTTCCTCTGTTTCCGGAAACGGCGAGGAGAGCCCCTTCATGATGAGTGAAATCGGAAAGAGGGTGAATATCTACCCGTTCTCAGACGAGGCTTCCGCTGCCGTCAGGGACTACGCCGACGGAAAGACGGACTACCAGGGCCTCAGAACGAAGCTCCTCGCTTCCATTCATTCATCCGAGGAGGCGGTCATATTCCTCAACATCGACCAGCTTGTCCTCGGTGCCGTGAGGGAGGGCAGGGACCTCAGACCCGGTGACATCATATGCGACATCCTCGAGAGGGCGCAGACAGTGCCTCTCTCCGCCATAAGCGTGAAGAAGAGCAGTTACCTCCCGCAGGGATGGTACTCCCGCGACAGCGAGACGTACTCGCTGCACACTCCGAACAGCCTCTTCGTGAAGAATGCGAACTACAGGTATCTCTACAACAGGTACATTTCGATAGCCGAGAATCTCCAGCAGAGAAGCAACCGCTTTCTGAAGAAGGATGTGACGACGGCTCTCTTCAACACGTCCATCGGAAATGTATTCAACTACGACAGCGAATGCGCACCGCTGAGGTACAGTGTGCACGCTTCCTTCTGGCATGCCCTCATCGATGCCGAGAACTGCTTTCTGAGAGATACCGATTCCCCTTCCATGAAGGAGGCGGACTATGAGGAGACGGGGTACAGCGACTCTGTGATGTACTCGAAGGGCGGCTACCTTGCAGTCGTGTCGCCTCTCGGGGGATCATGCGCGGAGTTCGACTATCTTCCCCTTAGCATAAACTACTTCGACACGCGGCCGGACGTGAGCGCTTCGGATTATTCGGCGCCTCTCATGAAGTCCTTCGAGGATACGATTGTTATCGGCGACGCCGAATGGTCTACACGTGACCTTCTCTTCGATTCCGAAATCGTCGACAGGAAGAGAAGCGAGATTGTCTTCTCCCACACATCGGACGATGTTCCCTTCATAATCAGCAAGCGCTACAAGATGAAGACGAATACCTTCACTCTCGATACGACGATAGCACCCGGGGCGGAGAGAAAGCTCGGCGGCTCCTATTCGCTTTCAATCTATCTTTCGTTCCCCGACGCCTATCTGACGCTTCCCGAGCAGAAGATGGACATGGTTGCTAAGGGCAGAGTCGAAGCCAAGACCGTCAAGTACACATCACGCGAAGCCGGGGCGGCGCTGAGTATCTCGTCGACCGACTCCTTCGTCCTTACCGAGGAGACCGTGAGCACACAGCGCATGACGGGGCTCGGACGGGAGGATTTCGTCCTCTGCAGGAAAATAACATTCACTTTCCCACTTGAAGCGGAAGAGGACGAATCGGTAACCTATAGACTGAATCTGAGAGATATATCAAATAAACAGTAAATAAGGAGAAAAAGACTATGTTCATTGAAAACAGATCGAAATTCGAAGATATAAAGGTTGAAGCTTACAATGTATGGAGGCGTCTTTGAATCGTCCGGCACCGAATCAAAGATAAAAGAACTCGAAGCCGAGACTGAAAAGAGCGACTTCTGGAATGACCAGGAGACCGCACAGAAGACATTCCAGCGCCTGAATGCGCTCAAGGACAGCTACTACCCCTGGAAGGAGATCATCGGGGAAATCGATGACCTCGGGGAGCTTATAGAACTCTACAAGGGAGAGGAGGACGAGGACCTGAGACTCGAGCTCCAGGGGCAGATCGACGCCCTCGAAGCGAAGTTCAAGCCTCTCAAGGTCAAGACGCTTCTCGACGGCAAGTTCGACAAGAACAACCTCTATCTCTCCGTCCACGCCGGAGCCGGCGGAACGGAAGCCTCGGACTGGGCGAGCATGCTCATGAGAATGTACATCCGCTGGACGGAGCGCCACGGCTTCAAGTGCGAGATTCTCGACCTTGAGGAGAACGAGGGCGGAATAAAGTCGGTGACGATGAAGGTTACAGGCGAATATGCCTTCGGCTACCTCAAGGGTGAGGCGGGAGTCCACAGACTCGTGAGAATCTCCCCCTTCGACGCGGCAAAGAGAAGACACACTTCCTTCGCCTCCGTCTACGCATCCGCCGAGGTCGATGACGACATCGAAATCGACATCAAGCCCGAGGACTACAGACTCGATACCTACCGTGCAGGCGGTGCGGGCGGACAGCACGTCAACAAGACCGACAGTGCCGTCAGAATCACGCACTATGCAACGGGCATCGTCGTACAGTGCCAGAACGAGAGAAGCCAGTACATGAACAAGGACGTGGCCTTCAAGATGCTCAGGGCAAAGCTCTACGAGTACTATCAGAAGGAGAAGGAAAAGGAAAAGGAAGCCAATGCGATTGCAAAGCAGGACATCGCCTGGGGCAGCCAGATCCGCTCCTACGTCTTCCAGCCGTACACTCTCGTGAAGGACCACAGAACCAACTACTCGACGGGCAACATCTCCGCTGTCATGGATGGAGAGATTGATGACTTCATTGAAAGCTATCTCCACTTTGCCAAGGAAGAGTAAGCTTCTTCTGTTCTTATTCATAATCATTCTGTCTGCCGCTCCGGTTTCCGGGGCGGAGAGCTTCAGAGTCGCCGTCACGGGGGAAAGCGATGACTATGTCTCGCTCCTGGAGACGGTTCTCTCGTCAATCGGCATCGCGGGCAGCGACGAAGCGCTTACGCTGAGAGAGGAGAGGCGCGAAATCGAGAAGGAGAGGACGCTCTATGCGAGAATGACCGAGGAGAGCCGGAGCGAGACATGGAGTGAAACGAAGGAGACCGAGACTGAAGCTCCGTCGTCTCTCCCCGTCGAAATCGTCAGTGCTGACCTTTCTCAGTACTCTGAATTTCTGAGGAAAGGAGACGGGGACGCATATCTCTATCTCAGGACTCTCGATTCCCTCGATGCAATATTCTACGTCAGAAGCGAAAGCGACGGGGACTCGGAGAGAATTGACGTTTTATTCAACGGACGCACGATTCACAGCGGCTGGTACAACAGCGCGCTCTACGAAAGCGAAGAGGATGTACTCTTCTCCCTTCTTTCTTCCCTTCTTCTTCCGTCCGGTTACAGTCTCTACCGGATAACCCTTACCCCGGAGAATGCGGCACTTCTCGTCGACGGCTCGGTTATCGGGAACGAGGGCGGCTATGTGATTCTCGAAAACGGAACGCACACATTCTCACTCTCTTCGTACGGTTACCGTGATGCCATCTATTCCGTCACGCTCGACGGAAGCGTGAAGGATATAACACTCTCGCTTGAAAAAGACGAGAGCATGGTGCTGTCGGTATCTACATATCCGTTCGATGCGGACATCTATCTCAACGGAATAAGGCAGAGTTCGCGTCTCATCGAAGGTGTCTACACACCCTACGTGATTACACTCGAGAGAGAAGGATTCTCCGAGTATACCTACCAGGAGAGAAAGAAGGACGGAAGGATAACGCTCTACATGGAGCCGGAGTGGACTGAAGGAAACGACCTGGTGACAGAGAAGAAGGGGGCATTCTACTCATCTCTCTTCTACACGCTCCTCTCCTTCGGAGGTTATACCGCCTCCTCTGCGGTTTCAACATACTATTCATCCGTCTACGGCAGTGCCATGGAGGTGGTATTCACCGGGGGAATGATAGTTTCTCTGGTAAATCTGCTCTCGACTGCAGTAGACTATTACAACACAGCCCGCATGGGATTATAAGGAAAACAGCATGGGATTATTTTCAGCATTCAGCGCAAAGATAAAGAGCCTCTTCACATCGACGAAGATTGACGAGGAGTTCTTCGAGAACCTTGAGGATACTCTTGTCGAGGGCGACCTCGGCTCGAGACTTACAGAGGAGGTCATCGAGACACTCCGCAGCGAAGCGAAGAAGAGGAAGATCACGGACGGAAAGGAACTACAGAAGGTGATGAAGGAGATTCTCTCACCCTACGTCAGGGCATACGACCCCTCCCTCAACGAGGGCGTCAACGTCTTCATGATCCTCGGTGTCAACGGAGTTGGAAAGACGACGAGCATCGCGAAGATGGGAGCCTGGTACAGACAGAAGGGGAAGAAGGTCCTTCTCTGCGCTGCCGACACCTTCCGTGCCGCTGCAGTCGATCAGCTCGATATTCATGCAGAGAGACTCGGAATGAGAATCGTAAAGCAGCACACGGGCTCGGATCCCGGAGCGGTTGTCTACGACGGCGTGACTTCGGCCGTGGCACAGAAGGACGACCTGGTGCTCGTCGACACCGCTGGAAGAATGCACAACAGGGAGAACCTCATGAGGGAACTCCAGAAGATGGACAAGATCGTGAAGGGCAGGGGCATCAGTGAGGACAACTACAGGAAGTTCCTCGTAATCGATGCCACAACGGGACAGAACGGTCTGAGCCAGGCGAACCTCTTCAACCAGGCCGTGAAGCTCGACGGCGTCATCCTCACGAAGTACGACTCTGCCGCAAAGGGCGGGGCGCTCGTACAGATCGGAAGAACCCTCGGTCTTCCCGTACTCTTCGTCGGAACAGGCGAGAGGTACACGGACATCCACCCCTTCGACAAGGAGGAATACCTGAACGCCCTCATAGGCCTAGAGGAATGAAGTGAAAAGGCTTCTCGTTCTCATCTCCGTCCTTTCTCTCTTCATACTTTCCCTTTCCGCCTCGTACTACGTCTCGAACGAGCTGGGGCAGAAGAAGGGAGGTGCATCGTCTCTCTCTGAGAGCGAGTGGATTCTCTCCTCAAGCGGAAATACGGAGACTCTTTACAGGAACGGTGAGGAGATATCACGGAAGGTGACGTCCTCCTCCGGATGGACGAAGACCACATCCGACGGAAAAGAAGAGAAGGTTTTCAAGAACAGCGACGGCAACATAGAGCGCAGGGTAATTACGGAGAGTGACGGCACAACCGAGGAGTACAACTACTTCTATTCCGGAACTCTCCTTACTGGCTACAACCACTCCCTGAACGGAGAACTCGTTGAGAAGGTCGAGTACACGACGACATCCTCGGGCACTCTCCTCTACTACCGGGTGAAGGACGAAGGCATATACATCTCGGACGACTACTTCGTCTACGAGGGCGGTGACAGCGTCTCACTCGGTGCCTTCTCGTTTTCCGATGATGTCACATCCGAAGCGACGGAAGGCGGCGGATACATCGAAAGGGAAGACGGAAGGGAGCGCGAATACGACAGCAGCGGAAGACTCATCAGGGAGACGACGGATACTTCAGAGATAACGTATACCTATCTCTCTGACGGTACACTCTCCGAGAAGCGGGAGGAAAAAGAGGATGGAATCTACGTCACGACATATACGGACGGTGAGGTGCTCTCACGCTACGGCACGGACGGCGAGAAGATAAGCGAAAGGCGCCTTCTCGAGGACGGAACGACAGAGGAGAAGAGGTTCGTGAACGGAGAAGCGAGGTACGTCTTCATCTACGATACCGACGGAAAAAGGATAAAGGAGGCGAGAGCCCTGTGATTTCCTTTCTCTCCCTGAGGTACGCTTTTCCGCATTCACGTTCCCTGAGATCGCGCTCGGTGAGAATCATGCTGACTGTTGCGCTTTCACTTCTTGTCGTCATCGTCGTCATCTCGATAATGAACTTCCTCCAGTCGAACCGCTTCGATTCAATCAGGAACGTAAGGTCCTTCGACTGCACGGTGGACGGAGATTTTAAAGACGAAATAAGTGCTCTTCTTCCCTCCGCCACGGTATTCGTATATGCCGAGGGCGAGGCAATCGCATCCTCGGGCTCATACCTCGTGAGGTACATCGACTCGTCATACGACGGCGGAATCAGACTCTATCTCGGAGATACTTCCTCTCTCACGGTTCCGGTTTCATTCTACCGTGCCAACGGCTTCGGAAAAGTAACGCTCTCGATGCTGAAAAGCGGAGCGAAGGTCACCGCACTGAAGAGCGACGAGTATGAAGTCGGGGGAATATACTACACGGCTCTCGGCAGCGAGTTCGACGACACGATGCTCTTCCTTCCTCTTTCTTCTGCGGACGAGAATGCCGTGAGGAAGACGGCAGTCAAGGGAGCAGACGAGGAGGATATCGCGCTGCTCAGAGAGGAGGGCTACACGGTAACAAGCTGGAAGGAGGCCGAGAAAAGCCTCTACGGGGCTTTCCTCGTGGAGAAGACCCTCATGTACGGAGTACTGTCACTTCTCTTCATAATCATTGCAGTATCGATGAAATCGAGTGTCGTGCTCTTCTCGTCGTCGCGGAAAGTCGAGATGGCGGAACTCGAGATAATGGGAATGGAGAGACGGAGGATAAGACTCGTCTCCCTCTTTTCGTTCCTCCTTGTAGTCCTCCTCGGAGTCGCAATCGCGTTCTTTTCGGGACTCGGAGTGTTGAGGCTCCTCGAGATATTCTCGGAGAAATCGAATCTCATAGTCACACTTGATCTGTCCATGCCGTACGGCGGTTTTTCATTCTTCTCCCTCTTCATGACTGCCGTTACGGTCATATTCACTCATGTCGAAAGCAGAAAGCGGGAGAAGACGGAGATAAGCGGGGTCCTTTATGCAGAATGAACTCTTGAAACTTGAGAATATAACAAAGTCGTTTCCGACTCCCGACGGGGGAGAGCTACATATTCTGAAGGATATAAACCTCACTCTCCATGACGGCGAGAGCATTGCCATAACAGGCCGCAGCGGTTCGGGAAAGTCGACCCTGCTCTCGATTGCCGCTCTTCTCTCCCTCCCCACCGGCGGAAGGATATATTATTCGGGAAAGGAGGTCTCCTCCTTCTCCGACAAAACGCTCTCTCAGCTCAGGAACAGGAAGATGGGCTTCGTGTTCCAGAACTCCATGCTCCTCGAGGACTTCACGGCTCTCGAGAACGTCGCAATGCCACTTCTCATAAGAGGCGAGAAAAAGAAGGAGGCATACGAGAAGGCAAGGTATTTCCTTTCCCTTGTCGGTATGAGCGAGAGAGAGAACTACAGGCCGACCGTTCTCTCCGGCGGCGAGAGACAGCGCACCGCCATCGCCCGCGCACTTTCTCCGGAGAGCAGCGTGATCTTTGCAGACGAGCCGACGGGAAGCCT
>CAVFVX010000009.1:0-35285 GCA_963626075.1 Acutalibacteraceae bacterium
GACGGAAAGGTGACCCTTCGGAACTACTATTCATACCATGTTTACTCCATACGGTCCTTCCGTTCCGGTTATCCTTTTCGGTCATTCTTTTCCGTTTCTTTTCCACCCGTCCTGTCATCTCTTGCGTTATGTACCGAAAGAGACATGATTTGTTCAAAAACTGGCAAGAATCTAAACAGACGGATTGATTGACCTATAATACATAGGAAACTAAACTTTCAATAACGGCCTTTTGAGGTTGAAAAGGAGATTAGCAATGAAAGCAATCAACGAAGTTGTCAAGAAGACAGCGCGCCCTGTTAAAGCAGTACAGTTCGGTGAGGGTAACTTCCTCAGAGCATTTATCGATTACCAGATTGATGTCATGAATGAGAAGACGGATTTCAACGGTTCGGTTGTCATGGTCCAGCCGCTTGAGCGCGGCATGGGTGACATGATCAATGCACAGGACGGCATCTACACAACCATCCTCAGCGGCGTCGAGAACGGCGAGAAGGTCGAAGAGGACAGAGTCATCACATCCGTCGACTGCTGTATCAATCCGTACAATGAGTACGAGAAGTACATGGCAGTGGCTGACATTCCGACTCTCAGATTCGTGTTCTCGAACACGACTGAAGCGGGTATCGCATACGACCCGTCCGTAAAGCTTGAGGACAAGCCCCAGGCTTCCTTCCCCGGCAAGGTCACCGCATTCCTCTACAGAAGATACAAGACATTCGGCGGAGACAGAAACAAGGGTCTCATCTTCATTCCCTGCGAACTCATCGACAAGAACGGTCAGTTCCTCAGAAAGTATGTTCTCCAGCATGCTGCAGAATGGGGTCTCGAAGAGGACTTCGTGAAGTGGATTGACGAATCCTGCGACTTCTGCTGCTCGCTCGTCGACAGAATCGTTCCGGGCTATCCGAGAGCTACGGCTGACGAATTCTGCAATAAGTTCGGCTACAAGGACAACCTCCTCGACTGCGCAGAGAAGTTCCTCTTCTGGGCAATCGAATATACACACAAGAGCCATGAGGACGAGCTCCCGACCGGCAAGGCAGGCCTCAACGTCGTATGGACAGACGACATGACCTTCTACAGAACAAGAAAGGTCAGAATCCTCAACGGAACACACACGATGACTGTTCTTGCTGCTTATCTCACGGGAAAGAACACAATCGAGGAATGCATGAACGACAAGCTTGTTTCTTCTTTCATGGATCAGGGACTCTTCAAGGAGATCATTCCTTCCATGGACGGCGACAAGGCCCTTCTCGAAGGCTATGCAGGCGACGTTCTCAACCGCTTCCGCAACCCGTGTGTCGTACACATGCTGATGTCCATCAGCCTCAACAGCACATCCAAGTTCAAGACAAGAGACCTTCCGTCACTTCTGGGATATATCGAGAAGTTCGGTTCCCTTCCGAAGACACTCGTATTCTCTCTTGCAGCGCTCATCGCATTCTATGAGGGAAAGAAGAAGGAGAACGGCTACTTCGGTCTCCGCGACGGTGTCGAATACCAGATCAAGGATACCGATGCAGTCGACTTCTTCGCAGACATCTACTCGAAGAAGTATTCCTCCGTTTCCGAGAAGGCTGCAGTTCTCACATCTTCCGTCCTGAAGAAGGCAGAGTGGTGGGGACAGGACCTCACAAAGGTCGCAGGACTTGAAGCACTTGTCAGAGAAGACCTCGAGAAGATCTGGACAGTCGGCATGACTGAAGCCATGAAGACTATTGTGGAGTGAAGAGTGGTCAAGCTTTATAAGATAAACCCGAGAGACAACGTAGCAGTCGCACTCGAGGCCCTCAATGCCGGCGAAGTCGACATCGTGGACGACAGCCCCATCACGATACTCGGAGACATAGTCCCCGGGCACAAGGTGGCCCTCTGTGATATCCACGAAGGCGAGAGCGTCATCAAGTACGGCTACCCGATCGGCAAGGCCCAGAGGGAGATAAAGAAGGGTGAGTGGGTTCACACCTTCAACATCAAGACCCAGCTCAGCGAAGCGGCGGAGTATCATTATGACGAGAAGACGGCCGAGGAGTGCTTTTCTGTCTTCAAGGAAACCGTGAACCAGCGCCTCAGTGACGGCTGTCCATGCATCAAGGCCTACGAGAGAAAGAACGGAAACATCGGAATAAGAAACGGTCTCTGGATTGTTCCGACAGTCGGATGCGTCAACCAGATAAGTAAGACTCTCGAAGCATGGGGTAACCAGAACCTCGGTCTCGAGGACGGAGTACACGCATGGGTTCATCCCTTCGGCTGCTCGCAGCTCGGTGACGACCATGAGAATACCCGTAAGATTCTTTCCGGGCTCGTGCATCACCCGAATGCGGGCGGTGTCCTCGTAGTGGGACTCGGTTGCGAGAACAACACGATGGAGTCCTTCAGAGAACTCCTCGGAGAAGTCGACGAGACAAGAGTGAAGTTCATGGTCTGCCAGAAGGAAGACGATGAGCTTGCAACGGGAAAGAAGCTTCTTGAAGAGATTGCCTCCGAGATGAAGAAGGACGTGAGAACCGTTGTTTCCGCTTCCCGCCTCGTAGTTGGCATGAAGTGCGGCGGCTCGGACGGACTGAGCGGCATCACTGCAAATCCTCTTGTCGGACGCTTCACCGATGCACTCGTTTCCATCGGAGGAACGGCAATCCTCACGGAGGTTCCCGAGATGTTCGGTGCCGAGCAGGTACTCATGGACAGAGCGGAGAACAGAGAGGTCTACAACGAGATAGTCGACATGATAAATGCCTTCAAGCATTACTTCGTTTCCCACGGCCAGGTCGTATACGAGAACCCGAGCCCCGGTAACAAGGCCGGCGGAATCACGACACTCGAGGACAAGTCCCTCGGATGCGTCCAGAAGGGCGGTTCGGCTCCGGTATCGGGCGTGCTGAAGTACGGCGAGAGAGTCTGTAAGAAGGGCCTCAACCTTCTTTCCGGACCGGGTAACGACATCGTCTCGACAACTGTCCAGACAGCAAGCGGCGCTCACATGATTCTCTTCACGACGGGACGCGGAACTCCGCTCGGAGCACCGGTACCGACAGTGAAGGTTGCGACGAACACACCTCTGGCGGAGAAGAAGTCCAACTGGATCGACTTCAATGCAGGAAGAATGCTCAACGAGGATCCGGGGAAGGTCACGACAGACTTCATCTCGTTCATTCTCGAGGTCGCATCCGGAAAGAGAACGAAGAACGAGGAGAACGGCTACTCGGAGATTTCAATCTTCAAGGACGGCGTTGTTCTCTGATCATCCGGGAGATGATGATACGAAGGAGGGAAGTACCTGTGTACCCCTCCTTTTTCTCTGCGTCTTCAGTTGATACGGAGTATGTTCATCGTGACCCGGACCATTATCTCCTTTTCTTCGGGCTTCGACTCCGCTATAAGGAGGGTAAGGGCCGCCAGTGTGCCGTTGCTGATTGTAACAGTTCCGTCAGTTTTCCTGAGTATTCCGTTTTTCTGGAGGAACGTGAGAAAGAGAGTTGCCGCAATACGTTTGCATCCGTCATTGAATGGATGGTCCTTCACAAGAAAATACAGCAGATTGGCAGCTTTCTCCTCGATGGAAGGATAGACATCCACTCCGAATACGCTCTGGTACACAGAGCCTAGAACAGCATCAAGTTTTCCTTCGTCCTTCTCGGTTCCGAAGAGTGCCGACTGGCTGGAGAATTTCATTGCCGCAATAATCTCGCGGCATTCTTCTGTCGTAATAACTGCACAGGTCCTGTTTCCATCGGGCTTTGCCACACACTGATGGTCATAACTGTCCAGAAGGTCGAGAGCACTGGTATATGAATTGATGACACCCAGCATTTCGTCAGTCTCTATGTTGCTGAGGTGGGCGATTATTCCGGACTCTATTTCCACAGTCCTGTTGAGAGACTCAAGCCGCTTCTGATTCAGGGAGTATCCTTTGAGAATGTAGTCCTTGAGCACTCTGTTTGCCCATTGTCTGAACTCTGTTCCCCTCTGCGATCTGACTCTGTAGCCGACTGATATGATTACGTCGAGATTGTAGTATTCAATCTCTCTTGAAACTTCTCTTCCTCCTTCAATTTGAACTGTTGCATATTTTGCAACAGTTGACTCTTTTTGCAGTTCACCTTCTTCGAAGACGTTCTTTATGTGTCGGGAGACCGTCGATTTGTTCCTGTCAAAGAGCTGAGTCATCTGATCAAGAGAGAGCCAGACCGTGTCATTGTCAACAATTACCGGCATCTGAACTGCCGAGTCACAGGTTTCGAAAATTGTAATCTCATTCGTCATATTTCTATGGTAATATGCGGAAAAACAGTTGGCAATCGTATGTCCCGATTATACACAGACCTTAAGCACTGGAAGAAGAGTGTGATTGTGCTGTTTTTGACTGAGAGTGAGATAGATGATATCCTCCTCGGGAAAGGATGAGATGAAATGAGTGATATAGTACTTCGTCCGGCAGTGCCTGAAGATGCCGGAGCCCTGCTTGCAGTCTATGCTCCATATGTTACAGATACCGCCGTATCTTTCGAGACGGAGGTGCCGTCAGTCGGGGAGTTCGGAAAAAGGATCGAGACAATCTCCTCGTTCTATCCTTACATCGTTGCGGAAAAGGACGGGAAAGCAGTCGGTTACGCATACGCTTTCGCCTTCAAGAACCGTCCGGCCTACGACTGGGATACGGAGAATACGATATATATCGCAAAGGACATGAGGCGTGCCGGGATAGGAAGAATGCTTCTTGAAAAGCTCGAGGAAATCCTCGGAGCTATGAATATCACGAACTCGAATGCCTGCATAGCCTCTGTCGACGGTGAGGACGAGTACCTCACCCGTGACAGCATAGACTTCCATTCACGAATGGGCTACTCGTTTGTGGGATGCTTTCATAAGTGCGGATACAAGTTTTCCCGCTGGTACGACATGATCTGGATGGAGAAGCTCATCGGAGAGCACAGGGAGATACAGCCTCCGGTGATTCCGTTTCCTCAGCTTAAGGAGAGGTTCTTCGGATGAAAGAAATGCTCCGGAAGAATCCGGAGCGTACTAATCTGGGGGATTTCATTTTCCTTCGAGGGCCATCATCTTCTCGATTCTTCTGATGTGCCTCTCTTCGTTCGAGAAGGGAGTATCGAGGAAGGCATCGAGTATTTCGGTAACGGGCTCGGGGTATTCGAAGCGTCCGCCGAATGCAACGAAGTTGGCGTTGTTGTGCTCGCGGGTCTTCTCCGCGGCATATTTATTCTGTACGAGGGCGCACCTTATTCCCTTCATCTTGTTCGCCGCAAGCGATATGCCGATTCCCGTTCCGCAGAGGAGGATTCCGTAGTCGTATCCTCCCTTACGGTACTCCAGGACGGCCTTCTCGGCCATGTCGGGGTAGTCCACGCTCTTTTCCTCGAGGGTGCCGAGGAATGTGTATTCGATGCCCCTCTCTTCGAGGTGCCTGAGTATTTCCTTTGTTCTGTCGACGGCGCCGTGGTCGTTTGCAACTACAACTTTCATTCTTTTTCTCCTGTGATTTCAATCTGGCAGCTCTTCATTGCTTCGAGTGCCGTTCTGTGACTCTGTGCGCTGACTCCTCTCGAAAGGGAGGCGTCGACAGTTATGTGCGCGTCGGGAAGGAATGCCTTTACAAGCAGGGCATTCGATATCACGCAGATATCCGTACAGAGCCCGCAGAGGGTTACCGTACCGATTTTCTCCTTTCTGTCGAGGCTCCTCAGTACTTCGCCGAGCACCGTCGAACCGAAGGTGGGTTTGTCGATAATCATCGAGTCCCTGAGCCCCTGGAGAGGTTTCACTATCTCCCAGCCCTCCGTATTCCTTATACAGTGGGGAACGGGAAGATTTCTTCCTTCCTCGGTCTCGAGATAATTCTCCTCATGGGTATCACGTGTGAAGATTATCTTTCCCCCGAAGGAGAGTATCTTCTCTCTCACCGGTTCCACGATGCTCTCTGCGTCTCTGCTTCCGAGGGCACCGGATACGAAATCATTCTGCATATCGACAACGACAAGTATATTCTGCATGACCTGATTATAGCGCTTTTGTAATCTTTTGAGAGTGTCTTAATCCTCTTTTTGTTATACAGTAGTGCACATGAAGGACATTTACATAACCGGTCACAGGAATCCCGACCTCGACAGCATCTGCTCGGCCTACGGCTACGCAGTTCTAAAGAACATAACAGACCCCCGCAACAGGTATCATGCGGTGAGGTGCTCCCACATGAGCGAGGGAGTGGAGAAGCAGTTTGCCCTTCTCGGAGTTGAAGCTCCGCCATATATGAGGGATGTCCGGCCCAAGGTCGGCGACGTGATGCTGCTTCCCAGCGAGAAGGTCGAGGCGAAGGACCCGATATACAATCTCGTCAAGGCCTACAACGAGAGCCATCCTTCGGCGTTCCCCGTCTATGACAACGGCTCCTTCACGGGTCTTCTGAGCATCGATGACATCACGTCCTGGTTCCTGAGGGACAACCAGGAGGATGTTCCTCACTATGATTTCAATGTCTCGAACATAGAATCCGTAATCCCCGGCCGCATTATAAAGCGCGGCGAGGAGAACTTCTCGGGCTCCATTCTCGCAGGTGCCGCTGCGTTCGAGGATTTCTGCCGCTTCGTCGACTCCAGAAAGGATTCTATTGTAGTCCTCGGGTACCGCAAGAGATACATCGAGCATGCACTGAAGGTGGGTGTTCCAGCAGTCATAATCTCCGCTTCCACCTCATGTGACGACATAGACTTCTCACAGTACAACGGTACTGTGTACCTTACCGAGCTCGGCACGGCCGAGGTCGAGAGAAGACTCAGAATGACGCCGTCGGTTTCGACGATAATGGGAAAACAGGGACAGAGGCTCAACGTCCACGACCTTTTCGACGATGCGAAGGAGGACCTTACGTCTTCGAATCTGAGAGGTCTTCCGGTCTTCGATGACAACGACACCTTTGTCGGCTTCGTCACAAGAAGATGCTTTCTGCAGAAGCCGTCCTACAGCGTTATTCTCGTTGACCACAATGAGGTGGGACAGAGCATAAAGGGAATCGAGGAGGCACAGGTTGTCGAAATAATCGACCACCACAGACTCGATGCCCTCAAGACAAGTCTTCCGATCTTCATAGACTCCGAACCTCTCGGAAGCACCTGCACGATTGTCTATCAGCAGTTTCTGAGACACAACATCGTTCCCGACGAGACGACTGCCCGCGTGCTCCTTACAGGCATCATGTCAGACACCCTCGTGCTCCGCAGCCCGACGACGACTCAGATCGACAAGACCTCCGCCGGCGCCCTTGCCGCCATCAGCGGGGAGTACGACATCAATGCCTTCGGCACCAGACTCTTCTCCGTCATCGATTCCCTAGGCTCCAGGGATCCCCGCAGTGCCATCACGGCCGACTTCAAGGAATACTCGGAGCGCGGTGTCCGATTCGGTATCGGGCAGTGCGAGGCGACGACTCTTTCCGATGTTCCCGCTTACTGTGAGAAATATCTGGAGACTCTCGAGGAAATCAGGGATGCCAGGGGACTTGACTGGGCTATGCTCATGATTACCGATGTCATAAAGGAACAGAGCATCCTTCTTTCCACCGAAACCAAATACCGCAGACGCTTTTTATGGACTGAAACAAGCCGCCTTGTCTACGATATGCCCGGCGTGATGAGCCGCAAGAAACAGCTGCTTCCGGAAGTGATTCACTGCATCGAATAGCCTTGTTTTGTGCAAAAGGGGGCAAAAGTACCCTGGAAAAGCGTGCAAAGGGGGGCAAAATATGGCGAAAAATTCTTGCAAAAGGGGGCAGTAAAACGTTAACATCTTTCTATGGAAGAGATTAGCGATTCTGTTTTTCTGACACGTAAGATTGAGAAGGATATAAGGCGGTTTTTCGCATCCTCTGATAAGAAATGTCTTCTTGTCGAGGGCGTCCGCCAGGTAGGAAAGTCGACCTTGATTGAGAAGCTCGGACGGGAGTGCTTCAGACATTTCGTCAAAATCGACTTTCTTTCGGATTCCGCTGCAAAAGGCATCTTCACATCGTCCTCCAGTACTTCCGATATCATCTCCCGACTCACGATGCTGACAGACGAAAAACTGGAGAAGGGCGAGACGCTGTTCTTCTTCGACGAAGTCCAGGAGTGCAGGGAAGCCGTCACGGCAGTCAAGTATCTTGTGCAGGACGGAAGCTACAGATACATCCTCAGCGGTTCCCTTCTCGGAATTGAGCTCTACTCCGTCAAATCGATTCCCGTCGGTTATATGGATTCAATCAGAATGTTTCCTCTGGATTTCGAGGAATTCTGCATTGCAAACGGAGTAGCAGAATCTGTTCTGGATTCTCTCAGGGAGAGCTTCGAGAAAAGAATTCCCGTCGATGAGTTTGTCCACGAGGCTTTTCTCAGACTCTTCAGACTCTATCTCGTCACAGGGGGAATGCCTGCTGTTGTTGCGAAGTATCTTGCGACGAAGAACATCAGGGATGCGGTGGATGAGCAGGAGAACATAATCAGACGCTACAAGGAAGATATCGTGAAGTACGAAAGGGATGACAGGAAGCTCAGAATCACAGACGTTTTCGATGCACTTCCCGGGGAACTGAATGACATCAACAGGCGTTTCGTGCTGGCTCATCTTGACAAGGAAGCAAAGGGAGAGAGGTATGAAATCAGCTTCGAATGGCTGAAGAATGCCGGTGTTGCCATCCCCGTATACAACGCAAAGGAACCTCTTCTTCCGCTGAGGCTTTCGGAGACGTCGACGCTTTTCAAGCTGTTCCTCTGCGATGTCGGACTTCTGTCATGTATGTATGCAGACGGAATCCAGCTGAGAATACTCAGTGGTGAGACGGATATAAACTACGGTGCCGTGTATGAGAACTTCGTTGCCCAGGAACTGCTCGCCCACGGCTACGAGAGGCTCTATTACTTCAACAGCCGCAAGCAGGGCGAAGTCGATTTCCTTGTTTCACACGACTCGAGGGCTGTTCCGATTGAAGTGAAGTCGGGTAAGGATTATATGAAGCATCATGCACTCGACAGGGTTCTCGATAATCCGAAGTACGGTCTCGAGAGTGCTGTCGTTCTCTCGAATGCGAATGTGAAGACGGAGGGAAGAATTCTGTATTACCCCGTCTACATGCTCATGTTCATGCATCGGGATGAGATTCCGTCCGATATGATCTATTCTCCCGATATAAGCATACTGAAGGCATAATGACGTAAGCGTTGCTGCAGTAAGTCAGCACATAAAGAAAATATACGAACTGGAGAAGAATTCAACTGTTAAGAAATCCTAAATAGTTCAGGATGAGGGTTTACGTAAAGTAAGCCGTTAGACGGCTCATTACAACCTTCAGATGATTATTACCGTGGGACGCCGCAGGTTACGGCGTGAGGTGTCGGACTATCTTGCGACAGAGAGCCCCGTGAGCTCGATTACCGTCGGGATGAGACGAATCGAGGCCGTACACTTTCTGATGGCTTCTTCGCTTTCCGCGATGATTGTGAAGTCTCCCGTGAGTCTGTTGCCGTCGAGGTCGAGTTTTCCCTTCCTCAGTCTTGCACCGTGGGATCTCACCGCATTCTCTATCTGACCGAAGATGTCCGAGTCGACTTTCGACACTATGTGGTAGTGCTTCATCAGTTCCTCTCCCGTCCATTTTACGGATACCGTTCTCTCGTTGACTTCTGCCATGTGGGAGAGGTTGGAGCAGTCCCGGCGGTGGATGATGTAGCCTCTGCCGCGGGTGATGTAGGCAACGACATCGTCTCCCTGCATCGGGTTGCAGCACTTTGCAAAGGAATACATTATGTTGCTGTCCTCTCCGACCATGAGTGTTCCCTTGGTTTCCTGCGAGACGTAGGAGAGGGTACCGTTGATGAGTTTCTGGGGGTTGCTCATCGGAGGTTCCTTCTTCAGAGGCTGGAGAGGTGTGGGTTTCTCCGGCTGCTTTATCTCGGGAACGTTTGCACTCTGGTACTTGTTGAGCCAGGCCTTTATCTTCTTCTTCGTCGAGGATGATGCCGCTGCTTCGAGCCACTGCTGGTTCGGGTGTGCGGAGGGAGAGGTCATTATCTCGACTATCTGGGTGTTCTGAAGAGGCTTGTTGAGGGGGATTATCGAGCCGTCGGCCTTTGCGCCGGAGCAGTGGTTACCGACCTCGGTGTGGATCTTGTAGGCAAAGTCGAGGGCAGTCGAGCCAACCGGAAGTTCGATGACGTGGCCCTGGGGCGTGAAGACGACGATGGAATCCTTCAGAAGTTCGTTCTTGATCTCCTCCATGTAGTCTTCGCTCTGGGCAATCTCCTTTGACCAGGACTTTATCTTCTTCACTATCTTCTGATAGTTGATGGAGTCCATGTTCTTCCACGTACCGCTTTCGCTGCCGCTTGCGGCTTTGTAGGCCCAGTGTGCCGCAACACCTTCCTCTGCAGTCTTGTGCATCTCCCAGGTTCTTATCTGTATTTCGAGATGTCTGTTCTGGGGGCCGAGGACTGTCGTATGGAGCGACTGGTAGTTGTTGGCCTTCGGCATTGCGATGTAGTCCTTGAACCTTCCCTCGATAGGAAGCCACATGGAGTGGATGATGCCGAGAATCGTGTAGCATTCGACGGTCGTGTTGCAGATTACGCGGATGCCGAGGATATCGTAGATCTCGTCGATCTCCTTCTTGCGTTTCTTTATCTTCATGTAGATGGAGTAGGCGTGCTTCACCCTTCCGGAGACCTCGATGTTCTGGAGGCCTTCCTTCCTGCACGCTTCCTCTATCGCTCTTGCAACCTGCTTGATGAAGGCGTTGTATTCGCCCTTTCTCTCCAGTAGATATGTGTTGATGTACTCGTAGCTTTCCGGCTTGAGTGCCTTGAGCGAGAGATCCTCGAGTTCGCTCTTGAGTGTCTGCATACCGAGGCTGTCGGCAATGGGGGCGAAGATGTCGAGACAGTCGCGTGCGTACGATATCCTCCTCTCGCTCGAGAGCCCGGAGAGGGTACGCATGTTGTGGAGTTTGTCCGAAAGCTTTATGAGGATGACCCTGAGGTCCTTGCTCATTGCAAAGAACATCTTCTTTATCGTCTCAGCTTCCTGAATCGACTTGTCCTGCGTGATACGGCTTATCTTCGTCACGGCCTGGACCATGGTCCCGACTTCCTTTCCGAAGAGGGAGGCTATCTCCTCTTCCGTCGTTCCCGTGTCCTCGATGGTGTCATGGAGAAGCCCGGCACAGACGGTGTCGGCATCCATGTTGAATGACATGAGAATCTCAGCTACGGCGATGGGGTGTATGAGGTACGGCTCTCCGCTCTTTCTCTTCTGGTCTCCATGCTTCTTCGCTGCGAAAACGGCAGCCGCGGAAATCTTCGCCTTGTCCTCATCCGAGTAGTTCAGGATTCTCGAGACGAAGCGGTCGACGAGCTCCTTGTTGGGAAATGTCTCGACATTCTGTGTTTCCGTTACTGCTTCAGCCTTCGTATTCTCCATAAACCACTCTTTCCAGCCCACCCAGGTCTCTTGCCGTTTCAACATCCACAAAGCCGTTGGCAGTCATGAATGATGCAAGAGCTCCCGCCTGTCTGTAATCACATTCAATGAGAAGTGTACCATTTTTTTCCAGTACTTGAGGAGAAGTGAGGACAATCTTTTTTATTATATCCATTCCGTCGTCGCCGAAGCCGATGAAGGCGCCTTCAGGCTCTTTCTTCACGCTTTTCTCCGTTTCCTCGTACCACTCTCTTGTGAGGTACGGCGGATTCGTGGCAATGAGGGAGAATCGCTCTCCTTTCCAGGGCTCGAAGAGGTCTCCGAGTCGGGAATCGAAAGAGGTGCGGCGGGTTATCTCGCGGTAGTTCTTTTCTGCTGTTCTGAGGGCTGCGGAAGATATGTCGCTGAAGGCAACGTCCAAGTCGAGTGCGTACGAGACCGATGAAGCGATTGCTCCGCTTCCCGTACAGAGATCGAGTATGCGCCCCGTATAGTTCTTTCTTCTGTATGTTTCTATCGCCTTCTCGACGAGTATCTCGGTGTCGGGGCGGGGGATGAGGACGCTTTCGTCGACGTGGAAGGTGTGGCCGTAGAACTCCTTCTCTCCCGTGATGTAGGCCATAGGAGTGCCGTTAATTCTCTTCTCGAAGAGGGTGACGGCCTTCTCTGCAGTTTCGGGAGATACGGGCCTTTCGGGGAATGCTATCTGCTCTGTCTCGCTTATTCCGAGATGGGAAAGGAGAACCCTTACTTCAAGATAGGGGTTCTCGAGGGTGTTTTCCCGTCCGAGTAGTGTTCTCTTGAGCTCGGAGAGTGTCATAGAGCCTTCAGTGCTTCCTCTCCGGCCTGAATCTTCAGGGCCTCGATGAATTCGTCGAGCTCTCCGTTCATGACGCCTTCAAGATTGTAGGACGTGAGGTTGACGCGGTGGTCTGTGCATCTGTTCTGCGGGAAGTTGTATGTGCGTATTCTCTCGCTTCTGTCGCCGCTTCCGACCATGCTCTTCCTGGCGTCACTTCTCTCCTTGTTCTTCCTTTCCTCCTCCATCTCGAAGAGCCTGGACCTGAGAACCCTCATTGCCTTGTTCTTGTTCTTGAGCTGGCTCTTCTCATCCTGCTGGATGACGACGATGCCCGTCGGAATGTGGGTGATTCTCACTGCGCTGTCTGTCGTGTTGACGCACTGTCCGCCGGGGCCTCCCGCACGCATGACATCGATCTTGAGGTCCTTTTCATTGATTACAATGTCGGTTTCCTCGGCTTCGGGAAGGATTGCGACTGTTATCGCAGAGGTGTGGATTCTGCCGCCGCTCTCCGTTTCGGGAACACGCTGGACTCTGTGGACTCCGCTTTCGTAGCGCATGGAACCGTAGACGTCCCTGCCGGAAATCGAGCATACGATTTCCTTGTAGCCGCCGCGCTCGGTTTCGTTCTGGCTCATTATCTCGATCTTCCACTTCTTCTTCTCGGCGTAGTGGACGTACATGCGGAAGATGTCGGCAGCAAAGAGCGCCGCCTCTTCTCCGCCGGTCCCGGCTCTGATTTCCATGATTATGTTCTTGCCTTCAAGGGGATCGGGTGGAATGAGAAGAACCTTGCATTCCCTCTCGTCCCTCTCGAGGGAGGCCCTGAGGGACTCTATCTCGTCCTTTATCATACCGGACATCTCCGGGTCCTCCTCGCTTTTGAGGAGTTCCTCGTTGTCTTTGATCTCCTCCTCGGCCTTCACCATGGCCGTGAGTTTCTCGACAATGGGGGCGAGATGGCTTCTTTCAACCATCTTCTCCCTGTAAAGCTTCATGTCGCTCATCGTCTCCGGAAGGCTCAGAGTTCTGTCCGCCTCCTCGAGCTGGGCTTTGAAGGAGGGTAGTAGATCTATAAGTTTCTGCATTATTTCTCCGCTTTCACGATTGTTTTCTTCAGCATCTCTGCATATTCGATGAGGGCGAGAACGGTCTTCTTGTCCTCTCCGTCTGTATTTAAACTATTCAGGAGTTCGTTGCAAGTATAGAGATAGTCGTTGATTGACTGCGCATCCTTCACGGGCGGGGCCAGAAGGCGCTGCGAGCACCAGTTCCTCCACTGTTCCTTCTCCTTCTCGTCGAGGGCCTCGGGCCAGTTGCGGGCGACGTGACGCCATACGAGCTTGTGATACTTGGGGTTGTCGAATGGAGTCTTCTGCTGCCCCAGGAGCTTCGCTCTCGGGGAGAGAGACTGAATCTTCTCGAGTCTCATCCTGTCGTCGCGCGACAGGAACGAGCCGTAGATTGCGAGATCGGGGTCTGTGTCGGGGGAGGATTCCTCGTAGGAGGTGACGAAATCCTCGGCCTTGAAGATTCCGCTTTCGAGTGCTTCCTCCGCCTTCCTGAGAACTTCGTCCTTCGTGAAGCCCAGTCTCTTCTCTGCGTCTGATGTCAGTGTCTGCAGCGGGGCCACGAAGGGACAGCGGTTTATCTGGAGGCGGTAGATTCCCGTCTCGTCGTAGTTATCGAGCTCGATTTTCGACGGGAGAGGACGGGTGAGGTCGAAACAGTAGAGGTCGTTCTTGTTCGCATAGAAGAGTGGAAGAAGAGGTCTCGTCGAGCCCCTTTCCGATACGAACTTTCCGCTCGTGTGCAGGAACGGTGTCTTCTTCACTGTGTCTATCACCTCTCTCACGCTGTCCTTGCCGCGGTGCGTGAGAGCCCAGGAGAAGAGCTTCGGCTGCCTGCGTTTTATGAGCTTCGCGAGATTGACGGTGGCGTAGACGTCCACGAGGGCGTCGTGTGCGCCGACCTGTTCTATGTTGTTCTCCTCCGTCAGGTCCGTGAGCCTGAAGGAGGTGAAACCCTGTTCGTTCTTCTTGTTGAATATGAGTCCCTCGGGTCTGAGGTCGCGTGTGGCCCTCACGAGGTTTATGATGTCCCACCTCGAGCAGCCGTTCTTGTATTCTCTTTCATAGGGATCGTAGAGGTTGCGGTAGAGCGCATTCCTCACGCATTCGTCGTCGAATGAGATTGTGTTGTAGCCCAGGGTTATCGTATCGTTCTTCATCATTTCGCTTCTGAGAATCTTCACGACTTCGGCTTCCGGCATTCCCTTGGAATTTACCGCCTGCGGTGTGATGTGAGTCACGAGACAGGACTGGGGAACGGGAAGGTAGTCCGGAGAGAGCTTCGAGTAGAGCAGAATCGGCGGTCCCACGATGTTCAGGTCCATGTCCGTTCTGACGGCAGCCACCTGGGCGATTCTGTCGTAGCGCGTGTTAAGCCCGAAGGTTTCCAGATCGTAAAAGAGAAAAGTTGAACTCATGTATATATTCTAGCAGACAAATTCCTTCTTTGATATTGCTCATTGATGAAAAAAATAAATAGACTTAATGGTATGAAGAAATTCACTTCCGTGCTTCTTTTTCTTCTCTTCTTTTCCCTTGTCCTCTCCGCCAGTCCCTGCTTCGAGGAAGTGGAGGATACCGCCTTCAGTACGATTCTCAGCTACGCATCCATTCCGAAGATTCCTCTCGACGGCGTGAGCTACACGTCATCCGATGACGAGAGTGCGCTTCCAGAGAGGGTCACATACACTTCTTCCGACCTATCGACGTACCTTGAGTGCCTGAATACAAAGCCGGAGTGCTCGTCTCTCTGGGAGAACGCAGTATACTCGATGATGCAGCGCGGCGCCACGATGAAGAAGGTGAAGGCTAAGCTCGAGGAGACGGATTACAGAAAGGGTGACGTCATCATCTCGGGAACCGTGGACCTTGAACCGGAGACTGAGCTCAGGAAGCTTGAACTCGTTCTCGACAACGACTTCTCTTCCATTGATGTCGACTGCAGGGCGGATCTTCTGCTTACAAAAAACGGGGAAAAATATATAATCAAGGGAACCTTCAACGTCAGCGGGGACGAGGACAGAGTACTCTCCGTCACCTCCTCGGACATGACTGTGAACGGCATATATTACAAAGTGAGCGTGAAATACAGGCTTACGAAGGTGAAATGACATGAATGCAAGGGAATTTCTGAACAACCACAGGCTGGGCGATGAATTCGTGGACTCGGGAGAGATCCTGGGCTTCTTCTTCTCCGAGATGAAGAAGGGACTTGACGGAGAGAAGAGCTCCCTCAAGATGATTCCGACCTATGCCGAGACTCCGGAAAAACTCCTGACGGGAGAAAGCGTCATAGTAATGGATGCGGGCGGCACGAACTTCCGCACATGCCTCGTCACCTTCGACGAAGAGGGAAAGCCCGTCATTTCCGATTTCAAACGTGTCGGCATGCCGGGCGTCGAGAAGGAAGTGAGCGCAGAGGAGTTCTACTCCATCTTCGCGGACAGCATCGAGCGCTTCATGGGAAAGAGCAGCAGAATCGGTTTCTGCTTCTCCTATGCCGCAGAGATCACCGAGGACCATGACGGTATTCCTCTTCTCTTCAGCAAGGAGGTCAAGGCTCCGGAGACCATAGGCAAGCCGCTTGGAAAGAACATACTCGCAGTTCTCGAGAAGAGAGGGTACGATGTATCTTCTATCAAGCTCTCGGTTGTCAACGACACGGTTGCTACGCTTCTCGCGGCTAAGGCCGAGAGCGCAGTCGAGGCTTCCTCCTATGTGGGCTTCATCCTCGGAACGGGAACCAACACCGCCTACATCGAGAAGAACGGCAGCATCGGGAAGATTGCGCTCAGCGAGGGCAACCAGATAATCAACACGGAATCCGGTTCTCTCAGAATCGAACTCACCGACCTCGACAAAGGCTTTCTGCAGACTACAAGAGACCCCAGTACATACCACATGGAGAAGATGATCAGCGGTGCCTACATCGGTCCCTTCTGCCACTACGTACTCTCAGAGGCTGTGAAGGAGAGCGTCTTCTCCCTCGATTTCGCAGAGAACTTCTCAGCGCTTGACTCACTCTCCACAAGCGATGTCGGTGCATTCCTGGGGGCTCCTTACAACAAGGAGAACGTGCTGGGGAAGGCTGCGGCAAGCGACAGGGATGTCACCTGCCTCTATACGATACTCAAGAAGATCGTCGTGAGAGCTGCAAAGCTTACGGCAATCAACCTCACCGCTGCTGCTCTCAAGGGCGGAGTCGAATCGTCTCCCGCACACCCGGTCATCATCAACGCGGACGGAACCACCTTCTACAAGCTTCCGTTCCTCGAAAGATACACAAGATACTATCTCGATAAGATTCTCGAGGAGGAGAACGGCTGCTGGTACAGGATGGTCAACATCGACTCGTCCCCGATCATCGGCGCGGCTATCTCGGCTCTTGCTTTATGAGCCGGATTCTTCTCGTAGCATCGGACCAGAATGAACTGAAAGGTCTCGACGGAGACTGGGAAAAATGCGTCTGCGGCGTGGGGCCTCTCCTCAGCGCCGCAAACACCGTGAAGTATGCCCTCGAGACAAAGGCCTGTGTCGTCGTCTCCGTCGGCTCTGCGGGGTCCCTCGGACGTCTCGAAAGAGGAGAGGTAATCTCCTTCGGCGAAGTTGTCACTCCCGATCAGGACCTCAGTGCAATGCACATAGCACTCGGCTCCACAATCGGGGAGAACAGGGCTACCTTCAGGGAGCTCCGTACTCTCGATAAGGAAAGTCCGTATATTCTCTATACATCGGGGAAATTCAATACTTCCGTCATCGACTCCCACCGCCTCCTCAAGGCCGATGCCGCCGACATGGAGGCATACGGAGTGGGCATCGCGGCAAGAGTACTCGGAATCGGATTCTATGCGGTGAAGCTCATTACTGACACTGTCGGCGTGAAATCGACAGTCGGAGACATCTCCTTCTCCTACAGGGAGGGAAGGGCGAGACTCTCCTCCTTCCTCTCCTCGATGCTCGGCTGAGCATCGTTTTCTCTTCTCAGTTTCAGTTTCTGCGGCAGTCCGTCGTTATCGACCATGGTGGTGAGGAAGGCCTTTATCTCATCCTTCTGGTTTTCCCAGATTTCCTCTGCCGCCTCAAGTAGCGTGTTCACGGCTTCGTCCGATGTGTCATCGAGAGGAATGTGTGTCTTGAGAACATCCTTCCAGACTCTGAGAATCTTCACTCCCTTTATACTCTCTGCCGTCTCGAGAGATATGTTCATGTTCGCTGCTCCGTATGCGGAGAGAAGCGGTCCCATCCAGTCGAGGTTGGAGGAGAATTCGTCGATATCCATGTGAAGAACCGAGGAAGCAGTGGAAAGCGAGAGGATGCGGTATTCGTCTGCATCGGGATAGAGTTTTCTCGCCTCTATGTATGCCGTGAGAACGGGGTTGTTCGCGATGATTCCTCCGTCGAGGAGCGTCAGTTCCTCGTCCGTCTTCCTGTCGATGAATTTTGCGGGAGCGAAGTAGGTCGGGGCAGCGGAGGAGGCACGTGCAGCCTCACGCACGAGGTAGTCGTGGCTGTCCCAGCTCCGGAAGATGTACTCGTGTCCGCCGTCGGCATTGAATGCTACAGCCATTGTCGGAACGAGCGCCTCCGAGAGCTCTGTTTCCCCGTACATCGAGGAGAGGAACTCCTCATAGGGCTCTATTTCGTATTTGTCGCTGAAGAGTCTGCTGACCTTGTCGACAAGCTTTCTCAGCCCCTTCACTTCCTTCTTGAGGAAGATGTTCTTTCCGTTCTTCCTGTAGAGGTCGACGAAGTTGTCCGGATCCGCGGTTCTCTCGACAAAACCGTCCGTCTCCGTGTGCTGCTTCCTGAAGATTCTTCCGGTGGTGACTGTCTTCTCGACCTTGTATTCATCTCCCGCCTCTCTTGTGAAGTGAGTCTCCTCTGTGGGGGAGGTGAGACCCAGGGCGATGAGGGCGCCCGTGCTCGTTCCCGCAACGAGATCGAAGTAGGAGTAGAGAGGACGCTCTGTCTTCTCCTTCAGGAAGTCGTTCATCTTTTCCAGAATGAAGGCCGGAACGATTCCCCTCATACCGCCGCCGTCGATGGTGAGGATGTATCTTATCTTCCTTTCTTCTGTCTTTTCTTTTTTCCGGAAAGTGAAACGCATGGATTTAAAGATAACCATTCAATGTGGTTTGTCAAGAAGAGGATTAGGATTATAATCTGGCCATGACTGAAAGCGATTACTACTCCTCATGCACCCTCTGCCCGAACTTATGCCGCGTCGACCGCACGTCCGGTGCCCTCGGACGCTGCCGTCAGAGTGATAAAATCAAGATTGCCTGGGTGGGCCTCCACAGGGGAGAGGAGCCGCCGCTAGTGGGAAAGAAGGGCTCTGGCATGGTCTTCTTCACGGGGTGCCCGCTGCACTGTGCCTACTGCCAGAACCGACAGATTTCCGGCTCCGACGGTGAGAACTGGGGAATAGAAGTTTCCACTGAGGAGCTTTCCTCTCTCTTCATGGACCTTCAGAAGATGGGGGCGGAGACACTCAATCTCGTTACGGGTACGCACTTCATTCCGTCAATCGTCAATGCCCTTGATTCGGCAAGGAGAAGCGGCTTTCATCTTCCCGTCGTCTGGAACAGTTCGGGCTATGAGACACCTCAGGCGCTGGCCCTGATTGATGATTACATTGATGTCTATCTTCTCGACTGCAAGAGCCTCAGCCGGAATGTGTGCAAGGTTTTCTGCGGACTCGGGCACTACGCCGACGTCATCATTCCCGTCATGGACTGGATTAAAGACCGCCATCCCGTGACGGATCCCGGGAGGATAAAGGGGACGATTCTGAGGCACCTCGTATTCCCGGGAACCGTAAACCAGTCGAAGAGGTTCCTCGAATACTTTGCTTCTCACTACAGGGATAATTTCTATCTCTCCCTCATGAGCCAGTTCGTCCCCCCGAAGGAGGATCCGACTCTTACCGCTATAAGCGATGAGGAGTACGAGGAGCTTGTCACACTTGTCGAGGACCTCGGAATAGAGGACGGATTCATACAGGAGAAGAGTGACGACGACATTCTCTGGATTCCCGATTTCCGGGAAGACGTACCGTTCCCCGCGTCCTTTGCAGACGCGAGTGAACTTTTCCTTGAAATGAAGAGGAAGAGGACTACGGTCTGATTACCGTTCCCTCGAATTCCTGATCTTTGAGGATTGCGATTGTATTACTGATGTTTCTGCCGTCAGCGCAGATAACCGAGAGTCCCGCTTCCTCCGCAAGTCCCGAGGCAATCGGGTCGAACGGGGCGTTGAGGCCCGGCTTCCATTCGTAGCCTACCATCTGTCTGAAGTGCTTCCAGGTAATCGTATCGATAGGCACAGCGTTGGGATTCTTCTTCGGGTCGTCGGTATATACCTTCTTGATATTCGAGAGGTTGACGATCTTCTTCCCCCCGAAGCGCTTTGCAAGATACACCGCATCGGTGTCGGTGCTGAAGCCCGGCTTCCAGCCCGAGGCTACGAGAATACGGCCGCGGTTTTCGATTTCACCCGTCGGATTCGTTACGACATCACACGTCACGTAGTCGGAGAAGACTGCTCTCATGAGTTCTGCGTTGAGGTATGTGGCCTTGATTCCGAGCCAGTCCTCCCTCTCTCCGCTTGTCTCTCCCGTGATTTCCCTGTAGGCACTCTGGTACACTCTTGCCGGTGCACCGCCGCCGCAGACGAAGATGAGCTCCGCATCCCTGTCCTCTTCGAGGTAATTCACGATTGCCTTTCTGAATTCCTTCAGAAACTCCGTATTGACTTTATCCGGGGCGATGATCGAGCCGCCGACGGAAAGAACTGTAAGACTCATATGTAACTCCTTGAAATGAGGATAGCACATTTCGGCTCTGAATACAGCCTCAATTAAAGACGGTTGTCTGAACGTTGATGACTTTCCATAGGCCTTTCTTCTTGGAGCCGTTGCGTTCTATGAGGTGAAGGTCGACGAGAGATGAGAGAGCCTTCTGAACGGTGGAATGAGATTTTCCGAGCTTTTCCGATATTTCTGATATTGTAGTTATTGTATTATCTTCTTTCAGTAATCGGTATACATCTGCTGCAGTGGAAGACAGTTTCAAAGTGGAAGGCTGGATGTTCTGCTCTGCCGATGCTTCCTTTTCTGTAAGAAGTGATGTCATACCGCGTGTGAAGGTGAATGAAAAGCCCAGTCCTTCCGTCTTGTATGAGTAGGGGATGTTTTCTCTCCGGCATATGTCGAAGACACGCTTGAACCCGGTCCCGAAAGCTTCGATTGTTTTGTTCCTGTACAGGGTCATGGCAATCAGAGGATTACGCAGCTTTGAACCGATATCTCCCGAGGCGAAGGATTCCGGTTTTTCGTTGAGGGCTATGGTTCCCGGATTATATATTCTGACACGGTTCGGTGTTATCGTTATTTCATTGTAGTCACCGTCGATTACCCGCATGTGTGCGAAACTGTTGATTACGATTTCCCTGAAGGCTTCGACCGGGATTTCCAGCTGTTCGACCCTCTGCAGTCCTCTTATCACGGCATTTATGTTAAGAGCGGACATGATGTAGCGTACGCTCTCATCTATGCATTCGAATATGTTTCCTCTGAACTGTCTGTTGTCAATGAAGATTGTCCTGTCGTCATTTGCAAAACGTGCGAATTTCACGATGAGCGGTTTTGTTCTGGAAAAGAGATACAGCCCTGCATTATTGAGCTTTCCTCCTTCCATGAGGCCGAGTTTAGTCATTGTGACGGGAACTGAAACGTATCTGTAATCAAGTCTGTTGAGTTCGTTTGCTTTGTCTACGTAGTCGATAAGGAGATTTTCGTCAACATCCTCCTCTCCAAAGGGGGTGGGCTCCTTCTCCCATCCCGAGTAGGAGAAATTCTTGGATTCGAAGCAGTGTTCAAGTTCCTTCTGTGTCATCTGAAGATCCTGGTCGCTGCAGCGCCGATAGTATCTTCCATACGCCGAATAGGGAGTGTCCTCGCCATAGGCTTCTGCACGTATTACGGATTTGTCGTCTTCTGAAACAACCTCGATTTTCGCGCTGACGAACGGTTTTATGTTGTGTTTGATTTCTTCTGCAATCCTTGTTGTCGTGTATTCTCCCACTTCCTGACCGCAGACTGTTCCGTCGTTCTTTATTCCGAAGAAGACTATTCCATGTCCGCTTTTATTCAGCATGGATGAGAGTGATATGACTGCTTCCTTCAGTTCGCTGGTTGATTTCTTGAATTCGATATTTTCCGTTTCTCTCTGAATCATGTTCATATTCTGAGTGAGAAATGCGGTGCTGTCAAATTAAAATGTATATTTTAAATTTAAAATGTATATTTTAACGTTTTTATCGTATATATTTTAAAACATCAATGCGGCTATTCGGCTTCGATTTCCTTGATGTTTATTTCATTACCCGTAACGAGTTCCGTCTCTCTTGAGCCGCAGTGGGGACACGTTATTCCTGAGGGGACGGTATCGTATTCCTTGCCGCAGCTGCGGCAGTATGTGACGGCGTGTATTGGCTCTATGACGAGGGTGGCATCAGTGAAAAGGGGACGCTTCGACACAGCCCAGTTAAAGCAGGGCGTGAGGTAATCGGGGAGTACTGATGATACCTCCCCGATTTCGAGTGTCACCTTCCTTATGTGACTGAGCTTCTCCTCCCGGGCAAGCTCCTCGAGCCTGTCGAGGATGGAGAAGACTATACCGAGCTCATGCATTTCTGTTCTTCGGCTTCTGACCCGGCTTCAGCTTTGCGGGGTCCGAGGTGCTGTTCGGGTTCCTCAGAATCCTGATTCCTCTCTTTATTGCATACTTCGCGACGGCCTTTATCTTGTCTTCGCTTCTGATCATCGTCGAGGCTTCGGGGTGTACGCGGTAGAGCCTGATGGCGTCGAACTCGCACTTCGTGGTGCAGACTCCGCACCCGAGGCATCTGTTGGGGTCGACGACGGATGCGCCACAAGAGAGGCACCGTGCCGTCTCCTTCTTTACCTGCTCCTCCGTCAGTGTGAGGCGGGTGTCTCTGAAGGACTTTCCGTCTGCGTTTTCCGTCTTTCCGGCAGTCTGTCTTTCCGTTCTGTCATATTCCTTTACAAGGATGTCGTCCCTGTCGAGGATGTTGAAGTCACGGCGGTTACGGCCGATTGTGAGTGAGGAGTGGGGCTGCACGAAGCGGTGCATCGAGATTGCAGCTTCACGCCCGGCAGCGATTGCGTCGATAGCGAACTTCGGTCCCGTGTAGATATCCCCTCCGGCGAAGATGTCGGGAGCGGAAGTCTGGTATGTGAGGGCGTCGGCCTCCACGAGTCCGTTTCTTCTGAGTGTTACGTTCTCTCCCTCGAGGAGGTTCTTCCACTGTGCCTTCTGGCCGATTGCGAAGACGACGCTGTCGCATTCGACGGAGAGTGTGTCGTTCTCGTCGTAGACGGGGGAGAAGCGCTTCTCACTGTCATAGACGGAGGTGCACTTCTTGAAGACCATGGCGGTAATCCTTCCGCTGTCGTCTCTTACTACTTCCTTCGGTCCCCAGCCCGGGTTGATGATGATTCCCTCGCTTTCAGCTTCCTCTATCTCCTCATCCGATGCAGGCATCTCGTCTCTCTGCTCCAGCGAGAAGAGCTTTACTTCGTCGCTCTTTCTCACTGCTGTGCGGGCTGCGTCTATTGCAACGTTGCCGCCTCCGACAACGACGGTTCTCTTACCGGGTGTAGTGCCTTCCGGAGATGCGAGGAGTTCGAGTGCGGTATATGCTCCGTCTCCATCTTCTCCGGGGACTCCCGGCTTCCTTCCCTCACTGCAGCCGACAGCAAGGTAGAATGCCTTGTAGCCCTCCTTTCTGAGAGAAGAGAGGGTGACATCCTTTCCCACTTCCGTGTTGAATCTGAATTCGACTCCGAGTTCCCTGATGATGTCGACTTCGGCTTCTATCACATCCTTCTCGAGCTTGAAGGAGGGAATGCCGTACCTGAGCATTCCTCCGGCCTTGGAGTGGCGGTCGAAGACTGTCGGCGTGTAGCCCATGAGAGCGAGAAAGTATGCGGCGCTGAGTCCCGCGGGGCCTCCTCCGATTATGGCAATCTTCTCTTTAAACGGTCCTCTGTTCGAGGGAATGAACTTCTCGGGAACGTATCTTGTCTCTGCCTTGAGGTCGCGGGAAGCGAGGAAATCCTTGACGCTGTCGATTGCGACTGCCTTGTCTATCGTTCCTCTTGTACATGCCTCCTCACAGCGGCGGTTGCATATTCTGCCACAGACTGCGGGAAGGGGATTGTCCTTCTTGATGAGGGCTAATGCCTCATCGTATTTACCCATTGACGCAAGCCTGAGGTAGCCCTGGACCGCGATATGTGCGGGACACGAGCTCTTGCAGGGAGAGGTTCCGCTGTCGTAGCTGTTCTTTCTGTTGACGTCCCTGTAATCGGGAGACCACATGTGGCGACCCCATCTGACGTCGTCGGGGAGCACCTGTCTGGGGTATTCGACTTCGCTTCCGTCCTTTCTGCAGAGCTTCTGACCAAGCTTCACCGCACCCGCAGGACACGATTCGACGCACTTTCCGCAGGCGACGCAGTCCTCTCTGTTCACCTTTGCGACATAGGCGCTGCGGGACATGTTGGGGGTATTGAAGAGCTGGCTTGTGCGGAGAGCGTAGCAGACGTTGACGTTGCAGTTGCATATTGCGAAGATCTTGTTCTCTCCGTCGATGTTGGTAATCTGGTGTACGAAGCCCAGGTCCTCTGCGTGCTTGAGGATTCTGTATACCTCATCCTTCGTTATGTAGTGGCCTCTGTTCGTCTCGACAAGGTAGTCGGCCATGTCGCCCACTCCTATGCACCAGTCCTCGGGGTTGTCCGCGCATCCCTCGTCGAATGTGCGCCTCGAAAGACGGCAGGAGCAGGGTGATGCTGCATATTTACCCTCGTACTTGTCGAGCCAGTAGGAAATCTTCTCGATGCTTACCGCCTCATTCTCGGCCTTTATCGCCTTCTCGACGGGGATTACGTGCATTCCGATTCCCGCACCTCCCATGGGAACGAAGGGGGTGACCTTCTCCAGGGGGAGGCGTGACATGTTCTCGAAGAACTTTCCGAGCTCGGGGTGCTCCTCCAGCTGCTTCTGGCTCATGTTCGTGAATTCGGCGCTTCCGGGAACGAACATCGGAAGCACGTACTGCTTCTCCCGCTTTGCGTTCTCCCGGTTGTACTCGATGATTCCGACACATGCCATCTCCTGGAGAACCTTTTCAAGGTGGTCCTTTTCGATCCCCGTCTTCTTCACGAGTTCGTCGAGCGTGACGGGCTTACGGACATCCATCTTCAGTGCGATGTCTGCCATCTCGTCCGTGAGGATGCAGTCGAGTCCCCAGTATTCGGGTTCGTTTTCGGTGACCTTGACGCCGATTCTGTCTGTTATCTTCTGTCCGAGCTTGATTATGTTCTCTCTGGCCATCTTTCCCTCTCCTTAGTTTTCCTTCCAGGTCTTGATTTCGTTATCGAGCCACTCTGCGAGAGCGTCCATTCCCTCTCCCGTCTTCGCGGAGACGGGGAATACGGGAGGATTCTTTCCGTTTCGCTCTCTTATGTATCCCCTGCATCTTTCGATGTCGAAGTCGAAGAACGAGGATGCGTCTATCTTGTTGATTATGACGCAGTCGACCGTGCTGAACATCAGAGGGTACTTCAGAGGCTTGTCGTCGCCTTCGGGAACCGAGAGGATCATCACGTTCCTGACGGCTCCCGTGTCGAATTCCGCGGGGCAGATGAGGTTCCCGACATTCTCGAGCGTGACGAAGTCGAGGTCGTCGATTCCGAGTCCCTCGAGGCCCTGGCGTGTCATCGCGCTGTCGAGGTGGCACATGCCGCCCGTATGAAGCTGGATTGACTTCACTCCGGCTTCCTTCATCGCCACGGCATCGACATCGCTGTCGATGTCGGCCTCCATGACTCCGATGCGGTATTTCCCGCCGAGTCTCTTTATGATTCCCTTCAGCAGCGTCGTCTTCCCGCTTCCGGGGGATGACATCAGGTTCATGAGGAATACGCCTTTCGCCCTGAGTTCGCTTCTGAGTTTCCCAGCCTCTCTGTCGTTGTCCGCGAATACGCTTTCCTTGACGAGAAGCACCCTTACGTTCTTATCCATGTGTTCGATTATTACTCAATTTGTTCGGTAACACAATTGAAAACCGGTCTTGTGCGCTCAATTGCGTCAATTGAGCGTACATCCTTACTGAAGAAGTGAAGTATACTTCCTCATCTTCACCGTCACATAGACCGCCGTCACGAGTTCCGTTACCGGCATGCTCAGCCAGACGGAGGAAGCGGGGAGGAAGAGGGGAAGCAGCAGGATGAGGGCGCCGCTTACTACGAGTCCCCTCATGACGGATACGACCATCGACGTTCCGCTTTTCATTATCGCCTGGAAGTAGTAGGTCGAGTATATGTTGTACGGAAGGAGGAGGAACGAGAGTGCGTAGGTGCGGATTATCGCGGGAGCGATGGAAAGGATTTCCTCCGTCGGACTCATGAATATATGGATGTAGAGGTTCGGGACGGCCTCGCTGAGAGAAGTCCAGAAGACGGCGAAGACAAAGGACGTGATGATGCTGTACTTCAGGGTTTCCCTTATTCTGTCTCCCTTACCCGCGCCGTAGTTCGTGCTGATGATGGGCTGTGATGCCTGACCCACGGAGTAGGCGCAGCACTGGACGAAGGTGCTTACGTTGATGATCGGGCCGTACACCGAGAGTGCGGATGCGCCGAGATAGCGCATTATCTGCTTGTTGAAGAGGATTGTCAGAATTCCCATCGCGACATCTATGAAGAAGGTGGAGAAGCCCGTCACGGCTATTCTTGCACTCTGGTGCAGGAATCTCTTCGGTCTTTCGAGACGCAGTGTGCACCTTCTGGAGAAGAAGTGTGTGATCATGATGACGAACGAGATGACGCTTCCGATTGCCGTCGCAAGTCCCGCACCGTAGAGGCCCATGTCGCAGGGGAATACGAAGAACCAGTCTCCGAAGACGTTGAAGATGCCTCCCGCGAGGACCGAGGCCGTCGCAAGAGAAGGAGAGGAGTCGTTTCTGAGGAATGCCGCAAGAGCCTGGTTGAAGAGAAAGACGGGGAATACGTACCTGATCGGCCTTAGGTAATTCTCCGCCAGAGGAAGGAGTACCTCGTCGGCTCCGAAGAATGTTAGGATATGGTCCTCGAAGAGGAAAAGGGCCGCCGTCGAAAAAACTGCGAGGACGACGGAGAGAATTACGGATGATGTGAAGTACTCGTTTTCGTTGCTCTTCTCTCCGCTTCCCTTCTTGAGTGAGAAGATGACGCTTCCCCCGATTCCCGTGAGAAGCCCGAGACTGTAGATGACGTTCCACACCGGAGCGACGACTGCAAGGGCCGCAGTGCCGTCCGGGCCCTGGTACTGTCCGACCATTGCCATGTCGACGAGACCGTAGATGGAGGAGATGAGTGCACTTCCGAATGCTGCCGAAAGGTACCTGAGATAGAGAGGCTTTATCTTTCCTGTCAGTAGATTTTCCATACTTTTAACTCCTTTGAAAACAAAAAAAGCCGGATAAGAAACAGGTATTTCAACCTGCGTCTTATCCGGCTGTCGTTTCTCCGAACGACTTACCCTCTGACGAGTCAATGGGAGTCTACCCGAAGAAAAAAATAATGACAAGTCTTTTTCCTTTTTCATATAATCGGGGCATGAAGCTGTTGATTATCGAGGACGAAAAGGGACTCAGCGATGCCGTGGCGCATACTCTCAGGACAAAGGGGTGGCTCGTCGACCAGAGCTGTGACGGAAGAGAAGGGCTTGAAGAGGCTCTGGGCGCAGTCTATGACCTCGTGGTCCTCGATGTGATGCTTCCCTCTCTCGACGGCTTCTCGGTTCTGAAGGCACTGAGGGATGAGAAGGTTTCCACACCCGTACTGATGCTGACGGCGAAGGGCGACCTCGAAAGCCGTATACGCGGCCTCAATCTGGGGGCTGACTACTATCTTCCGAAGCCTTTCGATATGGACGAGCTGATCGCCTGCATAAACGCCCTCACACGCCGTAAGGATACCCGTATACAGGAGGAACTCGGTTTTGATGATATCATCCTCAAGAAGGATGAGGGCCTCCTTGAAAAGAAGGGAGGAGAAGGCATAAAGCTCAGCGCAAGGGAGATAAACCTGCTCGAGATGCTCCTCCTCTCATCGGGAAGGGCCGTGTCGAAGGAGCAGATATATGAAAAGCTCTGGGGCTATGACGGCTCGGCGGACACGAATGCGACGGAGGTGTACATATCGTTCCTGAGAAAGAAGCTCAAACACATCGGGTCGAGGGTCGAGATAAAATCGCTCAGAGGAATCGGATACATGCTGGAGGCGAAGAATGATTAAGGCCCTGAGGCGTAAGCTGATATTCCTGATGATGCTCTCCTTCACGCTTGTGATTCTCTCCCTCATAGCTTTCACGGTCATCGTTCCCGGAACACAGAAGAAGAACGAGATAAGACGGAGCCTCGAAAGCTTTGCTTCCGTTCCGCCGGACGGTGCTCCTTCGGATCCTCCCTCCGCGCGCGGCGGGGCCGATATGCTCTCGAGGGAGTTCGGCGGCAGCATGCTCACAATCGGGACGGACGAGAGCGGCACGCTCACATCCTGGTCTTCCGACAGAAACGACTATTACAGTGATGATTCTGTTTCAGATATTCTCTCCCTCATCCAGAAGAACGGCAGGGAGTTCGACTATACCGGAGGCTACTACTATCTGAGGCACACGACTCCCGACGGCTTCTCGTACACCGTTCTCGATTCCTCTTCCTCCGTCAACGATTTCCGTCGTTCCCTCATGTGGGGAATAATCGGAGGCGCTGCGGCCTGGATTCTGCTCTTTCTTCTTTCATTGAAGCTGACGAAAATGATGGTGAAGCCTGTCGAGGATGCCTTCGAGAAGCAGACGAGGTTCATATCCGACGCAAGCCACGAACTCAAGACTCCCATTGCCGTCATACAGGCGAATGCGGATGTCCTCAGAAGCGAGAAGGGTGACTCGAAGTGGCTCGGGTACATAATAACGGAGACAAAGAGAATGGACAGACTCGTAAGGGACCTCCTGTACCTGACGCACCTGAAAGACGAGAAGCCGCAGTTTGAAAGACTCGATTTCTCCCACCTTACGGAGGGCGCCGTCCTTCCCTTCGAGGCTCTGGCCTACGAGAAGGGGATAGTAATCGACAGCGACATAAAGCCGTCACTTTACATAAAGGGAAACGAAGGGGAAATCGAGAAGCTCGTTTCGATTCTCCTCTCCAATGCCATCAAGTACTCGTACGACAACACTCATGTGACGGTGAAGCTTACGGAGAAGTATCATACGGCGGTTCTCTCGGTACGCAACGAAGGCGAGGGAATAAGGGAAGAGGAAAGAGAGAAGGTCTTCGAACGCTTCTACCGCGTAGATAAAGCCCGTTCGAGGGAGGACGGAAGCTACGGCCTGGGGCTTGCAATGGCCGCAAGCATAGCCTCCGCCCACCACGCGAAGCTCTGTCTGGAGAGCGAGTACGGCTCGTGGGCCGAGTTCGTCTTCGAGATCAGAACAGAGTGAGAGCTCTCCGTTGTCGATGCATCCGACGGCTCTGTAGATGTCGGGAAAGGTGATCTCCTCCGGCTCCCTGGGAAGGGAAGCTCCGCCGCTTCCCCTCTGCACCGAGACAATGGAAGCGTTCTTGAGCCGGGAAAGAATGTTTCTGACGATTACCGGATTTCACGTTCGTGCTTGAAGCTAGGAATTCGCTCGTCACCTCTGTTCTGTTCCCGAATGTTGCAATGCAGGCAGGGAGATGTGTACTGCAAGTGTGAATCCGGACGAAATCTGCATACTGTTGAGTCTATTTGCTTCGAAGGTGTTATCAACGAAAAGAAGAGACAAAGTTTTCTCTTTCTTTAAGCTTTCTTTAAGCTTCGTGTTCTATTCTTCCCGTGTACAGGAGAATTGAACATGAGAAACATTATCATCACATCTCTTTTAATACTGTGTCTTCTTTCCGTTTCATGTACCACGGCAAAGACGGAGGTTCCCGTCGGGGAGGAAAAGGAGAGAACTGTGGAGTCCGGACTGACGGGGGAATACTCGTCTGTGATAACGGGCTGGATTACGGATGACGAGGCGAGAGCCACGGTTATCCCGACTGAAGACCAGATGCCTTCCACCTATAATGCGGAAGACTATGCATTCGACATAAACGACTTTACGGAAGTCCTGATCGACCTCTCGTCAACAGAGGAGAGCTACAGCGGCGGCGCCGTCACGGTCGAGGAGAAGAAAAAGAAGACGACAATCACCGTCAGCGGTGACGGAATGTATAACATCATCCTCACGGGTGAAAGTGCAAAGGGTGTCACTGTCGTCTCTGAGGAGAACGACTTCGTCCTGACACTCAGGAATGTGACCATCACATCCGCTGCCGACAGCGACGAGCAGGCTCTGAAGACGAAGAGCACCACCACATGCTTCCTCGTACTCGAGGGTGAGAATACCCTCACGGGCTGCAGCGGAACGGAGACGAATGCCGTCAAGGCATCGGGCTCGCTTGTCATTACGGGCGAGGGTACTCTCAATGTCTATGCGACAACGAAGAACGGCATCGTAAGCGACGACGTGATAGTCGTCAACGGCGGCACTGTCAATGTCACTCTCGACAGCACTACAAGCGGCGGAACGGGAATCAAGCCGGTGAACGGCTATGTCCAGAATGCCGGAACCGTCACCGTTACGGGCCTCAACATGACCGAGGGCATGGAGAACAAGGGTATAAAGGTCGACGGCGACGAGGAGGAGACCGAATACGGAAAGGGCAAAGGCTACATCCTCATCAACGGAGGCGAGATTACAATCAACACATCCGGTAAGGGAATGACAGCAGGCTTCGACTCCACTGAGGACGGAGACACCTCCTCATCTGTCAACGACCCGTCTGCCGATGTCTACATCAACAACGGCCTCATCACGATTACGACTTATGCCACACCCCGTGAAGACACATCCGTCGAGGCCAATGACGGAGTATCTCCGGAGGGAATCGAGGGTAAGAGAAGCGTTACAATCAACGGCGGTAAGATCGTACTCAACACAACCGATGATGCAATCAATGCATCCGAGGACGGAAAGGCCAGTGTCACGATCAACGGCGGCCTCGTCTATGCTCACTCGAGTCAGAACGATGCACTCGACAGCAACGGTACGATTACAATCAGCGGCGGTATTCTCATTGCTCTCGGCTCTGACGTTCCCGAAGGAGGAATCGACTGCGACAGTGACAACAGATTCACTTACACGGGCGGAACGATAATCGCTCTCGGCGGCACGAACCAGCTTCCCCAGTCCTCATCCTCGACGGGTTATTACCTCTCGAGCGGTATGAGCATGAACATGGGCGGCGGCTTCGGCGGCGGAGACATGACACCTCCAGAGGGTTTCGATACCTCTTCCCTTACAAAGAGCGATGACATGCCGTCTCTTCCCGAGGGTGAGACGATGACTCCTCCGGAAAAGCCCGAAGGTGATACATCATCATCTGCGGCTCCGGAAAAGCCTTCCGATGACCAGACACAGGAGGGTAATGCTCCCCGGATGCCCCAGGACGGCTTCGGCGGCAGAGGTGGAATGAACTTCGACTTCGGGAATATGGGAGAAGCTCCGTCACTTCCCGACGGCACGGAGCCTCAGATGCCCCAGAACGGATTCGGAGGCATGGGTTCTCTCTCCGCAGGAGACACGCTGACGCTTCTTTCAAGTGACGGCACTGTGGTTCTTGCCTTCACCCTTCCCGAAGGCTGTTCGACTTCCTCCGTCTTCGTCGCATCCGACATACTCGGCGAAGGAACATGGACACTCTCGTCATCTGCCTCCGTCGTGGAGAGTGAATACACATTCGCTTCCTCTCTGGCGCTTGGAAACGTGACGGTGAATGTCGAGTCATCCTCTCTTGTCACCGTAACGGAGAAATCGACATCAATCAGCCTCTGAGCAATATAATATCAGAGGATACACTTCCCCTCTCTGTATCATGCGGAGAGGGGATTTCACAGCATCGGAATATACAGCGTTGCGTCACTTTTTCAAAAATTGACAGAACGCTGTGGCGAGGAACGGTTTCATTTCCTGCCTGTCCGATTATTTCCACCCTGTTTTCCTTCTCCGGGGTATAATTGAGGCGGAGGTATCTTGTGAAGGGCATATACTACAACGGAACCGAAGCAGTCTGCAGAACGGATCTTCCGCTTCCCGTGAGGGGAAGGGGAGAAAGCCTGCTGAAGATCATCTATGCCGCCGTCTGTTCGACCGACAGGGAGATTCTCAAGGGCTACAGGCCGTCGTTCAGAGGAATAATGGGTCATGAGTTCGTGGCCGTCGTCGTGGACTGTGACGACATGAGCCTTATCGGAAAGCGTGTTGTCGGGGAGATCAACGAGAACTGCGGAAAGTGCATCTACTGCAGGACCGGGCGACCGCATCACTGTACATACAGACGTACTCCGGGACTTTCGAGGGACGGGTGCTTTGCCGAGTACATGGTACTCCGGACGGACCTTCTCCATATTGTTCCCGATTCCCTTCCGTCCGAAAGGGCGGTCTTCACCGAGCCACTCGCCGCAGCCTTCGAGATAACCACACAGATAGAGATTGAGAAGGGTACGGAAGTTGGTATCATCGGGGACGGAAGACTGGCACTCTGCATTGCAAATGTCATGCATCTCATTGGGGCCGACCTTACCGTTGTCGGAAGGCACGAAGAAAAGCTTTCCCTCTTCCGCACACTGGGAAAGGTTACATCCTCCGTTCCTTCCGAGGCTTTCGAAGTCGTGGTGGAAGCTTCAGGTAATCCTTCGGGATTCCAGAGCGCATTGAAAGCCGTAAGAAAGAAGGGAACGATAGTCCTCAAGAGCACGTATGCGGAGAAGGTAACGCTCGACCTCAGCCTCATACCCGTGAATGAACTTACCGTCATCGGAAGCCGCTGCGGTCCGTTCGAGCCTGCACTCGAGGCACTCGGATCGGAACAGGTAGTTCTCCCTCCGCTGGAGAAGTATTCTCTCCCGCAGTTCAGAGAGGCGTTTGCATCTTCCGCCTTCAAGGCCGGATTCGAAATGTAGAAAAGATGCCGGAAGCGGGTTGGTTTGGTGCTTCCGGCATCGGTCAGATAAGATTGTCGAGGACGATTACATCTATCGTGTCTCCCGCTTCAAGCGTTTCAGTACCTTTTCCGGGGTTTGACAAAAGAGTGAAGGAAGAGGATTCTTTACGAAAGGACGGATATATGGAGGCGCTTGCTTCATCAATCGGAGAAATGTTTCTTCTCATGCTTCTCGGGTTCTTCATCAGGAAGGGGAACCTCGTGACTGATGCCGCCGTGAAGGAACTCGGGAACATTCTCCTTTCCGTGATTCTTCCTTTCTCCGTTCTTGCCTCCGGTAATGAGAAATGTTCGGAGGGAATGCTCGGAAATACGCTGCTGTGTTTCCTTATCGTATCTCTCTACTACATCCTTGCGCTGATTATCTCGTATCTTGTCTGTCTGAGGTGTGTGAAGAAGGAGTACATCCCGTCATCCGTCAATATGGCGGTCTTCGCCAACACGAGCTTCATCGGGCTTCCCCTTACTGAAATACTCTTCGGCACGGAAGGGATGATATATGCCGTGGTGTACAACCTTCTCTACAACGTCTTCATGTTCACCATCGGTGTGAGTCTCTTCAGTGGAAGAAAAAGCCGGGGTGAGAGGCTCAGGGGGATGCTTCTCGATCCCCTGACGATATCTTCGATAATCTCTGTTGTGCTCTTCTTCTCACCATGGAAGCTTCCGTCGTTCCTCCAGGGCTTCCTTACAGTGGTCGGTGACATATCGGTTCCGCTGAGCATGATGCTCGTCGGCGCATGGCTTGTCGGAATCGACTTTTGTAAGATTGTGAAGAGACCGTCGTCATATGTCGTGTGTCTTCTGAGACTCGTCGTTCTGCCGCTTCTCGTACGCCTCTCTCTTCTTCCGTTTTCACTCGACAGCACCATGACTGGGACCGTTGTACTCATATCCGCAGTACCCGTCGGAGCCCTCAATGTCATCCTTGCGGGTAAGTACGGTCATGACACGGACTACGTCAACGAGACGATGATGCTGAGTATCGCGCTTTCTCTTGTCACGCTTCCCCTTGTGATTCTTACTCTCTGATTTTTTCTCTTTTCCATCCCCAAGAACAATTCAATCGTGTTATACTCCTCTCTGCGGGCTTCACCGCAGGAAATGGAGATTGAAAACAATATGAAGAAACTCACGGTTATTGCCGTTGTTTTGTGCCTTGCTCTGACTCTGGCCACTGCGGCCACGGTCAATGACCAGAAAATCTACTCTGTAGACAGTGTGGTCTACCGCTCGATAACTAAGTTCTACCTTGCCTCCGGAAGGGCAGTTCCTTCGACGACAGGTCCGTGGAGCGGGGCCGAACTGAAGGCCATGGTCGACACAGTCGACAGGGAGGCACTTCCCCAGTACCTTCAGGAGACATATGATGAGGTGGTATCTGAACTGGAAGAGGAGGGCGAAATCGTCTTCAATGGCGGCGAGATGAACATCTCCGGTGCTGTCAACCTCGATATCTACGCACACACATATTCGGGAGACATATCGCGTACGGACAGTAACGGAATAAAGGAGACTGCCTTCGCCGGAAGATCCAGCTGGTACGGAAAGGACCTCACGAAGAACAATCCGTTCTTCACTGTCGACTGGGAGACGAAGCTCGGAAAAGGCTTCTACACATATTTCAATGCCTATCTCTCGAACTCCGTGAGGGGAGAGAAGGAAATCGGATCGACGAACTTCAATTCCAACATTCCTGCTCTCCAGAACTTCTCTCTTGATGTGAAGATGCTGGATATCAACTTCCCGTCGCGTGCATTCGTCGCAGTGGGAGGAGACGGCTGGTCGATTCAGGTCGGACGTGACAGACTCAGCTGGGGCAGCGGACTGACGGGCAACCTCGTTCTCAGCGACAACTTCCCGTACCACGACATGGTACGTGCCACGGCATATACGGATTCGTTCAAGTACACATACCTCGTATCATTCTTCCCGAACAAGATGAACTACTACTCCTGTGCCAAGGATGAAAACGGGAATGAGGTTATCAAGTACCAGGGAAACAACGACAACAACAGCACCCGCATCCTCAACGGTATCTCGTTCTATGCGGCACACCGCTTCGAGGGAAGATTCTTCTCAGACAGGCTTTCTGTCGCCTTCACCGAGGCCATCATGTACGAGTCCCAGTCGTCATCGGTGCAGTTTGCGGCACTCAGCCCCATGTACTTCATGCATAATGCCTATATGCCCAGTAATTCCAATTCGACGCTCGGCCTCGAAATCAACTGGACACCGCTGAACGGCCTCGGAATCTACGCCCAGATTCTCATTGACCAGTTCGCAATGCCGGGCTTCGAGACGGCTCCCGGAGCTGGAAAGAGCGAAGATACGACAACCGACGGCAAGGCATTCCTTCTCGGAGCGAAGTACCTCACCTCTGTCGGAGAGGGTACTCTCACAGTCAACGGAGAGGCTGTCTACGTAATGCCGTACACATACCTCCGTGACGGAAGCAACGGATACGGCCTCGATTACACGGGTGCCGTAAAGTACCGCCTCTACTCCTATGAGGATTATGCCGGACACACCGACATCCTCTATGACGAATACGTCATCGGCTATACATACGGCCCCGACAGTCTTGTCGGATGCCTTTCCGCTTCCTGGGAAAAGGACAGACTCACCGTCGGCGGAAAGTTCCTCTTCATCGCACACGGAACACACGACCTCTGGACGAAGTGGACGAAGGTTCCCGCGAACACGAGCGAGGATGTCTACAAGGCTGAGTACAGCGGTCTTACGACAGACCACAACAATACCACGAACTACCGCTATGACGA
>CAVFVX010000010.1:0-31232 GCA_963626075.1 Acutalibacteraceae bacterium
CTTCGTCAGACTTTCATACATGTTCCTTTTCTTACGACAGAGACGACCGTTTCCGGTCGTCCCTGATATTCATCTGATGAGCTTGAAGAACCCGAGGAGATATGACCCCACGAGGATTGAGAGGAAGACGAAGACCACGCCGCCGAAGATGATGAGCTTCTTCACGAGTGCCTCGCTCTCCTCCTCTCTCTTCTTTCTTTTCTCCTCTTCAGTCATCACTTCTTCTTGAGATACTTCACGGAGTCGAGAGCGACTGCTGCGATGAGGATGATACCCTTGAAGACGAACTGGAGGTTCGTATCTATTCCGAGGAATGTGAGGGCGTATGTCATACCCTGGAAGATGAGAACGCCGATTACGGCTCCGCCGATCTTTCCGATACCACCGCTGAACGAGATTCCGCCGACGACGCAGGCAGCGATGGCGTCAAGCTCGAAGCCCTGACCCGTACCTGCGGAGGTATTCGCTCTGAATGCCTCGAGGAAGGAACCGCAGCCATAGAAGACGCCGGCCATGATGAAGATGCAGAAGATTGTCTTGAATACGTTTATTCCAGATACCGCTGCAGCCTCACTGTTACCGCCGACAGCGTACATGTTCTTTCCGAAGATCGTCTTGTTCCAGATGAACCATGCAACGATGATTGCAATTACTGCCGGAATGATGAGCTTGGGAAACGTGATGAGGTCGCGTCCGACATAGCCGAGTACCCATCTGCCGCCGAGAAGATCCTTGATTGAGGAGTCAATCGAGCCCGTCGGTGTTCCGCTTGTTCCGAAGAACAGGAGACCGTAGATGATGAGCTGCGTCGAGAGCGTCGTGATGAACGGATGAATCTTGAGGCGTGCAGTGAAGAATCCCGCAAAGGCCGCGAATGCGACACAGAGGGTTATCGAGATACAGAGAGCGATGATGACTCTCAGCGCCATCGGGATTGCATCGAAGTTCCAGGGACCCATTCCGAAGAATGTGACGATGTTCGTGCCCTTATGAAGTAAAAGCGATGTTGCGACCGACCCGAGTGCAACCATTCGTCCGACCGAGAGGTCAGTTCCTCCGAGAAGGATGAGGCCCGCAACTCCGAGAGCGTAGAACATTCTCGTTGACGACTGCTCGAGAATCGTGAGGATGTTCGGCAGCGTGAAGAGGTTCGAATTGACCTTTATCGGAGCGAGTATGATACAGATTATGAAGAAGATTCCGATTGCGATATACAGTCCGTTCGCAAGGAAGAACTTCTGCGGAGAGAACGTAGCCCTGTAGTTCTTCGCCTTGAGCTTCTTGTCTTCCATGAAGTTCGTCTTACCGCCGCGGAGTGTTCTGTTCTCCTGTACATGGTTGATGTAGATCTGGTTGATGTAGCTCCTGCTTGCACCGATGGACTCGTTTGCCTTGTTCTTCGCTTCCGTCAGGTGGGACTTCTTCTCGTAGTTCGCGATTGAAATCTCTTCCTTGAGATTCTTCGGATCCGAGACCGAGCTTCTGATTCCCGCAATCTTTGCCTCGCTTTCGGCCTTTATCGAGGCAACCTGCTCCGCATAGGCTCTCTTCGCCTCTGCTATCTTCTCCTTCTCCTCTCTGATGACATCGGCTTCGAAGTCCTTGTAGAGAGCATTCGAGTAGGCTACGGCTTCCCTGCTGAGGGTCTTGATCTCTTCCTTGTTGCGGAGGTTCTCTTCCTTCGCCTTCTCGATTTCCTTCTGTATTGTTGCAGCCCTCTGGAGCTTTTCCTCCTTCGTGATGGCCTTGTTGCGCTTTACGGCACTCAGCTCCTCATTGAGATCTATGAGGGCATACTCTCCGTCCTTTCTGAGAGCATATAGTTTCTCCTCGAGAGAAACGAGCTTACTGTCTCTGTCTGTTGTTTTCCTTTTATCTTCCATGATATGTGTGCCTCCCTTATAGATACATGGCCGAGAGCCTCAGGAGTTCCTCCTGATCGGTCTCCTTCGTATTCACGATACCTGCCAGTCTGTGGTTGGACATGACGGCAATCCTGTTTGTAATACCCAGAATCTCGGGCATCTCTGAGGATACGACTATTATTGTCTTCCCCTCTCTGGCCATACGGATTATGAGCTGATAGATTTCGTATTTTGCACCGACGTCGATACCCCTTGTCGGTTCATCCATCAGAAACACGTCAGGACTGCGTTCCATCCACTTTCCGATGATGACCTTCTGCTGGTTGCCGCCCGAAAGAGCCGTGATGAGCTCGGTCGTGGAGACACACTTGGTCTTCATCTGCTTTATCTGGCGCTTCGTAGCCTCGTACATCTTTCTCGAGGAGACGAATCCGTGTTCCCTGTATGCGGGCATGTTGGTTATGCATGTGTTGAATTCGAGTGTTCCCTTTCCGAACATGCCGTTGACCTTTCTTTCCTCGGTGACGAGTGCGAAGTTATGATCCATCGCATCCTTCGAGCACTGGAAATTGAGTCTCTTTCCGTCGAGGAAGATACCGCCGGATGCCACTGTCCTTACGCCGAAGAGCGACTCGAGGAGTTCGCTTCTTCCCGCTCCGACAAGGCCGTAGAGGCCGAAGATCTCGCCGCGGCGGACTGTGAAGGATATGTCCTCAAGCACGGGATTGTACTTCGTGCAGAGGTTCTCGACTCTGAGGTAGTCCTCTCCGGGGTGATTGTCGACCTCGGGGAATCTCTGGTCGAGCGAACGTCCGACCATCTGCGATACCAGCTCCTTCATGCTGGTGTCCTTTACGGGCTTTGAGGAGATGAGCTTACCGTCTCTGAGAACCGCGACGTCATCGCAGATCTCGAAGATTTCGTCCATCTTGTGGGAGATGTAAATGAAGGAGACGCCCTTCTCCTTGAGCTCCCTTACAATCGAGAAGAGCTTCTGCACTTCTCTCTCTGTCAGTGAGGAGGTGGGTTCGTCGAGAACGATGATCTTCGCATCGTAGCTGACGGCCTTCGCGATTTCGACCATCTGGCGCTGTGAAACGCTCATGGTTCGCATGATGACATGCGGGTCCACGGTCATCTTGAGGGAGCCGAATATCCTGTTGGCCTCCCTTTCCATCTTTCCCTCGTCAATTATTCCGTGTCTCACGGGATAGCGCCCGAGGAAGAGATTGTCGACGACGCTGCGGTCCAGACACTGGTTGAGCTCCTGGTGGACCATCGCCACACCGCTCTCCAGCGCTTCCTTCGGATCCTTGAAGTCTATGGGATAACCGCCCAGGAAGAAGTCTCCCTCGTCCTTTGCGTAGATGCCGAAGAGGCACTTCATCATCGTAGACTTGCCGGCTCCGTTTTCTCCCATGAGTCCGAGAACGTGTCCCTTCTCGACTTTCAGGTCGATACCGTCCAAAACCTTGTTCTTGCCGAACGCCTTGGACAGATTCCTTATTTCTAGAACTATATCTGCCATTTAGCCCCTCATTGTATTTTGAAAAGCATGCCTGCCCGAAGGGGCGGCATGCTGGTTTGTTGAATCTTCGTCTGACTCGAAGTCATCAGTACTTGAGCTTGTCGAGGTAGTCGGGAGCGGAGTTCGTCTTGACAAGGTTGATTGCGTAAGCATCAAAGTTGCCGAGGTTCGTGAATCTGTCGAGACATACCGATTCGCTCTGTCCGTCGCCTGCAACAACCGTAAGTTCGATGTTGAGGAGAGGAGCATAGTACTGGAGAGCCGGAAGGTAGGAAGACGAGAGGAAGTTGTCAGCTGCGTTGTAGAGAGTAAGGAGAACCTTCTTTGTCTCTGCGTTCGTCTGCTTGATTCCCGTGTCTCTGTTACCGGATCTGTACTGTTCCCAGTTGGAAGCGTTTACGCCGGAGTTAGCTGCCATGATGGCCTTCTGATCTGCCCAGTAAGCAACAGGTGCGGAAATCTGGTTGCCGTACTGATCGGGTTCCGAGATACCCTTTGTATAGACGTCTTCACCTGTGAGGCCGTCGAGGAGGTTTCTGAGAACCTGGAGTGTAGCTGTAGCCTGAGCGTCTACGTTCTGGGAAACTGTTCCCGTGAGCTTGCCTTCACCGATAGCTTCGATGGCATCTGCGTTGGCATCGTATCCGAAGATAGGAACGCCTGCGGGATAGTTGGAAGCCTGGAGACAGCCCATTGCCATACCGTCGTTGTTGGAAACGACCATATCGAGCTGTGTGTCGTACTTCGTAGCCCAGCCGCCCATTGCTTCTGTTGCTGCGTTTGCGTTCCATGTGGATCCGTCGAGACCCGTCATTGCCTTGCTTTCAAGTTCGACAACCTTGTAGGTCTTTCCGCCGACGATAGCTGAACCTTCCTGGCTTACGCCCGGGTCTGTCGAGCCGGCCCATGTTCCGAGAGCCTTTCTGATGCCTTCTGTTCTTGCCTTGGAGTCGTTGTGTCCGACGTCTCCGATGCAGAGAACGTAGCCGATGATGCCGTCGCCGTTTCTGTCAACGACTGCCGGATCTGCGGATGCGAGATAATCTGTGATGAGCTGTCCCTGGACTGCGCCGCCTGCTGCAGCATCGAATCCTACGTAATATGTAGAATCGTTCCAGTTCATGGAATCCATGTCGATTTCACCTGTCGTCGGGTCGGAAGGCTGTCTGTTGTAGAATACAACCGGCTTGTCCTTGTTAGCGACGACTGCTGCTGTTTCAGCTGCACCCTGAGCGAATGCCATTGAAGCAACGAGCATTGCTACAGTAAGAAAAACTAAAAGCTTTTTCATACGTAAATCTCCTTTTTTTGTATGTGCTCTATCATTGTAAGGCCGCCGTGAGGAAAAGCAATCTTTTATTTTTTGTCACTGACAGCAATTATTCAACAGTCAGAAACAGGCTGAAAATGCATATACATAAAAAATAAGGGCGGTTTTCTTTCACTTTCCGTCTCTTTTGTCATACTTTTTTGATTAATACACAAATTTCGAAGCTGGCAATATATCTAAAACGAACTCCGTCGCTTTCAGAATATTTTCGTGCAATTCGTATAACAAAAATACCGGACTCTCAGAAGAAAGTCATACGTATGCCCGATATTGTACATTCTGCGGTTCCGGGCATGTAAAAACCGCCTCCTTTCGGAAGCGGCTCTGCTTGTCTGTATTAACGGTTATCTTTATCAGAAACCCTGCTGGCACATAGCATCTGCAACCTTCTTGAAGCCCGCGATGTTTGCGCCCTTCACGTAGTCGATGTAGCCGTCTGCGCACTTGCCTTCTCTGACACAGGAGGCATGGATGTTCTTCATGATGCCGTGGAGCTTCTGATCGACTTCCTCGGCGTCCCAGTTGTAGTGCATGGCGTTCTGGCTCATCTCGAGTCCGGACACTGCGACTCCGCCTGCGTTTGCAGCCTTGCCGGGTGCGAACGGGATTCTTGCCTTCTGGAATGCCTGGATTGCCTCGGGAGCACAGCCCATGTTGCTTGTCTCGATGACGTACTTGACGCCGTTCCTGATCAGCATCTCTGCATCCTCGCCTCTGAGCTCGTTCTGGAGAGCGCACGGGAATGCCATGTCGACCTTGACTTCCCAGGGCTTTCTGCCGGGGACGAACTTTGCGCCGAACTTCTCAGCGTACGGAGCGACGACATCGTTGTTGGATGCTCTGAGTTCGAGCATGTATGCAATCTTCTCGGGAGTGTTGATTCCCTCTTCGTCGAGAACGTATCCGTCGGGTCCGGAGATGGTGACAACCTTGGCGCCGAGCTGGGAAGCCTTCGTGACTGCACCCCATGCGACGTTGCCGAAGCCGGAGATTGCGATTCTCTTTCCTTCGAAGGAATCACCGTGAGCCTTGAGCATCTCGTTTGCAAAGTACATCGTTCCGAAGCCCGTAGCTTCCGGTCTGATGAGGGAGCCGCCCCATCCCCAGCCCTTTCCCGTGAGGACGCCCGTGTTCTCGTCTCTGAGTCTCTTGTACTGGCCGTACATGTAGCCGATTTCCCTTCCGCCTACTCCGAGGTCACCTGCCGGAACGTCGGTGTCGGGTCCGATGTACTTCTGGAGCTCTGTCATGAAGGAACGGCAGAATCTCATGATTTCCGCATCACTCTTTCCCTTGGGGGAGAAGTCCGAGCCGCCCTTGCCGCCGCCCATCGGGAGTGTGGTGAGGGAGTTCTTGAAGATCTGCTCGAAGCCGAGGAACTTGAGAGTTCCGAGTGTGACGTTTGCATGGAATCTCAGTCCGCCCTTGTATGGTCCGATTGCGTTGTTGAACTGTACTCTGTAGCCTCTGTTGACCTGAAGCTCGTGGTTGTCATCCTCCCATTCGACCTTGAATTCGATGACTCTGTCGGGTTCGACGATTCTGTCGAGAATCTTGTTCTTCAGATAAAGCGGGTTTGAATTGACTGTGTCGATAACGGACTCGATGACTTCTCTTGCTGCCTGGATGAATTCCGGCTGTGCAGGGTTCTTCCTCTCGAGCTCTGCCATGAATGTATTAAGATCGTACATTGTAATCTCCTTATTACCCAGATAGCGTAAATCCACTTTCTCTTACAGTCAATCTTTATTTTCTCTTTAATTTTTCTTTTGTTTTTTACTCATATCTTTAATTTTTCGCCGAAATTTTGATGATATCCAAAGGATTTTACAAAAGTACTATTGTGAAATATATTCCCCGTTTTCCGCCATATCGTATTTTTGCTCTCCCTATCTTCAGTATCGGAAAGAAATTGTTTCGAGTTGTAGATTCAACTGCTTTTCAGTTATCATTGAGTCATGGAAAAGGAAAAGGGAGAAGAAGTCACAAAGACACCGAGAATCATCGACTTCCACAGTCACGTGCTTCCGGGAATCGACGACGGCAGCAGAAACGTAGAGATGACAAAGGCGATGCTCGAAGAAACGTACCGCCGCAGAATACGTAAGCTTGTCGCAACGCCCCACTTCTATCCATCGCGGATGGAGAAGGAGAGCTTCCTTTCGCGGCGTGAAGCTGCCGCACGCTCCCTTCTCAATATATATGATAAGGATACAATGCCCGCTGTCTATCTCGGTGCCGAAGTCGCTTACTACCCGGCAATCGCGAGTACGGACGGCATACGGGACCTCTGCATCGTCGGAACGGACACCCTCCTTGTCGAAATGCCCTTCGACAGGTGGTCGAATGCAGACATCGACAGCATCCTGGAGCTGAGGAATACACTTTCCCTCTCTGTCGTCATCGCGCACATCGAGAGATACGCATCCTACCAGAGGAAGGATACTGTCCCGTACCTCGTGGAAAACGGAATCTTCATCCAGTCCAACGGCGAATACTTCACTTCATTCGGTACAAGGAGAGAGGCCCTGAAGCTGCTTGAGAAGGGATATATCCACGTCCTCGGCTCCGACATGCACGACACCTCCTCGCGCCCGCAGAATCTCGACGAAGCGAAGGATGAAATAAGAAAGCACCTGGGAGTCGAGTACCTCGTCTTCCTCCTCGACAACACGAAGAAGCTTCTCGAGGGAGCAGAGGCTGTCGACAGTCTTTACAGCGGGGGATGAATTCCGTATAGTTAGTCTTGACTAATCGAGGCTTATCATGAGAATCATTATCGCTTTCGCCTTCTATTTCCTCTATTGGTTCATCTGCTTCCTCTTTACGGGAACGGACAGAAAGAACCTCATCGGACTCAGGTCCTACCCGGATGCCGTCCAGGAGAAGGTGCGTGCCGGAGGGCTTGCAGACAACATGAAGAAACCGTCAATCCCCTCCATACTCATCAGCAACACGCTGCTCTTCACTGCAGTCTTCTCCGTAATCGGACTTGTCTTCAGAAAGACACTCGCACTCGGATCATACCTCGATGCTTTCCTCTACTTCCTCGCTCTCGGCGAGGGACTGGGACTCTTCGACCTTGTCGTAATCGACCTTCTGTGGTGGAGGAACACGAAGCGCATACGCTTCTCGTTCATTCCCGGGAAGGAGGAATACCGGAATCCGGAGAAACATATTGGTTCGTTTCTCCGCGGCATTCCCCTCTTCGCGGCGGTCGCAGCCCTTACGGCTCTCATAGTAACGCTTCTCTGACGTTCATCCGGGAAGCCACCATCCGTCTTCTTCACCTCTTTTCGCGAGGCGTTCTTGCAGAGGAAAACCATGCCGGACTGTGAAAACCTTCCGACATGGTCATATCTCTTTCAACAGGCGTCATCTCGCCTCTTCTTCATCGATTTTCCACCGGTTACGCCACACGATGCGGATTTCAGGACACTCTCCGTCAGATGACTCCGTCATCCGGAAGGGCAGCCACACATAATCGGAAATGGATGTATCCGCCTTCCCGGAAGAGACGGCCTCGTACATCTCTTTCCGTTCGCTCCCGGTCGCCTGATAGTTTTCACTGTCATACGTGCATGCAATTGCACGGGTAATCATGTCCGAGCGCTCCGCATCCACGGGGTACCGTGGCAGCCACCTGTCCGCCATTGCGATGAAGAGTCCCTCCTTTCCCTCCACCCTGAAGACCTTAGATATCTGGCTGTTGAAGGAGGCACGGGAGGAGTCGGCAACGTGAGGATTCCCGATGCTCGTAAAAGGCTGATCCCAGCCGGATGCAGCGGCAGAGTCGCTTTGATTCGGAACATAGCCCGACATGCCGCTGGTTATCATATACTTCCTCCCGCGGTACTCGAAGAGCGCCGGAGCCTCCCTTGTAAACGGAGGCTTCAGTCCCTCATAGCTCCGGCTCACGACCCTGACAGCCGAGAGACAGTCATCACTCAGCTCCATCATGATCGTGGCGGCATGGTCGGCATCGAAGCAGACGTAGCCCTTTCCCGTACTCTCATCGGCTGTGAGATCGAAATCCCCCACCTTGTGCCCTTCCGGGTTGTAGAGGTTCTTCACCATTTCGTAGGGACCGAGGAGAGAGTCTGCCTGCCATATTGTGAATGCCGCTTCGGTGCCGGAAAGCTTGATCCAGCATACGTACTTTCCCGTGGCCCTGCATTTCAGAATGTGCGGACGGTCGATGCGCTTTGCGGGGAACAAAGGCGAATCGGGATCATCGAGGACTGGAGGAATCAGAAAGCCCCGGTCCTCCCAGTTACAGAGGTCCGTGGAGGAATAGACCTTGATTCCCCATGTCCAGACGCCGTTCTTCCCGTCTGTGTGCTCCTTGTTCTCTCCGTACCAGTAATAGACTCCGTCTTCATATATTACGGCGCCGCCGTGGGCCTGTATGCGCTCTCCGGAGGTGTCAAGCCACACCTTTCCCGGGAAGACCGCATCCTGGTGATGACAATGATCTACACGTACCTTCTTACGGTCTTCCTCATCAATGGCACGGAAACGTTCGATCAGTATTCTCTCCGAGGAACTGATGCGGTTTTCGGGTATGTTCAGTTTCTTCAATACTTCGTCGATACGCTTCAATAGTCCGTCGGCATCCGGAATCCGGGAATACCTTACAAGCTGCTCCACCGAAAGTTCCAGAGCCTGCGGTGAATGTACGACCTTATCTGTCATTCCCGGAAGGAATCCTTCGAGCTTCTCCCTGGCCTGCCCGTTCTCTACGAGATCCCGCAGTTTCATATTGACGCCGTAGATCATACCCATCTATCCCTTATGTATCGTCTGCAGGATGCGGTTGAGCTGTTTCATGCTCTCCGGGGCCGCTCCGGCCTGCTTGAGCATGCCTTCTATTGTCATGCGCTGCATGGCACGCTGCATCATCTCCACGAGGGCCGGATTGTCCTTCACGGCAGTTGCAACATCGCCGCGGGAAGCGGCAGCCTTATCCATCATCTTCTTCATGATGCCTCCGGCCTTCGGGTCCGCCATGGCTGCGGCCATGTTGTCCTTTATCGACCAGCAGTTTTCGTCGATTTCGCCGTCGAACCAGTTACTCACGCCCTGGCGGTTCGGCATCGAATACGATGGGTCGGGAGTATCTGCGTGGGAGATGGTGATGGAGTCAGAGCATTCACCGGCGCGGACTTCGAGAGTCTGACGGCCGGTGTTGGCAATGCGGAAGACGAAGATTCTCTCCCCCTTCTTCGTCTCAAGAAGTGTACCGTCTCTATAGAGGGAAACCTCGGGAAGGTTGGAGTATACCTTTATTTCAGTCTCATCTCCGGTGCGGTTGACGTAACGGCGGCCGCAGATGTGGACGAAGGGCTTCTTCGACCAGTATGCCTTATAGAGATAATAGGCATCCTTTCTTGTCTTTCTGTCGAAGGTCACGAGTCCCTTCTGGTTCTCGCCGTGCTTACCGCCTTCGTCTCTGCCGTCTGCAGCGAAGTCGAACATGTTCCACACGTGCGTTGCCCAGAGCCACGGGCGGGAGGAAATCATCTTCGCCATGTGCTCGTGGTATATGCACTGGTAGCTTTCAGTGTAGTCGCCTTTCTCCGGGTTATCACTCTGGAACTGGGGATTGGCATCCGCACCGTATTCGGCCAGTCCTATAGGCATCCCGGGATACTTCTTATGGAAGTTATCGAAGAAATCGTCGTTCTGATCGAGCTCTCCGAGGTACCAGCCGAAGTAGAGGTTGTAGCTGTTGACATCGGGAATCGAAAGAATCGGACTGGAAGTGTCGAGCATGAAGACGTTGGCCATTACGGTCAGACGTGTGGAATCGAGAGAGTGCGCGAGGTCGTTGAGCCTGCGGTGATTTTCGAGGAGTTCCTCAGTCACTGCACTTGCAGCCGTAATTTCATTCGAGAGTCCCCACACCGCGATTGACGGGTGGTTGTAATTCTGGGTGATAAGTTCCCTCATCTGGGAAAGCGTATTCTCCTCGCCGTCCTTCATGTGCATTGAGATATATGGAATCTCGGCCCAGACGACAAGTCCCTTCTCGTCACAGAGGTCGTACATTTCCTGAGGGTGCTGGTAGTGCGCAAGCCTCACGGTATTCGCACCGATGTCGAGAATGAGGTCGATGTCCTCCCCGATCTTCTCCCTTACCGCCGCACTTCCCGTTCCCTTATGGTCCTGATGGGCGGCAACTCCTCTCAGGGGATAGCTTCTTCCGTTCAGTATGAAGCCCTTCCGAGAATCTATTTCATACTTCCTGCAGCCGAAGCGCGTGGAGATTTCATCTTCTCCGAACACGGCCTTCGCCGTATAGAGATAGGGGTCATCCAGTCCGTTCCAGAGATGGACAGGGGAAAGAACGAACTCCGCCGATGCGTGTCCGTTCACGGACGGCACTGACTTTGTTTCATTCCCTATCGTGATTTCAACACTGCCTTCTCCGCTCTGCCATGTCTCGACGGTCACCGCTGCAGTATGGTTTTCGAGGTCGACGACGGGAGTCACCTTTATTCCCGGTGTTCCGTCCTTCACGAGTTCGAAATGTCTTTCGGGAACAAGAATCAGATTCACGTCCCTCACAATGCCGCCGTAGAAGGTGAAGTCGGCCTTCTGGGGATAAACCCTGCCGTTCTCGCTGTTGTCCACGGCGACACAGAGAAGGTTCTCCTTTTCAAGGTACTCGGTAATCTCAACGCGGAATGCCGAATAGCCGCCCTCGTGGTGTGCAATATGCTTTCCGTTCAGATAGACGTCAGCAGTCATCGAGGCTCCCGGGAATTCAAGGAATGCTGCCCTGTTCTGCATGTTTTCAGGCGCTCTGAAGGACCTCGAGTACATCGCAGTCCCTCTCCAGTAGTCATTGCCGCCGTCCTGGCCGTCAACGGCATTCCATGTATGAGGGAGAGTAACGCTCTCCCAGTCTACGGGAAGTTTTTCCGGAACCTCTGCTGTCCTGTTGAACAGCCAGCCGCTGTTCATACTAAATATTTCTCTCATTCTCTTATCTTTCCTTTCCGTAGCTTCCGAGGAGGCTCAGGCTCTCCTTGGGATGACGCGACATGTCGCTGCGGTCGACCGCGATGAGACCGAAGTGCATGTAGAAGCCCTTCTGCCACTCGAAGTTGTCCATGAGGCTCCAGTGGAAGTACCCCTTGACTGGTACGCCTTTTTTGAGACACTTCTCCAGGGAGCGCATTGCCCGTCTGATGAACTCGCATCTCTCCTCGTCGTCATCGGTTGCGATACCGTTCTCGGTTACGATGATGTCGTTTTTGAAATCACCTGCCACGCGCTCTATTACGTGACCGAGAGCCTCGGGATAGTACTCATAGGACATCTGCGTCGTTTCCGCACCTTCGGGAACCCCGATGTCACCCGAACGCGATACGAGAGTACGCGTATAGTTCTGCACGCCGAGGAAATCGTCGTCCCTGATGTACGGAAGATAGTGCACAAACTCCTCGTCCCATATTTTTTCAGCCTGCTTCTCGCCTCCCCGGACGGGCTGGACATCATGGAGGGAGAGCGTAAGCCCGACTTTTACATGAGGGGCGAGCCTTCTGATTACATCTCTTGCCTTCATGTGTGCCTTCATGATGAGGATATCTCCGTTCTTCGTACGCATCGACTGAAAGACCTTGGGGTCCTTGACGCCGACGGCCTCTATCTTTTCCTTTCCGGCGAGAGCCATGTTCTTCAGCATAGTCTCGAGGTTCATTCCCATCTGGACCTGACCGTCAGAGTTCTGCTTCTTCTTTTTTCCTCTGTGAAGCATTTCCTTCATGTAGCGCCTTGCGATGGCAGCAATCTGGAGGCCCATGTTGGCTTCGTTTATCGTGCAGACGTACCCGAGGTCGCTTCCGAGCTTTGTGATGATGTATTCGACGTAGTGCGCGAAGTCGTCCGGCGTTGTCTCCGCTTCCCAGCCGCCCTTACGGATGAGCCATACGGGAGACGAGAAATGGTGGAGTGTCACCACGGGCTCCACTCCGTTTTCCCTGCAGAAGCGGATGACGGAGCGGTAGTGCTCGATTTCCTTATCGTCGAACTTTCCCTCCTCGGGTTCGATTCTCGCCCATTCGATTGTGAAGCGGTAGGCATTGAGCCCGGCATTCTTCAGAAGAAGAATGTCCTCTTCGTAGCGGTTGTAGTGGTCGACTGCCTTTCCCGATTTCTCGAGATAGTCACTGTGCGCGATGTTCTCGAGCGCCCAGCAGTCGCTGTGGATATTGTTTCCCTCCGTCTGGTGGGCAGCCGTTGCTGCTCCGAGGAGGAAGTTTTCGGGAAGTGTCATGATTCTCTTATCTCCTTGATTTCGTATTCGTATTCACCGCCGGATACGGAGTACTGTGTTCCGTCGGGAAGTGTTATGTCCGCCCCGGTGTTCGCGGGAACGGAAAATGACAGATGAAGTGTATCTCCCTCGTATTTCCATACGCTTTTCACTCTGCCGACGGGAGAGTCCCAGACGGCTTCCGCATGCCCGAGTACGGGAGAGGGAACCGGGCTCAGGACGAATCTGCCGCCGGAGAGGTTTATTCCGCAGACTCCGCTGAAGAGCCATCCGCTGACGGCGCCGTAGGAATAGTGGTTGAAGGAATCGTGGACGGTTCCGTCCGCCCTTATTCCGTCCCAGGTCTCCCAGATGGTGGTTGCACCCTTCTTCACGGCATAGAGCCACGAGGGGGATGTATCCTGCAGGAGAAGGCGGTAGGCTGTGTCCCGGTGTCCGTTCCGGGCAAGTACGTCGCAGAGGTAAGGAGTTGACAGGAATCCCGTATTGAGATGGAATCCGTTCTTCTCCACGAGGGCGGAAAGCGCATCGGCAGCAGCCTTCTTCTCGTCTCCGTCGACGAGAGCGAATGCTATCGGCCTCACGTAGGAGCACTGACGGTCGGAACGGATTGTACCGTTATCGGTGCAGGTGTAGCGGTATGCAGCCTTTGCACGAGCCGCCATGTCGGAGAATTCCTTCTCGTCGTCTTTCTTTCCGAGGATACCCGCAATACGGGAAAGAAGATCCGCGGAATGCGAGAAGTAGGCAGTCGCAACTTCGGGAGCGCCGTTCTTCAGATTGGTTCGCATTGCGTCCATCGAGGATATGTCCGGTTCGAGCCACTCGCCGAAGTGGAAGCCTTTGTCCACAAGATACTTTCTCTGAGGGTTGCTGCGGTTCTTACGCCGTGTTCCGGACGCTCGTTTCTTACTGAAACGCACCCACCGGGCCATCATATCGTAGTTTTCCCTGAGGATCGTCTCGTCGCCGTATGCCTCGTATAGTGCCCAGGGCACGAGAACGCATGCGTCTCCCCATCCCGCTGAGCCGCGGATTATCTTCGTTATGATTCCCGATACATTGTTCGCCGGTGCGATGTTGCTGATAATCCCGTTCTTCTTCTGCTCGGCTCTGCAGCAGGCAAGCCACTTTCTCAGAACCGGATAGCAGTCCGCCAGGAATACCGCCGTCGGAGCAAAGACTCCTGCGTCCCCCGTCCAGCCCGCTCTCTCGCGTGTCGGACAGTCGGTGGGGATGTCACAGAAATTGGATCTCATGCTCCAGAGACTGTTCAGGAAGAGACGGTTCACGTCGTCGTTACCGCAGCTGAAGAAGCCAGTCTGAGGCATATCGGAATAGACTGCAACAGCCGTGAATACCGCATCGCTGAGGTCAGCATCGGTTTCCACCTTTGCATAACGGAAACCGAAGATGCAGAACTTCGGATGGAAGGTATTCTTCCCGTCCTTACAGATAAAGGTGAGTTTCTGAGGTATTCCGCCGTTCTTGTTCCTCGCTCCGGGGTCGTAGTTGGACTGCGTGAAGTTGCCGTCCCGGTCTAAGGTCTCGCCGTGCCGGAGGGTTATCGTATCTCCCGCCTTTGCCGTAAGCGTGAGGAGAGTATAGCCCGCGATGTTCTGTCCGAAGTCGACGACTCTCCCGCCGTTCGGAGTCACGATGAGCTTACCTCTGAATGTCTCCTGCTCTTTAACGGGAACGGTATCAGTACAGACGAGATTATCGAGGGGGAACTTCTCCTCCTTCACTCCGTGCCAGGAAGAGATGTTCTCCATTCTCAGGTCCTGTGTCTCTCCGAGCTCTGTGTCGTTCTCCCTGACGGGACCGCTCTGGCTGGCTTCCCAGGAGGAATCGGAGATGACGACGGGGACACCGTTTCTTTCAATCTGGCAGAGGAGCGCTATGTCCTTTCCCGAGAGATTGCGGCTTCCGTCGATGCCGTTGTTGCCGCGGTAAAGGCCGTCGCCGAGAGTCACCCGGATTTCGTTCTCCCCCTCGTGAATGAGGGATGAGACATCACAGCACTGCGTCTGGAGACGCCTGTTGTAGTTGTCAATGCCGGGAGCAAGGACGAAGTCACCCACCCTCTTCCCGTTGATGAGAGCCTCATACATACCGTGACATGTGATATAAAGCCGCCAGGTGCTGTCGGGAGAACCAACAGTGAAGACTTTTCTGAGAACTGATGCAGGCTGACGTACTTTGTCATCCGTCTTCAGTTCGGGATTGATCCACACGGCTTTCCACTCGTCCTTCGTAAGTCCGTACTCATAGAAGGAGGACGACTCCTCCCCCCATTCGCCGTTTTCGTCGCAGAGGCGGAGAGTCCACACGACACGTTCGCGCGGCTTTCCGTCATAACCCGAAATGACATGCATCGAGGATGACGATACCTCTCCGCTGTCCCATACTTTCTTCCCCTTCACTTCCGCCGTAAGGCGATACCCTGTCTGTCTCACTCCGCCGGAGCATATCCAGCTGAGGACGGGACGCGAGGGAGTTATTCCGATCGGCGACACAAGAGAGTTGCACTTGAGATTGATTGCTTTCATGGTGATTATATCCTGTCAGAGGTTGTCTCTGAGCCACTTTCCGCTGATTTCAAGTCCCTTGACGGGATCTCCGTCAATCCAGTTGCGGTGACTCTCGAGAACAACGCATTCGATTCCGTTCTTCAGCGCCTGGTCCTTAAGCTCCACAAGGGGCATGTTTCCCGTTCCGAGTTCGACGCTGTCCGATTTCACAATCGGGGTCATCGGAGTCTTCTTGACTCTCATTCCCCTGTCGGCTATGTGCCAGAGCTTCATCCTCATTCCAAGCTTCTGCATCCAGTAGAGTGGACTTGCTCCCGCATCCGCCATCCAGTAGGAATCGAATTCGAAGAAGACCTTCTCAGGATCCGTCCCGGCGATGAGGACATCGTATGCGCATTCGTTCTCACCCGTTCTCAGGAGCTCTGCGTTGTGATTGTGGTAGAAGAGTCTGATTCCGGCTGAGGAGAGCTTTTCCCCCGCACTGTTCAGCCTCGAAGAAAGATTCATCACCGCTTCCCGGCTCCGGTAGTCGAAGCGGTACATACCGGTGATTACGACTCTGTCGGTGCCGTATCCTTCGGCGTCCCTGATGACGGTGTCGGGATTACGTTCGAGTGACCCGAGGTCCGTATGATAAGCGGAAACCGAAAGGGACGCTTCATCAAGGAGCGCCTTCCAGTCAAGCTTCCCGCACTTTCCCGTAGGCATGCCCGCAGCCTTCGTGAGCATGCGGACAACAAGAGGCGTGGGGTGCGTCATGAAGGAGTTGAGCTCAACGGAATCGTAGCCCGCACCTTTTATGCGCCTCAGTGTTTCAAGCGCTGACTTCTCGTCTGTACAGACCGTGCCGAGCATGATCTGCTGAACGGATTTCATCATAACTGTGACTCCCCTCAGAGAGGAATGTGCCGGAGTCCCGGCACAGCCTCTCTTTGATGATTATGCCTTTACGGCAGCTTCCTTTGCCTTCTTTTCGTCGGCATACATTTTGTTTTCCTTCTCAAGCTTTCCGAAAGCCAGTGCACATACCGCGATGATCACCATGAAGATGATGGGGACTATCGAGTAGTCGATGCGGATGGCCATGAGGGCGCTCTCGGGCTGGACGGCATCGGAGGAGCTGATATAACCGCCGATGAATAGCACGAGGCCAGTTACGTATGCTCCGAGGGCGGCACCGAGCTTCGAGGAGAAGTTCGCAAGTGCGGAAGAGGAAGCCTCCATGCGCCTGAGTCCTATTCTCTCGTTGTAGTTGCAGATGTTCATGACAAAGAGGATGCCGTAGTAAGCGATGGGAAGACCTGCAAGGGTAGCAAGGAGGTAGCCGATATATACGCCGATTGCGGAAGCACCGGAGAAGAATACGATGACGTATCCGACGATTCCGATTAAAGCGAAGAGTGCAATCATCTTACCCATCGTTCCGAGCTTCTTCATGATTGCCGGGAATGTCAGCATAAGGGGAAGAAGAATGATTCCGAATACCGAGAGGATTCCGAGCTTATCGAGGTCGCCGACGATGTATGTGAAGTAGTACGAGCCGCATGCGAGGTTCGTCGTCAGGTTGTAGCTGAGCATGATCAGGGCATAGAGCCAGACGTACTTGTTCCTCTTCAGGAGCTCGAGGACATCCTTCATGCGGATGGGTTCCTTGTTGCTGTCGGGGTCGACGGAGGGGTCTTCCTTGCAGAAGAAGAACCTCAGCATTCCGATGAGTGTTGCGGGAATCATGACAATGAGAACTGCTCTCGTCCAGCCCGCAGCAGATGTTGCGACACGCTTCATGATCATCGGGAAGCCTACGCTTACGATGATGCTGCCGCCCATCGTGATGATGCCGCCGAAGGATGCGACCTTCTTGATCAGTGCCGAATTGTTGGAGAAGTGGGCAATCGTATAGGGGCTGAGAGCCGCAAGACGGAGAGTGGAGAAGATTGCGAATGTCAGCGAGTACATGCAGAAGATCCATGCGGACTTCACGGCTTCGCTCCATTCGGGCTTACCGGAGAAGAGAAGAACCGTACAGATTGTCATGCCGATGATTGCGGGCTCGTATGTGCGTCCCCTGCCGAGTCTCGTCTTCGTCTTGTCGACGAGGAATCCCGCGAAGATGTCGGTGACGGCATCGAAGATCTTGCTTAAGAGAAGGAGCGTACCGACACGCAGTGTCGAAACTCCCAGTGTGTCGGAAGCATAGATTGAAAGATAGTTGAGAACGATGACATTGACCCATGCAGCGGATATGTCGGAACTCTTGAAGGCCAGAAGACGACCGAAGCTGAGATGATCGGGATTCTTTTCTTTCCTGCTCATGATGGATTTTCCTCCGGAAAACTGAATTAAATGCGTGAAAACCACGTAACTACTTGCACTATAACGGGGTTATTTCAATGCGCAAGCTAATTAATTCGCTTTTCATATCATAAATTAGTGCAGTTTTAAGATTATAGCTAAAATCTTGTACTTTTCACATATTTATGATATTGAGTGAATAACTAAACTTTGCGCTTTCAATACTTTGGAGGAAAAATGACGACTGAGGAGAAGCTTGATTTCCTGAAGGCCCTCATACGCTGCAGGTACGACATGGCCTTCCGTGAATACGACGGAAACGGGAGGATTATCAATTCGAACCCCGCTTCGGAGATAATCGACAGCCTCTTCGAGAAATCGGGATGCCTCGGGTACGCACTTGAATCCGCTGCAGACGCTCCCGTCTTCCTCTCCTCTCTCTTCGGGCTTCTCTGGGGAGCCGTCTCGGTCGGAGAGGGGGAGGAGCGGAGACTACACGTAATCGGCCCGGTTCTAAACACCGCGGTTCTCCAGAGCGACGATGAGAAATCGGTGCAGCAGGCCCTGCCATTCCTCGACGACGACTTCGATTTCCGGAGCTTTCTCATGTCGCTTCCCATAGTCCCGATGCAGATGTTCCAGCACTACATTCTCATGCTCAACCTCGCCCTGACGGGGCGTGAGATGCACGCGGACGACATACTCTATCAGACGCCCGGGGATTCACCCGACGCTTCAAACCGCAATGCCCAGAAGAGAAACCGCCACCTTACATATATGGCGGAGCAGGAGCTCCTGTATAATGTACGGGAGGGTAATCCCGATTTCAGAAAGGCACTTGCGAAATCCTCGGCTCTCAGCACGGGAGTCCAGATCCAGACGTCAAACCCCCTCACCCAGGCAATGGTTTCCGTTGTCGTCTTCACTTCCCTCTGCGCCCGCGAGGCGATAAAGGGCGGTCTCTCGCCGGATACGGCATACGCGGTCGGAGACGCATACATCCAGAACATGACGGAGGCGAAGACGATTTCCGCACTCAGCGCCCTCTCGCACGACATGTATACGGATTTCATCAGCCGCGTCAGGAAGGCGAAGAACGAGTCCCGGTATTCCCGGACCGTCCAGGAGTGCTGCGACTACATACTGACACATATGGAGGACGAGCTCTCGGCAACCCTTCTTGCCGACCAGTTCGGCTATACGCCCTACTACCTTTCGCGGAAGTTCAAGTCCGAGACGGGAATGAGTCTTCCCTCCTACATCGACTCGGTGAGAATCGAGAAGGCAAAGGCGCTCCTCCTGGGGACTGATGACAGCATCGCAGAGATTGCCGCCCGCCTGAGGTACTGCTCCAGCACCTACTTCAGCGAAACCTTCCGGAAGAAGGAAGGCGTACTTCCGAGCGAATACCGGAAGAACAGAGGAAATTGAGAGAAAAAGGTAAAGGCGGCTGGAGAGGAACGAAGGTCTGTTCTCTCCTCTTTCCTCTCTAGATATCTCTTTCCTCATTATCTATAATGACAGCGAGGAGAAGACGATGATTGACATACTTTACAGGATTTCCATCTGGGCTCTGACAGCACTTCTCCTGGTGCTGATTGTCCTTATTTCGGTTGTAGGTGTTGCAGAGAGCACACTGAAGGTTCTCGGAATCATAACATCCTTCTTCATTCTCTCGTCCGTCGTACTCTACGTACTCAAGAGAAAGAACAGCTGACATGTACTACCAGAACGACGAAACCTGGGTACCGTTTTCCTCTCTGATGCTGAAGCACGTCTACTCCGTGCTTCTCATATGCTCCGACTACGACAGATTCATGCTCGAGGAGGACGGAAGAGTCGAAGAGGAACTCTACAGGGAATACACCTCACTCGGTCTCAGCAGCCCCCCGAAGATAAGCCACGTAAATACGGAAGAAGAGGCTATGAACGCTCTCGGAAAGGACCGTTATGACCTCGTGATCTCGATGCTCGACCTGGGCTCGGGCAGAGTCGAGGCACTTGCCCAGAGCGTCAAGAAGTACAATCCCTCCCTCCCCTTCATCGCACTCTCCCCCTCTCCCGACCACAGAAAAGCCAAGGTTCTCAAGGGCGAGAACTGTCCGTACATAGACTATCTCTTCTACTGGCTCGGAAACCCCTCACTGTTCCTCGCGATGATCAAGCTCATCGAGGACGAGATAAACATCGACCACGACACGGCGGAGGCAGACGTCGAAGTCATCCTCTTCGTCGAGAACTCGGTGAAGTTCATCTCCTCGTACCTTCCGGAGATATATACCCTCCTCATCAAGCAGAACAGGGCATCGATAATCGAAGCCCTCAACGACTGGGGAATGAAGCTGAGAATGAGAGGAAGACCCAAGATCGTACTTGCCAGAAGCTACGACGAAGCCGTGACCAAATACAATAAGTACCGCGACAACATACTCGGCGTCATTTCCGACATCTCCTACCCGTCTCCCGACGAAGAAAGAGAGGGAGGCGAAGTACTTGCGGAGTACGTCAAGAAGGACAATCCCGAACTTCCCTTCCTCCTGCAGTCGACGGACATCTCCGGCCGGGATACCGCCAGGAAGACGGGAGCGGACTTCATCTGGAAGCTCTCTCCCGACAGATACATCGAACTCGAGAAGTACTTCCGCGACAGATACAACTTCGGCCCCTTCCGCTTCATCAATCCCGAAAGCGGAGAGACGATTGCGACTGCAACCAACATGAAGGAGCTGCAGGAGACGATGATGAAGGTTCCCCTCTCCACATTCGCCTACCACGTACGCCGCAACGACTTCTCGCGCTGGCTGAGGGGACAGTCGCTCTTCTCGCTTGCATCCACTCTCAAGCCCGTCACGACGGGCTACGACAGCTCCGACTGGGAGAAGACGAGAACGCTCATATATGAAACGATAGTGAAGTTCCGTAAGGACAGAACAAGGGGAAGCATCGCGGTCTTCAAGAGAGAAAGCTATGACGAGACATACCTCTTTACACGCCTCGGAAGAGGGTCGCTGGGAGGGAAAGGCAGAGGACTGGCGTTCCTCGCAACGGAAATGAAGGCTTCGAGAATCAGCGAGAAGTATCCCGGGGTGTATCTTTCGATTCCCCGTACCATCGCAGTGTCGACCGAGGTCTTCGATTCCTTCATGGCTCTCAACTCCTTCAAGCCCGGTGATTTCGAGGACATGGAAGATGAGAGAATACTCTCCGTTTTCACATCCGCTTCCGTCCCGGAGGATTTCCGCCTCGACATGAAGAGGGTTCTCGAAGTCATACACGTTCCGATGTCCGTGCGTTCCTCCTCCCTTCTCGAAGACAGTCATTTCCATCCCTTTGCGGGAGTATATGAAACGTGCATGATTCCGAACTCGGGAAGCGACGACGAGAGACTCGAAGACCTCCTTACTGCAATAAGGACGGTGTGGGCATCGACGTACTTCTCACGTGCACGCGAATACCTGAAACGCACGGGACATGCGGTCGAAGAGGAGAAGATGGCAGTCGTCCTGCAGCAGATAACGGGCTCCTGGCACGACGGAAGATACTGGTTCCCGAACATCTCGGGAGTTGCGAGAAGCCTCGATTACTACCCGCAGGGCAACAGAACCTCCGAGGACGGACTGGGAATGCTCGCCTTCGGAATGGGAAAGACGGTCGTTGACGAAGGCGCCGCCTTCCGCTTCTGTCCCGCCAAGCCCCAGATCCCCGTTACCTCCCTCAACGGCAAGGCGTCGAGGCAGCGCTTCTTCTACGCACTCGACAATACGGTACCGTTCCAGCCGGAGAGGGACATCGACAACCTCGTACAGCTTCCGCTCGAGAACGCATACTCATGGCCGGGAGCCGTAAAGGGAATCATCAGCACAATCCGTCCCGACGGATTTACCAGCGAGGACCCGATGGACACGGGCTTCAGGAGCCTGACCTTCAACGGTGTCGTCAAATACGGAATGCTGAAGCTTCCGGAAATCATCCACGACATCCTCACTCTCGGAACGAAGACGATGTCGGAGCCCGTGGAGATAGAGTTCGCGGTCAACACCGAGCATGCGGGACGCCCCGATTTCTCGATTCTGCAGCTCAGGCCCATATCCTCGACGGACAGATTCGAGGACATAGAGGTGTCGGAAAACGACGAAAGGGAATCCCTCATCTTCGCTCCACGCGTCATGGGCAACGGCAAGGTGAAGAACATAAGGGATATCGTAATATTCAGAAAGAACAGATTCAGACGGAGCGGGATGTCGAAAATGGCAGAGGAACTCGAGAGGCTCAACGGCTCGAGCGACGACGAGTACATTCTCGTTGCCGCCGGAAGACTGGGCTCGAGCGACAGCTGGCTCGGAATTCCCGTCTCCTGGTCGCAGATATCGAAGGCACATGTAATCATCGAAACGGGAACGGAGGAACTGCAGGCGGAGCCGAGCGAAGGAACGCACTTCTTCCAGAACGTGACGAGTCTGGGGTGTCTGTACCTCACAGTCAATCCGCTCCTCGGGAAGGGAAAGGTGGACTACGAAAGAATCTATTCGCTTCCCGTCAAAGCCGAAACGGAGCATTTCCTCCGGCTGAGTGCTCCCGTTTCCTTCCTTGTGAAGGCTGACGGAAAGAGCGGGAGAGCGGTAGTCCTTACGGGAGAAGGAAAATGACAGAACTAGCACTTCCTGCGGGCAGTCTCCAGACTGCGCTCACCGCGTTCTCGAACGGCGCCGATGCCGTCTACTTCGGTCTCAGGGAGTTCTCCGCCCGCAAGGGTGCGGTGAACTTCTCCCTCGAGGACCTTTCGAAGATAAGGCGCTACGCCCTCGACCACGATAAGAAGATATATGTGACGGTTAACACCCTCATCGACGACAAAGCACTTGAGAGAGTGCTTCCGCTTCTTGACGCCCTTTCCTTCTACGGCAACGACGGAGTCATCATACAGGATCTGGGACTCGCCGAGATAATGAGGAAGCACTACCCGGATCTCAAAATGCACGGTTCGACACAGCTTGCCGTCCACACCGTGGAAGGCGTCAGGGAAATGCAGGACCTCGGATTCGAGAGAGTCGTGCTCTCGAGAGAGCTCACTCTCGACGAGATAAGGAACATCAGGGAAAAGTGCCCGGACATCGAACTGAAAGTCTTCATACACGGAGCCCTCTGCTACGGCTTCTCCGGTCTCTGCTCCGCATCCTATCTCAAGTGCGGCCGCTCTGCAAACGGAGGCGAATGCGCACAGATCTGCCGCTCCTGGTTCAGAAACGATAAAACCGGAGAGAAAGGATACTTCTTCAGCATGGAGGACCTTGCTGTAAGGGAGGAGCTGAAACAGTTCCGTGACATGGGCATCGACAGCGTGAAGGTCGAAGGAAGACTCAAGAGCCCCGAGTACACAGCATCATGTGCACGCTACTACAGAGCTGTTCTCGACGACAGGGAGATTACAAAAGAGGACAGTGACGCCCTCGCTACGACATTCCTGAGGAAAAACGGAGACGGTTACCTTCACTACAGACCGAACCGCCCCTCCCTCCTCAGCGGAGACTGGCCGGGTCACATGGGACTGTACCTCGGGAAAATCATGGACGAGAGGGGAAGTGACTGCTTCCTCGAGACAGACGAGAGACTCGAGAACCACGACGGCATACAGTACTTCGTGAAGAACGACTCGGGACTTACGGACGCCGTGAAGTCATCGGCTTCAATCAGAAGCCGTACTCCAGGAGGCTACATCCTCAGAAAGGATTATAAGGAAAGGCTCCTTGGAAAGGAACTCTATAAGATTTCCGACTCGACGAAGAGGGAGAAGACACCGTCTGAGAACATTCCTCTTTTCCGCAATGGCGTGGACATAACAGTGAATCTGCATCCGGAGAGAATCGAAGCGGAGGTTCTCGGAAAGAAAATCACAGCAGAGGTGAAGACGGAGGAATCGGAGAAGAAGAGAGACATAAGGGAGAACATCGAAAAGGTGTTCAGGGAGAGCGGCACATCGCCCTACACTCTTGCCGGTCTCACCTTCAATAATCTCTCCGGATTTGATTACCCCTTCGTACAGCCCTCCCTTCTCAAGGAATTCAGACGTCTCGTCTACTCCTCGCTGCCAGAACCCGAGATGAAGACACCGGAGCTCTATACACCCCGGGGAGTCGAAAACTCCTTCACCCTTCCTCCGAGGAAGGAACTCGAAGGGGACCTTCCGTGGAATATGGAAGGTAAGGAAATCGGAGGAAGAACCTACTTCACCTTCCCTCCCGTCACCTTCAATGAGGAAAAACTCTGGACTGATATGCTCGCGTCAGTGAGCGGGAAAAAGAACGTCACGATAGGCCTCAACAACATCTCCCAGGTGAGATTCGCGAAGGCTCATCCGGAGTACGACTACTTTGCCGACATATATCTCTACCTGTCCAACAGGTACACACTCTCGCTTCTCAGACAGGAGGTGCCGACACTGAAGGCGGGCTACCTCTGGTTCGAGAGAGACACCTTCTCAGGTCCCTGGCCCTTCGAGCCGACGACTGCGGACTACGAGCCCCCGTATTTCATATCGCGCACATGCTTCAGGCACGACGCATTAGGCCTCAGCTGCACGGGATGCACAAGACGCGAGAACTACGCCCTCAGTCAGGGAGACGAGAAGTATACGGTAAAGGTACGGGACTGCCTTACGCTGCTTGTACGTAACTGAGTCTATTCGTGGTCTTTAACCATATATGAGTCGTCTCCGGTCTCCTCATAGTGCTCCTGGAGGATATCGTTCCACTCGTCGGTTCCGAATACGGCCTGGGTTTCCATGGTGTTGATTCCGCATGAGGAATAGGCCACTGTCTCCAGATACGACAGAGTCGCAAACTCCCTCAGTTCGCTGTCGGCGAGCGTTATGACTCCCTGACACCCCAGACGGCTGTCGATGAGTTCCAGCACTGCCGAGAAGAAGCCGTCCACTCTGTCATTATTGAGGTCGTCAAGTCTGCAGCTCTCATCTCCGTAACACCCGGACATTGCAATGAAGGAGAGGAAGTAGCAGAGCTGTCTGTTGTAGATTGAAGATCCGTCATTCACGGGAGTGAGCATTTCGAGTCCGAGCTCATCATCCCCTTCCGTCACTTCATCGTAAATCGAGTAGAGCAACCCGAGGAAATTGATGCTGCACCTTCTCTCTCCGTAGTGTGAAGCACATTCCTCCGAGTATGGAAGAGGCTTGAGGGCTCTTATCCCGGCTCCGCCGATGAATGAGAGAACATCAACGAGTATGTACGGATTGAGGACACGTCTGTACTTTCTTATCCAGGTCTGAAGTGACGTGAGGGCAAAGATGAATCCTCCCTTCCAGTCCTGAGACCTCTTCTTCATGACAGTTTCGTCATCAAGAAGCTTCTCGATTTCACTCTCTATCTGCTCGACAGTCATGCTGTCGATATCAAATACATCCTCGACAGTGTCCATGGCAAGGGCCCATCTCGCACTTCCCGACCACGAACCGCACTCGAAGAAGTTCATCTTTCCCGTTCTCTCGATGATCTCGTCTTCCGTAGGCTCGATAAGCTCCGTTTCCCTGAGGTGGCACACCACGTCGCCGAGTGCCCTTACCGCTCCCTCGACATATCCCGTTTCATCCTCATCATGTCCGTTTTCAAGGTAGTTGATGAAATCCCATATGCAGTCGACTTCCGCAAGGACGGAAAATAGTGTACTGAGATTGAGGGAGAACGGTGTATATGGGTCGGTGTAGAAGCCCGGGTTAACGTCGTCATCCCCAACGGGAAGTGAGTTTATCGCCCAGAGCATCCTCCGGTTGAGTTCCTTTGTTCTGTCTTCTTCATCATCGGTGAAGAAGAGGTCCAGAGCCTCTGCCGCATTCTCTGCAACAACAGCTAAATTCTCCAGACAGAATGCCTCCGCCGCATTCTTTCTGAAGACCATCAGCATTGCCCCATAGCCTTCGTCTTCATCCGACTCATCCACGTCGACACCGCGGAGAATGGAGTCTGCCCACGCCGTGAACTCCCCAATCTCGATGTCGAATCTGCTCTTTTCCCTCTTCTGACTGCTCTTTTTCTTTGCCATGCTGAACCTCTGTTATCTAAGTGTAACAGACAGATAACGATTCTGCGACTCAAAACTGATTCCCGCCGCCGTTTTTCTCCGGATAACCACTCTGACGACGTTATTTTTGACCCGATAGTAGAAAACAACCATCCCTTCCCGGCGATTGGACGGTGTCATTGAGTTGACAGTTTCCCTTTTCCGTGGTTAGATAATTACAGATTGAATATCGGGAAAGTATCCCTGTCCGTATATACACTGAGCTGGCTGTCACAGGCCGGCTCTATTTTTGCAGGCTTAGGTTTCTTTTTATTTCGTTTTAATTTAAGAAATTATCCGGCTTTGCTTCTTTTTCTTCCCTTTTCTCTACTTCCCCCAGGAAATAAGACCACAGTCTGTCCTCCGGAGGCGGTGCAATAACCGTCAGTTCCTCCTTCTTCACGGGGTGTATGAAGCTTATTCTCCTTGCGTGTAGTGATATTCCTCCATCGGGGTTGCTGCGCTCGGCTCCGTACTTGAGATCTCCCTTGATGTGGATGCCTATCGCCTTGAGCTGTGCCCTTATCTGATGGTGGCGTCCCGTATGGAGTACGATTTCCAAAAGGTGGTACCTGTCGGAGGACGCGAGGAGGGAGTACGAGAGCTTCGCAATCTTGCTTCCCTTCATCTCACGGGGGTATGCAACGCTCTTGTTCGTCTCGCTGTTCCGGACTATGTAGTGAACGAGCGTTCCCTCCTCCTTCTCCGGCTTCTTGTCGACAACGGCCCAGTAGACCTTCTTCACACCCGAGCCGCGGAACATCTCGTTAAGTCTCACGAGGGCCTTCTCCGTCTTTGCGTAGACCACGATTCCGCTCGTGGGTCTGTCGAGGCGGTGCGGGATTCCGAGGTATACGTTGCCCTTCTTGTCGTAGGTGACCTTGAGGTATTCCTTAACGTCGTCGACAAGCGTCCTGTCTCCGCTCTCGTCTCCCTGGACGAGCTCTCCCGGCTTCTTGTTTATGATGATCAGATGGTTGTCTTCGTAGAGTATTCTGTTCTTTTCAAGCATCTCATGCCTCTGTGTCGAAGAGAGTCGGTTCGGATTCCTCCGTCGTCTTCGTGTCCTTCGTCTGCTTTATCGTGAGCTTCTCGAGTTCCTTCGTCGTGAGCTGGTTGCCCTGGCCCGAGCTGGACTTGAGGACCTTGAAGTCGGCGAAGCGGAAGTTCTCCTCCGTAACCCTGTACTTGAGGCCCTCCTTGTACTTCACGTAGATGATTGCGCTTCTGAAGAGACTTATCTTCTTTATCTTGGCCTTCTCCGGCACCGTCTGGTAGGACTTGTCGAGGGAGAATGACGGAATCTGGAAACGCTTTATCATCCAGACCTTCTTGTCGCCTACCTTGTCGCGGTAGATGATGGTGAAGATCTCCTGAGCGATGATGTCCTTGTCTCCGTAGTTGATGTAGAAGATGCCTTCCTTTCCCGCAAAGAGCTTGTCCGAGACACTGACGACACGGTACTCGCCGTTGTTCTTCATGTAGAAGATCTTGTCGAAGGAGCTGACCTTCAGAAGGCTCTCTCCCGTCTTCACGTTCGTTCCGAGATAACCCGTATCGGGATCGTATCGGACATCGAGGTTCCTCACCGCGACTTCCTTCGCTGTCTTCTTTTCGATTGAGGAAATCTCGGTCTTGCGGGCACAGGTCTTTTTATCGAACATGCCCTCGAGGTCCGTAAGGTAATCCTCGGCGTAGTCGACTATGTGGTCGATCTTGTACCGGCAGGATTCGATATTGGCGTTGATTTCGGAGATTTCGGCCTTGTTCTTCTCGATGTCGAAGAGCGAGATGCGCCTGATTGGTATCTTGAGGAGCGTTTCGATATCGTCGGAGGAGAGCGGGACGTTGTCAAGCTCCGCCATGAAGGGCTTGAAGCCGTCGACGACAGCCTTGTTCACCTTCTCGGCGGTGTCCTTGTTCTCTATCTTCTTGTAGATTCTCTCCTCTATGAAGATACGCTCCATCGTGCGGGCTCTCAGTTTATCCCTGAGGTGTCCCATCTCGATTTCGAGTTCCTTCGTGAGTACCTCGATGAGATGATTTGCGTGGAACTTTATCATCTCGCTTATTCCCACGCTCTTCGGAAGACCGTCGACGATTACGAGTGGATTGAGGGATATCTTCTTCTGGCAGTCGGTAGTTGCATAGAGTATGTCGACCATGTCCTCAGAATAGACACCTCTCTGCCAGCATATCTCGATATTCGCCTTCTCTGCAGTATAATCCGTAATTGATGCTATCTTGAGCTGTCCCTTTGCGTCGGCCTTCTTTATCGAATCAATGAGGGCCGGGGATGTGACTTCGAACGGAAGCTCCTCGATTACTACCTTCTTGGGGTCGGATGCGTTTATCCTGGCCCTTACCGTGACGCTGCCCCTTCCGTCATCGTACTGGCTCACGTCGACGATGCCGCCCGTCGGGAAATCGGGATAGATTTCGAAGTCTTCTCCCCTCAGGGCCTTCTTCTGACACTCGAGCACCTCGAGAATGTTGTGGGGAAGTATCTTCGTCGACATTCCGACTGCGATTCCGCTCGTTCCGGCAATGGCTACGACGGGGACCTTGGCCTGGAAGACCACCGGCTCCTTGTTTCTTCCGTCGTAGGTGTCGACGTACTCGGTGATTTCGGGGGAATACAGAACCTTCTTCGCAAAAGGCTTGAGTCGGCACTCTATGTATCTTCCGGCAGCGGCTCTGTCGCCCGTGAGGATGTTGCCGAAGTTACCCTGGCCTTCGATGAAGAGGCCGTCGTTCTCGATGTTGACGAGCGCCTCTCCGATGGATGCATCACCGTGCGGATGACATTTCATCGTCTCACCGACCACCGTTGCAACCTTGTTGAATCTTCCGTCGTCTATCTTGAGAAGAGTATGGATTATTCGTCTCTGGACGGGTTTGAAGCCGTCGAGGAGATCGGGAATCGCCCTGTCCCTTATGACATATGATGCATATTCAAGGAAGTAGTCCTTGTACAGTCTTTCCGCTTTAGCCATCAGATGAGATTCTCCATGATGAATTCCCTCCTTGTGGGTGTATTGTCACCCATGTAGAAGCTAAGGTCGTTCTTTATCTCCGCCATGTTCTCATAGGTCACGGGAAGCAGCTTGATGTTCTCGCCGATGAAGTCCTTGAACTCCGAGGGGCTTATCTCTCCGAGTCCCTTGAACCTCGTGACCTCGGCTCCCTTGAGCCTCGAGAGGGCATCGTCCCTCTCCTTCTCCGAGTAGCAGTAGATGTTCTCCTTCTTGTTCCTCACCCTGAAGAGCGGAGTCTCGAGTATGTAGAGTCTCCCCTGGTTTATGATGTCCTCGAAGTACGTGAAGAAGTAGGTCATGAGGAGTATCCTGATGTGGAAGCCGTCGACATCGGCATCGGTTGCGATGACGACTCTGCCGTACCTGAGGTTCTCGGTGCTGTCCTCGATGCCGAGGGCGATCATCATGTTGTAGAGCTCCTCGTTGTTGTATATCTCCGTCCGCTTCTTGCCGTAGACGTTGACTATCTTTCCCCTGAGGGCGAAGACGGCCTGGGTGTCGGCATTGCGGCTCTTCGTGATCGTTCCGGCAGCCGAGTCTCCCTCGGTGAGGAAGATCATGGAGTTCTCCGCATCGGCCTTGTGCGACTGCGGGTAGGAGTTCAGATGATAGCGGCACTCCTTGAGCTTGGGGATGTTGATGGCAACCTTCCTGCTCTTCTCCTTTGCCCCGTTCTTGAGAGCAGCCTCCTCCTTGTGGACTCGCTCGTTGTTGACAATCTTGTCCTCGAGACCCTTGGCTATCTCCTTGTTCTTCATGAGGGAATCCACGACGGCTTCCTTGACTTCTGAGACAATCCAGCTTCTGACGTCCGTGTTTCCCAGCTTGTTCTTCGTCTGGCTCTCGAAGACGGGGTTCATTATCTTGATGGCGACTGTTGCGACGATGCCGTCACGGATTTCGGGAGCCGCCCAGGACTTGTGGTAGTACTCGTTGATTCCCTTGAGTATTCCTTCCTTGAATGCCGCCTCGTGAGTACCTCCGTCGGAGGTGTACTGGCCGTTGACGTAGCTGTAGTACTTCTCGCCGTAGCCGTCGGTGTGTGTGAAGGAGAACTCGAGGTGCTGGTTCTTGAAGTTTATGAGGGGATAGAGCCCGCTGTCGCCGAGAGTCTTCTTCACAAGGTCCATGAGGCCGCCCTGGCTTCTGATCACCTTCCTGTTGAAATCGAGAGTGAGGCCCTTGTTGAGGTAGGCATAGTTCCAGAGCCTCTCGGTGATGAATTCCTCGTTGTAGGCGTATTCGCCGAAGATATCCTTATCGTCATCGGGAATGAATGAAACGAATGTGCCGTTGGGCTCGTCGGTCCTGCCCTTGTCCTTCTTCTTAAGCGTGCCGCGCTCGAAGGAAGCGTACATGTACTCGCCGTCACGGAAGCTTCTGATTTCGAAGAACTTCGAGAGGGCGTTGACGGCCTTGGTGCCGACGCCGTTGAGACCCACCGAATACTGGAAGGCCTCGTTGTCGTACTTCGCTCCCGTGTTTATGACGGAGACGCAGTCGATGACCTTGTTCAGGGGTATACCTCTTCCGTAGTCCCTCACTGAGCATTTCTGTCCCTCGAGTGTGACCGTTATCCTCGAACCGTGTCCCTCCATGAACTCGTCGATCGAATTGTCTATTACTTCCTTGAGAAGGATGTATATGCCGTCGTCGGGGTGACTTCCGTTCCCGAGCCTTCCGATATACATTCCCGGACGCTGTCTTATGTGCTCAATGCTCGACAGCGTCCTTATGTTGCTTTCTTCATACGCCATAACTGTAAGTATAGCTTACTTTTTCCGGTGTTATCAAACATTAGAATATATTTTTTCACTTTTCCGACGTTAAGTCAGTCCGGATAACTATCCTCACCTCCGCCCTCCCGTTATGGTATTTTGTCTCCTTACTTGATATACTCTCCCCATGAGCAAGTATCCATTCAGTGAAATAGAGCCCAAGTGGCAGAAGTACTGGGAAGAAAACGAGACATTCAAGACAACCGAAGACGAATCGGTTCCCAAGGAAAAGAGGGCCTACGTCCTCGACATGTTCCCCTATCCCTCGGGAGCGGGACTCCACGTCGGCCACCCCGAAGGCTATACGGCAACGGACATATATTCACGCTATCTCAGGATGAACGGCTACAACGTCCTCCATCCCATGGGATTCGACTCCTTCGGTCTTCCGGCTGAGAACTATGCAATCAAGACGGGTACGCACCCGTATGTGACGACACAGCGTAACATCGATAACTTCCGCCGTCAGATAAAGTCCCTCGGCTTCTCCTACGACTGGAGCAGGGAGATTTC
>CAVFVX010000011.1:0-19617 GCA_963626075.1 Acutalibacteraceae bacterium
CCTTATATATCTGTGTTATGTGCATCGTGGTAAAAGCTGCGGTGCACACTTTTTTCAGAGGTATCTTCCCGTGATGCTGTCCCTGCTGTCTCTGATAAAATGACTTTGCCGAATTTGATAAAATGACTTTGCCAAATTTGATAAAATGACTTTGCCAAATTTGATAAAATGACTTCACGGCACTTTGTGCTTAACTGCTTTTCAAAGTGATAATTGCTTATTTTTTATCCAGCCCGACAAGGTATATTTCGAATGAGTCGTCCCTGCATGCCTTGGGCTTGAAGGGCTTGGCCTTCTGGAACATGTCACGCATCATCTTCAGTATTTCCACCTGGCCTCCGCCCTGGAAGATCTTGATGACAAGGTTTCCGTGGGTCCTGAGCTGCTCGGAAGCAAGGAGCACAACCTGCTCTGCAAGCCATTCGGAGCGTGTCGTGTCGACTGTGCGGTTACCCGTAGTCATGGGGGCTGCGTCGGAAATGATGGTGTCGTAGGGACCGAGCTCGATGAGCTTTGCCCTGTTTTCCTTCGAAAAGGCATCGCCGACGATTGCGGTGACCGTCGGGGGAACGGGATTGAGATTGAGCGGGTTGAGGTCTATCGAGACTATTCTTCCGTTGCCCTTGAGGAGCTCACGGTGTGTGAAGAGCGTCCACGAGCCGGGAGCAGCACCTACGTCGAGCACGCTGTCACCGGGCTTTATGAGATGGTGCGAGGCGTTGATTTCCTCGAGCTTGTAGACACTGCGGGCGGGGTAACCCTCCCTGTGTGCTCTCTGTGTATATGAATCCGCCGTATCTCTTCTGCTCTTTGCCATTTCGTTCCTCGGAAACATTAAACAATCTTTTCCTTGATTGTGAAAGGCTGTTATACTTCCATCTGTGAAAAATTCGATAATCAACCGTCAGTTCAGATACACCTTCCGCAACGCCACGGCGGTAATCCTTGCCGTCAACATCCTCGTATATATCGTTCTCCAGGTATTTCCGGATATCGTGTATTATCTTTCGCTCGTTCCGGTGTATGTACGGTTCCGGCACTGGTACTGGCAGTTTCTGACATATGCCTTCACACATGCGGAGTTCTGGCACCTGTTGTCAAACATGCTCGCTCTCTTCATATTCGGCACGGCCGTCGAAAGGGCAGTCGGAACGAAGGAATTCCTCCTTTTCCATCTTGTCGTATCTGTCTTCTCGGGAGCTGCGGCGTACCTGACGTATGCCCTTTCGGGTAGTTACTACGTTGTCCTTCTCGGAGCCTCCGGTGCCGTCTACGCCCTGATGTTCCTCTTCTCCGTTCTCTTTCCCTCCGCCGAGCTTCTTGTCTTCGGCATCATTCCGGTTCGCGCTCCCGTTCTTGTCGTGGTCTACTTCCTCATCGAGTTCTTCTCGCAGTTCTCCTATGACGGTACTGCGCATCTCGTGCACCTCTACGGGCTCCTGGCAGCACTTCTGTACATGCTCATAAGAATGAGGATGAATCCTCTGAAGAGGTGGGGAATCATCAGATGAAGTTCCGTGAAGCCGTAAGCGAGATAAGAAAGGCGAAACCGATTCGTGACGTACTGAGTTTCTCGGAAGGCAAGCTCAACGTCACCGTTACGTCGTCCGGGCTCTTCTCCTCTGTCAATGATGACCTTCCGTCTCCGGAAATCATCGACTACCTTTCGGAAATCTCCTCGTCATCGACGGATGACCTGAGAATCGTGCTTCCGGAAGAGTGCGACCCGGAAAGGGTGAAGAGAATCTACATCAACTACCTCTCCCTCTCGATAAAGAAGGACCTCAGGGACTACAGGATAATCATGACGAAGATTCTCTCGTTCCTCATCTTCGGAGTAGCGGTGCTGACGGTATCGTACTTTCTCGAGGGTTTCCAGAACAGGCTCATCGCCGACACCGTGAACATCATCGGAGGCTTTGCCGTATGGGAGGCTGCCGAGGTCTTCTTCTTTGCCAGGAGCGAAAAGAAGAGGGAGATGATGACGAAACTCAGGCTCGTCAAGGCGGAGTGGACGAAATGAAAAGCCCCTTTCCGGGGCCGGGTCATATGTTGTACTCGTACCTTATGTCCGCGTACTGCTTCTTTATGACATTATATATTATGTCGAGTTTCTCGTTGTGATGGATGAAGGCGCTCTTCATCGCATTTATCGTAATCTTCTCGAGGTCACGTATATCCATACCGTACTTCTCGACTGCTATCTGCATCTCCTTCGTCAGGTTCGTGTCGCTCATGAGACGGTTGTCGGATGAGAGGAAGACTCGGAAGTGATTGCGGAAGAAGAGCGGGAAGGGGTGATCCTCGTAGGATGCGACGGCGCCCGTGCCGACGTTGGATGTCAGGCACATCTCCAGCGGTATTCTCTTGTCCTCGACGTAGTTCGCGAGGCTTCCCATCTTTATGATTTTTCCGTTCTCTATCGTCATGTCCTCGACAAGTCTCGTGCCGTGTCCGATTCTGTCTGCGTGGCAGATCTGGATGGCCTGCCAGATGGACTCGAGTCCGAATGCCTCTCCGGCATGGATTGTTATGTTGAAGTTCTTGCTCTTGATGTAGTTGAAGGCCTCCTGGTGCTTCTTCGCAGGGTGCCCGCATTCGTCTCCCGCGAGATCGAAGCCGACGACGCCGCGGTCGGAGAAGGCTACTGCGAGTTCCGCTATCTCGAGGCTGGTTACCGGGCTTTCGTTACGCATTGCGCAGAGAATGAGGCCGTACTCGATTCCCGTCTCCTTCTTTCCCGCGTCGAGTCCCTTTATGACTGTCGTGACAATCTCCTCGAGATTGAGTCCCTTCCGGGTGTGGAGGTTCGGCGCGAAGCGGATTTCGGCGTAGACTACGTTCTCCTTCGCCAGGTCGAGAATCTCCTCCTTCGCAACTCTGAAGAGTCCTTCCCTGTCCTGCATGACTGCAGTCGTGTATCTGAAGGTCTCGAGGTAGAGGGAAAGCGACTTCTTGACGCAGCCCTGTCTGAACCATTCCCTGAGCTCTACGGGGTCTTCCGAAGGCAGGGGAAGGTTCCTTTCCTTCGAGAGTTCGATGATGGTTTCGGGCCTCAGACCTCCGTCGAGGTGCTCGTGCAGTTCCACTTTGGGTACTTTTCTGATTATGTCCAAGTCAAGCATGTATCCATTATAACCGTAAAAAGCCGATTAACAAGTGAAGGTTTTTCGCCTGAAATGACGGTTTTCTTAACATTCTGTCTGTATCTTCTTTGGGAAGTAGCAATTAGTCAAAAGAAATCCGTAACTTTTCTCGGTTTTTCTATTTACAAAAAAAAGTTTGTCCATCATTATTTATATAAAGAACATATTTGGGGAAGGCTTTAAAATGTCAAAGACAAATGAATCTGTAAACAAGAAGCTGCTTCAGGCTGCAGTGTCTGCTACGAAGGCAAGAGACATCAAGGAACTCCTGGACAAGGGTGCCGATATCAACTGTCACAATGAATGGGGACTCACACCCGTCATGCTTGCATCACAGTACAATCACTCGGTTGCAGTTCTGAAGGAAATCATTGCAGAGGGCGGTGACATCAGGGAATGCGAGCCTAAGTACAAGTCCAACTCCCTCCATCTCGCTGCAAACTGCTCGAAGAATCCGAAGGTCATCGAGACTCTTCTCGATGCAGGTGCCGATCTCGAGTGCAAGAACTACCTCGGTGAGACAGCACTCATCCTCGCCGTCAACACGAACGACGAGACGAAGATCACGACACAGCTCATCAAGAGCGGCGCCGACATCAACGCAACGGATTATCAGGGACACTCTGTTCTCGAGTATGCCAAGGCTGTCAAGAAGACGTACATCGTCAATCTTCTCAAGTCCATGGGCGCGAACTGAGTCTTTCCGCTTAACACCCGGGGGAGGAACAACCTCCCTCATTTTTTATGCCTCGGGCCAGACGAAGTGCGAGGAGAGGTGACTCTCTCCGTTGTCGATGAGTACGTCTTCTCCGCTCATGGACTTGTTTGTGACTGTGAGGAAGTATATCCATTCGGCTATCTCCTCCTCTGTCGCCCACTTTCTTAGGGGAGTGAGAGCCATGATCTCATTCCAGAGCTTTCCGTCTTCAATTACCGGAGCATTTGACTCTGTCAGTACCCCTCCGGGAGATATGCTGTTGCATACCGCTCCATACCGTGCGATGCGGAGCGCAGTGTTTCTTGTGTAGGATATGACTCCGCCCTTCGAGGCCGAGTATGCGGGGAATTCCGCTCCCGTATGGGCGGATGCCGAGGCGATGTTGAGTACGGCCTTGATTCCCTCTCTTACTCCGTACTTCTCCGTCACGTTGATTGTGCCTCTGAGATTGACGAGAATGTCGTCTCCGGTGTCCTGTACTCCGGCGGCGTTCACGAGTATTTCGATATTCTCTATATCGGGAAGTGTTTCCGGTTTCGTCACATCGGCAGGAGAGTGGTGATAGTTTCCGTTTTCTATTGCGCTCTTTCGTATGTCTATTCCGTAGACTTCGTGTCCCCTTTCGAGAAAGAGCTCTGCCGCTTTCCTTCCGATACCTCTCCCCGAGCCCGTGATGAGTACCTTCATTCTTCCTCCGCAGCCTTTAATTTCTGAATGTGCCCGGTGAGGGGAATCGTGATGAACGGGACGAGACATGATTCGACTACGAGTTCGATTACCGTTCCCGAGAGAACGGAGGAGAGTATGTCCTTCCACGCCATCTCGTAGAGCGAGAGACCAACGGGGGCGAAGGCGAGTGTCATGAAGACGGCGTTGTCGATGAGCTGCCCGATGAGCGTTGAGAAGGACGAGCGGAAGAAGAACCTGAGCTTATTGTCGTTCTTCCTCTTCTGGGCATTCTTCTTCATCCTGTCGATTATTCCGACATTGATTACGTTCCCCAGCCAGAATGCGATTACCGAGGAGATTATCGTCCTCGGGCCGTTTGAGAAGATCATGGCGTAGGCTTCGGCCTGCTTGGAGTACTCCGGAAGAGTGGGTATGAAGACGATGAGGCGCCCAACAATCATCGCCCCGAGAGATACCACCGATGCGATGTTGATGACTCTCAGACTCTTCTCCTCTCCCCATACTTCCTCGATGACGTTGCTTATGAGGAATATTCCCCAGCTTATGAGAAGTCCCCCGTCGCAGATTATGATTCCCGTTCCGAAGGAGAGTGCCTTCATGCAGAAGATGTTCATCGTCACCGAAATCACGGTGTAGGTGACGGCGAGGGCTAAAAGCCACTCCGAGGATGTCAGTTTCTTTCTTTTCATCTCACTGAAAAAGAGAGGGTTTCCCCTCTCTCTCCCGCAGTGAAAGAGAAGACCTCAGTCTCTCTTCCATTCCTTATTGACGACGGAGGCGTTGATTCTCTCCGTCTCCTTCTCTATTTCCTTCTTTATCTCGTCAGCGAGGTCGGAGATGAGGTATGTCGTCTCCTCACCCGATCTTCTGTACTTTACTTCGACCTTTCCTTCCTTGTAGGAGCGGTTGCCGAGTGTGATGCGGATCGGGATACCGATGAGGTCTGCATCTGCGAACTTGACGCCCGCAGTCTCCTTCCTGTCGTCGTAGAGTACTTCGATTCCCGCCTTCTCGAGGGAAGCGTAAATCTCCTCTGCGACTGCAGTATCCTTCACGAGAGATACGAAGTGCACCTGGTAGGGAGCGACGGTGATCGGGAGACAGAGTCCCTTCTCGTCGTTGTACTCCTCGCAGAGGCAGGCAAGAAGTCTGCCCACTCCTATTCCGTAGCAGCCCATGAGTACCGGCTTCTGCGTTCCGTTCTCGTCCTGGTACATGCACCCCAGGGCCTGGGAGTATCTTGTTCCGAGCTGGAAGATGTTTCCGATTTCGATTCCCTTGCTGGAGTTGAGGGGTGCGCCGCACTTCGGACACGGGAAGCCCTGGCGTGCGGAGGCGATGTCGGCAACGACTGCGCCGTCGTAGTCACGGCCGTAGTTCGTATTGAGATAGTGGTAGCCCTGCTCGTTTGCGCCTGCGACGAAGTTGTTCGATTTCGCAACCGAGTCGTCCACTACGAGGATGAAGCCCTTCTTTGCGCCGATGGGGGATGCAAAGCCCGGAACCATGCCGTACTCCGTTATCTCCTCCTCGTGAGCGGGTCTGAGGGAGTTGGCCTTTATTGCGTTACTGAGCTTGCTCTCCTCGACATCGAGGTCGCCGCGGATGATGGCTGTAACAAGCTTATCCTTCTCCTCACCGGTCCTGTCGTCGATGAAGGAGCCGACCATGAATACGGCCTTTGCCGTCATTCTCGGGTCTATGTGGAGGAATGACGCAAGTTCGTCGATTGTCTTCGCTTCAGGTGTTGCAACCTTCTCGAGAGGCCTGAGGTCTCCCGTGAAGTATTCCTTTCTGAACTTCGCAACCTGTCTGTTCTCGGTGTAGCCGCACCCGGGGCATGTGATGATTGTGTCTTCACCGATAGGAGAGAGATACATGTATTCGTGGCTGATCTTTCCGCCCATCATGCCCGTGTCGGCACCGACTGCGATTGCGGGAAGCCCGCAGCGCGAGTAGATGCGGAAATATGCACGGTATTCGTCGGCGTATGCCTCATCGAGGGATTCCTGGCTGGAATGGAAGGAGTATGCATCCTTCATCGTGAATTCCCTGACTCTGATGAGTCCTGCTCTGGGCCTCGGGTCGTCTCTCCACTTCGTCTGAATCTGGTAGACCATCACCGGAAGTCGCTTGTAGGAGTCTATTTCGCCCTTTGCGCAGTCCGTGACCGTCTCCTCGTTCGTCATCGCAAGGACCATGTCCCTGCCGTTTCTGTCCTGGAAGCGGCCCATCTCCTTGTCGATGGAGTAGTAGCGGCCCGTCTCCTTCCAGATGTCTGCCGGGTTGACGACGCTCATGAGGATTTCCTGGCCTCCGATTGCGTCCATCTCCTCCCTGATGATCTCCTCGATCTTCTTCGTGGATCTCATTCCGAAGGGAAGAAGAGTAAAAATACCAGCGCCGAGCTGTCTGATGAAGCCGGCTCTGAGAAGCAGTTCATAGCCCCTGGTGTCCGCACCGCTCGGTGCCTCCCTGAGGGTCTTGGCAAACATTCTTGACATTCTCATATAGTTATATCTCCAGACGTATGCATTATAGGAAAAGTGAGGGACAGTAACAAGAAGAGGAAAGAGGGAGGAGAGATGAAATCATACCGGACATATTTTGAACAAATGTCTAACATCGTATCTTCCATTTATGATAGAATCCCGTGTATGGACATCGAAGAAGCTAAGAGGAGTGTGGCAGCCTTCATGCGCCGCGCATACGAAAGGGGCCTGACGACGACAAGCGGAGGAAACATAAGCGCACGCGTCGGCGGGAGAATGGTCATAACACCTTCGGGAACGGACAAGAGCAGCCTCACGGAGGAGAATATTGCCGTTGTCGACATAGAGACGGGACGTAACCTCACTCCCGATAAGAAGCTGAGCATCGAGACTGAGATGCACAGACTGATTTACCTCAGGCGCAGCGACGTCGGAGCGGTATGTCACTCTCACCCCGTATTCTGCTGCCTCTTCAGTGCATCAGGAGAGAGAATCGACACCTCCATCATCGCCGAGAGCTGGTACCTTCTTGACGAAGTGAAGAAGGTGGAGTACGCGAGAATGGGGACGGTGGAACTGGCGGAGAAGGTGAGCGCGGAGATTGCCTCGGGCTTCAATGCGGTACTCCTCGAGAAGCACGGAGCCCTCGCGGTGGGACGCGATGTAACGGGAGCATTCGACAGGCTCGAGTGCCTCGAGCAGGCAGCGAAGCTCACGTTCCTCTCTCACACGGTCAGGACTGAAGACCTTACCGACGAACAGAAAAAAGCTATAGCGCTGATGCGCTGAAGGAAAACATATGGACAAGAAAATCCTGGAAGAACTGAAGGAAAAGGCATATGAGATCAGATGCCTTACGATAAGGGAAATATCATCATTCGGATCGGGCCACATAGGCGGTGCGATGAGTATCTGCGACATACTCTCGCTTCTTTATTTCAGGGAGATGAACATTGATCCCTCCAATCCGAAGAAGGAGGACAGGGACAGACTCGTCGTCTCCAAGGGGCACTCGGGTCCGGCAGTATATGCAACGCTGGCACTGAAGGGCTTCTTTCCCAGAGAGATGCTCTCCACTCTCAACCAGGGCGGAACGAGCCTCCCGTCGCACTGCGACATGCTGAAGACTCCGGGAATCGACTTCACGGCAGGGTCCCTCGGACAGGGCTTCTCTGCGGCGATGGGCATTGCAGTGGGACAGAGGGTGAAGGGAATCGACGCATGGACATACACGATTGTCGGTGACGGAGAGAGTCAGGAAGGACAGATCTGGGAGGCTGCGGAATTCGCAGGCGCACAGAAACTCGACCATGTAATTGCGTTCGAGGACCTCAACGGACAGCAGCTCGACGGCTACACGAAGGACATCATCCCCGAGGAGGCGGAAAGCGTGAAGCAGCGCTGGGAAAGCTTCGGCTGGGACACGACAGTCGTCGACGGCCACGACATCGAGGCACTCGATGAGGCAGTCGGAAGAGCAAAGAAGACTCCGGGAAAGCCGCACATGATCATCGCTTTCACACAGAAGAGCCGCGGCTACGTATTCGGCGAAGGCGTCAAGGCCAACCACTCCATGAGCGTGAAGCCCGAGCAGGCAGACGAGGCCATCAGAGTCCTCACAGAGAGAAGAGGTAAGTAAATGAAGACAAGAGATGCACATGATTTCAATCACTACAAGGAAGCCGTAATCGGCGCTGTATGCGACATTGCGCGTGAAGACAGACGCGTCTGCTTTGTCGATTCCGACCTCTCCTCCTGCATAGGGAGCACGACTTTCCAGAAGGAGTTCCCCGAGAGGTTCTTCAACGCGGGTATTGCCGAGGCCAACATGGTCGGCATTGCCGCGGGGCTCTCGTCGGTGGGACTTGTTCCGGTAATCCATTCCTTCGGCTGCTTCATGTCACGACGTGACTACGACCAGCTATTCATATCCCTGGGGTACACTCATCAGAGAGCAATCTGCATCGGATCAGACCCCGGCATCACTGCTCAGTACAACGGCGGAACGCACATGCCCTTCGAGGATATCGCGCTCATGAGACAGATTCCGGGCTTTGTCATCGTCGAGCCGAGCGACGCACAGTCACTCTATAATCTGACGTGGCAGGCTTACGAGACGGGAAAGAACGTATATATCAGAACGCCGAGGAAGGGAATCAACTTCAGGTATACAACCGAAGATAAGATTGAACTGGGTAAAGGTATCGAACTGAGAGACGGCGGAGACGTTGCAATCATCGCTACAGGTATCGTGATGGTCGATGCGGCACTCGAGGCTGCAGATATTCTTGAGAAGAAGGGAATAAAGGCAACCGTTGTCGACCTCCACACAATCCGTCCGCTCGACACGGCTCTCGTCGAGAAGGTTGCTTCACGCTGCGGCAGAGTACTCGTATGCGAGAACGGAAGATACGCGGGAGGAGTGGGCGAAATGATTGCGGCACACCTTGCAACTACGTGCCCCGTGAAGATGTCGTTCTTGAATGTCGGCGAGAGATTCGGAGAAGTGGGTAACCTTTCATACCTCAAGGGCGCATTCGGCTTCACGGGAGAGAATGTCGCCGCAAAGGCAGAGGCTCTTCTCAAGTGAAGGTCGTCCTCGAGACAATCCCCGTATGGGATGCACTTAAGGAAAACACGGAGTGCCCGATCTGCACTCTGATGAAGAAGGCAGAGGAAGACAGTGTTTCCTACTATCTTTCCTCCGCCATAATGACACCGGAAGTGAGGGTGAAGACCAATACGTACGGCTTCTGCCCTCACCACTCGGCTCTCCTTACAGAGCGCGGCAGCGCTCAGAGCCTCGCGCTCGTGATGGATACCTACTACGGCGAGAACGAAAACTGCTTCAAGAGAAGCTTCGAGGAGATGGCGAAGGCGAAGAATCCGCGACAGGCTGAGAAGGCTGCGGAAAAACTGAGGGAGAAAGCACAGGAGCGTGAGAAGGGCTGCCTCATCTGCTCGGGAATGTCCGACCGTCTCTACCGCTACTCGTTCACGCTCTCGTCACTCTTCGAAAGCGACGAGGATTTCAGAAAGGCCTTCCTCTCGTCAAAGGGGCTCTGCCTTCATCACACCCTGATTGTTTCCCGGACGGCAAAGGATGCGCTATCCGGCGAAAGCTACACCACATTCCAGAAGGAACTCTTTGCGCTTCTTGAGAGGAACCTCGAGAGAGTGAGAAAGGATGACTGGTGGATGACGCAGAAATACAAGAGCGAGAACAGCGATAAACCCTGGAACGGCTGTGAGGATGCCCATAGAAGGGCGGTCTTCAAGCTCATCGGGGAAGGACGGGTAATCGACCCCGTCACGAAGTAGCGGCGTCCTTCTTCCTTTTTCTCGTCTTCTTCGAGAAGAGAGAGAGCTGCTCCTTCTCCTCTTTCTTCCTTTCCTCTTTTATCATGCACTTCTTCAACAGCATTTCGGAGAAGTCGTTCTTGTTTATGTGAAGATACTCTAGATAGTTGTCCTCGAAGCGGTATATGAGGATGTAGTCCCTGTCCTCGAGAAGGGAGAAGGCGAGGGTGAGCATCGGCTTATGCGAGAGGTGATAGTTCTGGGCCTTCTCCTTCTCGTTCTCCTTGAGATAGTCGTTCGACCAGAAGATTGCAAGCACGTCCTTCCTTTCCGGATCCTTCACGAGAATGTCGACTCCGTCGTAGTCGATGTCGACGGAACAGGAAGGAAAGTTTGAAGCAATCGACAGCGCGATGCGGTGCGAGATTGTGCTCTTGCGGCGTTTTCCGTCCTCCTCCCTGAAGGAGTCGAAATAATCAAGCATGGACTTTCTGAATGCTGAAAAGCACTCGATCTTCTCGATGGTGCGTGCCATAAAACCTTCTTTCTCTCAACCGGTATCATTATTATTCAAGAGAACGAGAATGGAAAGAGTCAATTGTTCAATCCCTGTCTTTCTCTGATAACCTCTTCGATGGAATCGTAGTGCCGCTTTGTGAAAAGCTCTGCGAGTTCCTTGTCGCAGTCGAGGACCCTGGCTATCTTCACAAAGGAATCGAAGGAAATCTGTCCCGTTTCTTCAAAGCGCCGGAAGGATGCGTAGGAAACGCCGGCTCTCGCGGCGAGTTCCTTCTGCGTCATATGGTGCTGTTTTCTCAGTTTCCTTTCGTTTTCAGTTATCACAGCAAGAATTTCCGAGTGCGACATTACGAGCAAATCTATATTAATCATTGTTAATATTTTAGCAAAAATGGCAGAAATGACAAGAAAATGCCAATATGTGAACAGTCTGGCCTTCAAATCAGAAGGGATTATCAACTGTGCACAAGATGTTTTCTGGATGCCAGTTTATTACCCCATTTATCACCTTACCTTAAAAGATAAGACATCTTTAGAATATGTTTGACCGGCAACATTCAGAAGTAATAGAATTGGACTGCAAAGGATATATCCAGATGAAGAAATCTAAATCACTTATTGTTGTGTTATCTGTTATTGCTGTTGTACTCCTTGCAGTTTCCTGCGGCAATGGGACACCGACTCCGAGGTTCAGTGAGTTTACACTCTACACCGTGACGGTAAAGAGCGGAGATTACATCGTAGACGACGTTGTTGTCATAGAGGGAAACACATATTCCCTTCCCGTAGGACCTGAGAGAGCTGGCTATTTGTTCGTTGGCTGGAATGTCGGTGAACAAATCATGTCTCCGGGCGAAAAGATTACTGTCACTAAGGATACTGAAATCGAGGCATACTGGGCAAAATCCTATCACTGCATTGTAGATTATGCCTATTACAGCTATTCCGAGTCATATGATGTCGCAGCAGGAACCAAAGTAAAGATTTCAGACTGGGACATAACGGATGTTGCAAAGCAGTTTAATATCGCAAACAAGTTTACCGGCTGGAATTTAAACGGAACTGTTTATAACAAGGATAAAGAATCAGAATGGAATCAGACTGTTGAGATAACACAGGACTCAACAATGACTGCTATCTGGGATGGTATCGAATACTGGACTGTGACCTTTCAGGATGAGAACGGGGCACAGCTTTATACAAGACTGATAAAGAAGGATACCGCAATCGGAGAAACGAATTCTCCCTATAAGGAAGGATATTCCTTAAAGCAGTGGGTTGACGAAGAAGGCAATGCGTTCGATCTCAGTACTTTTGTCACGAGGGATATGACTCTGAAGGCTGAGATGGAAAAGACATCCTGTGTCGTTACACTCGTTTTTGACAACGGTAAAGCTGATCAGAAGCATATCGTGACACCGGGAGAGGTGTTCTACGAGGTGAAGGATCCCGAAAAGGACAACTTCGACTTCGCAGGCTGGTACAAGGATGATGGGACAAAGTTCGATTTCTCTACTCCGATTGAAGATGATATTACCCTTACTGCACATTGGGAACACAGAACGACATACACTGTCACTTTCGACACAATGGGCGGCAGTGAAGTCGAGCCGATTGAAGTAGCTAAGAACAACCTGATATTCAAGCCGTCAGATCCGACGAGAGACGGCTACACCTTCGGCGGCTGGTACCTCGCAGACGGCACTGCATTCAATTTCAACTCAATGCTTGTGACTGAGAATCTGACGCTCTATGCCCTCTGGAATCTTGATAAGGAATACAAGATCGGTGATACCGGCCTCGGCGGCGGCTTAGTCTTCTACGATGCAGGCTCACTGCAGATTTCGTCTTATGTCGACATGAACGGTGTGACCAGAATCTATACCTGGAGATATCTTGAGGTCAACCCAGATGTCAAGGGAACGGCCAACTGGTCTAATTACAGTGTTCTTGGAGAACTCGGCGGCGGACTCGGCCTGGGGAGAAGCAATACGATGAAGATGGCAAGACATGGAAGCGATGCAGCTAAAATTGCAGTTAATTGTGAAGACGGCGGAGTCAGTGACTGGTTCATCCCGAGCCTCAATGAATTAGCTCAGATTCTGAAGGTCAAGGATGAAATCGGGCTCACGTCTGGTCAATCTGTATGGTCAAGCACGTCCTTTACATCATCGCAGGCTCACTACACCAATCTAGGCCAAAAGTGTCACTATGCATGTTTCAAGTACTGTTCATGGAGTATGGGTGGACCATTCGTCAACTGCCTTCTCGTAAGGGCATTCTGATGAGCGTCTGATTGTACCTGCGCGGTTACCGCTTAAGCTTTATCGCTTCTGCCGGTGCCGCGTTCTTTTTTTGCACCTGATCGGAAACATCAAGTAATTCGATAGATACTAATCCGACAGGAAGGACTGACAAAGACCCGGGAAAGAATTCTTACCGAAATCAGAAATAATGCAAATGTAACGGAATCGCAATTAATGAACTCGGTTGGTGTCGGTAGGATTACTTGTAGATACGAGCATTGCTTGTCCTCAGGAAAGCGGGAATCATCGGGAGAGTAGGTTCAAACAAGAACGGATACTGGAAGGTTAACGGCTGATGAATCGACCCCCGGTTTTCCCGGGGGCCGTAAGCTTACTTCGTTGACTTCTTCTTCTCGTCGATGATGAGTCCCAGTTCGTCGAGCTGGCTCTGGTCAACCCAGTTGGGTGAGTTGTCCATCGGGGAGAGTGCAGCCGTGTTCTTCGGGAAGGCGATGACTTCCTTGATTGACGACTGTCCGGCGCAGATCATGCAGATTCTGTCGATGCCGGGTGCGATTCCTCCGTGCGGGGGTGGTGAGAACTTGAAGGCGTCAAGCAGGAATCCGAACTTGTACTGTGCAACGTCGTCGGGGATGTTGCAGATTCGGAAGATTCTCTTCTGCAGTTCGATGTCGTGGATTCTTATCGAGCCCGATGCGACTTCGTAGCCGTTGAGAACGAGGTCGTAGAGGTCGCCCTTGACTGAACCCGGGTCGCTTTCGAGAGTATCGAGATACTCGACCTGCGGCATGCTGAACATATGGTGAGCAGCCTCCCAGTGGCCTTCGTCCTCGTTGTACTCGAAGAGCGGGAAGTCGATAATCCAGCAGAACTCGAATCCGGGGCCGATGAGGCCGAGGTTTGCGCCGAGCTTGCTTCTGACAGCTCCCATCGAGTTACAGCACTTCTTCCAGTTGTCTGATGCGACCATGAGGATGATGTCGCCGTCGTGAGCGCCTGTTGCCTCGAGAACGGCCTTCTCCTGACCTGCGAAGTATTTCGATACTCCTCCCTGGAGTGTTCCGTTCTCAGCCTTCATCCAGCAGAGACCCTTAGCACCGTAGATTTTTGCGGCATCCTCGAGCTCCGTGATGTACTTTCTCGTATAGTCGTGTCCCTCTGTCTTCGGGCCTACGACGAACTTGATGAAGCCGCCCTGGGCAAGTGTCTCCGTAAAGAGGGAGAACGTGGAATTCTTCGCCCACGAAGACGCATCCCTGATCTCGACACCGAATCTTAAATCCGGCTTGTCGCAGCCGTAGGTGTTCATTGCATCATGGTATGTGATTCTTCTGAAGTGAGCGGGAAGCTCCGTATGCATTACCTTTCTGAAGACTTCTCCCCAGAGGTCTTCCATGAGGGCGAGGATGTCGTCGCGCTTGACGAAGCTCATCTCGACGTCCAGCTGGGTGAACTCGAGCTGTCTGTCTCCTCTCGGGTCCTCGTCGCGGTAGCAGCGTGCTATCTGGAAGTACTTGTCGAAGCCGGAGACCATGAGAATCTGCTTGTAGAGCTGCGGTGACTGCGGGAGGGCGAAGAACTTACCGGGATAGATTCTCGAGGGAACGAGGAAGTCTCTTGCTCCTTCGGGAGTCGAGCGGATGAGCGTCGGTGTCTCGATTTCGTAGAAGTCGGTCTTGTAGAAGTACTCTCTGACTGCCTTGACGATTTCATGGCGCAGTCTGATTCTGTCCTGCATTCCCTTTGTCCTGAGATCGAGGAATCTGTACTTGAGTCTGAGGTCTTCGCGGGCATTGTTCTCGTCTTCAATCATGAATGGCAGCACTGCGCACTGGCTCAGTACCTGGATGTCCTCGGCCTTGACTTCGATTTCACCCGTGAGCATGTCGGGATTGATCATCTCGTCGGGTCTCTTTCTTACAACGCCCTTTACAGCTATACAGTATTCAAGCTTGAGTTCCGATGCCGTCTTCTGGAGTTCCGGTGATGCATCATCATCAACGACAACCTGCGTCAGACCGTATCTGTCGCGGAGATTGATGAAGTGAAGAGCACCGTGGTTGCGGTCTCTGTGAACCCAGCCGTTGAGGATGACTGTCTTTCCTTCGTCAGCTGCTCTCAGCTGTCCGCAGGTGACTGTCCTCTGCATAAAAGCTTCTTCCATAGTTTCTTCTCCTTTGGAGTTAGGTAATGTTACCACTCACTGCGGTTTTTTTCTAGAAGCGGAGCGATGTATATGATACTCCATTCCCTGACGACGAAGGTGACGCTTTCTGCTAAATCGGTTAAGCAAAATCCGACACATGAAAAACACAACTGTCACAAGGCGAGAAAAACCGTTGTGTTTCTCAAAACATATCCTTAACTGCCATTTTTCAGGCACAGAACCGCCGGATATGTTCCATCCGGCTACCGTTGGTGGCTAGACCAAATTGTAAAATCTCACCAAAAAAACACAATAAATCAGTATACAAGCCGCCGTAAAACCTATAGACTACAACCAAAGAGCAGGGGACTCTTGTGAAAGGAGGAAAAAGGGCGGCAGCATCAGTGCTGCATGTTTTCCGTATACCTTCCTTTCGGTGTTCAGCTCTTCATTGTTAATTGGTTATTATTCAGCCAAAGGGTCACTTCTTGTTAGAGATTCTCAATTCCCCCTCCTAAAAAATCTAACTTCGAAGCCTTTGGCTGTTTTTTTTCTGAGACCGATTGCAGACTCAGAGGCAGATTCTCAATACTTCATCGTAGACCCAGCTCGTGCATCTGTAGCATTCACTTATCATCTTCGACCTGTCCTCGGCTGAGAGGAAGTGTCGTATGGTCTCTGCGTCACGCAGTGTGAGATTGTTCCTGTCGATTGTCTTGAGGGCTCCGACGACGACGGCGGTTTTCGTGGAGAGGCCGACGATGTCACGCTGAGTCGTATGACGGAAGCTTATGGTCTCTCCGTTTATTCTGTAGCTGCGGTAGGGACCGCTCGAACGGAAGACATGGTCTCCGGGGTCCTTTCCGCTGAGGCCGAGAATGTAGAGACATCTCTCTCCCGAAGGAGATATTGTCCAGTTGAACTTGTCCGCTATCGCAAGGGCGATGTCGTCGGGGTCGGGATACGCATTTCTTCTTCCCTTCCTGTAATAGAGACCGTTCATTACACGCCCGATCATTCCCTTCATCTCGAGTCTCTGGAGTGTCTTCTTCACGGCTTCGTAGCTGCCGACGGACAGAAAATCGAGAATGGAGAACACCTCCTTTTCGTTCTTTCTCATTACCGCTCTCTCGATTCTCGTCTGAATGCTCACGTGCAACATGTCCGCCTCCTCTCTGTCCTCAAAATATGGGATGAAAAGGGGACGGACAAGCGGAAAAGAGATACGAATTTTACATTACGACATGATTTTTTATTGTTTATGCTTAATAGAAAAATAATTCTTGCTATAGTAGAGATTTGAACTTTTTTCAGCTATATTCTAATTATTAAAGAACTCTAATGATATATACAATATATTAACTACCATAATAATATCCCCCTCCGGGAGAGGGGGTATCGGTTATATGACTGAAAAGCGGACTTCCCTGCCGGAAATCCGCATGGTGTATCAGTCCCTGTTGAAGCGGTTGTCCCAGTCCTTCTCCTTGTCGAAGACGTCGTTTTCCATGGTCTCGACCTTCTTTTTGAGCTCCTCGTATTCCCTTTCGAGGTCCTCGTCGGTCTTGTCCCTGAACGAGGCGTCTTCCGCCTCTGTGCTGCTGTACGACTTCGCTTTTCTTTTCGACTTCGAGTACGACGAAAAGACAGTGTCGTTGTAGCCGTCTCTTCTCCATTCGTCGGAGGAGAGTATGTCTCTCTCCGTCTGCTCGGGTAGAATCACTGCAAGAAGCAGGTAGATCAGACATGCGGGAAAGACCGCGGTGAAGACCGTGATGAGAATGACGACGAGCCGGGTCATATCCACCGGAAGTCCCCGCCATTCCGCGAGCCCCGTGACTACACCGAATATGACGCCCCGGGGAGAGCGTGTCCACCTTGAAGTTCTGACTGACATTTTCCTATTCCTTATCCTTTCTGTTCTTTATTATCGTGTCGAGATTTCTGAGTCTCTCCTCGAGATCCTTCATTCCCTTCTCGAGGTCGGAGCGGCTCATTCTCTTTCCGTCTGCCGTGTCTGAGCGCCCCCGGGTGTCGTCTCCGCTTCCGAGGTCGGAGTAGGTGCCTCTGGCCCGGCCGCCTTCCATCTCCTTCTCCCTCAGCATCGCCTCGAGCTTCAGCCTTGTCCTTTTCGTCTTCTCCTTCTCGCCGATGTATGTCACGACGATGACGAACGAAAAGATTACTATGAGTATCCAGACGGCAGTCATCAGCTTAAGCCCTTGTCCTTTCGAATCTTCGCGAGTTCACTCTCGATTTCCTCGTCTCTCTCCATCTTACTGAACTTCTCCTCGCTTGTCTCCTCTTCCTTTCTGCGGTTGAGTTCCGTGTAGGCGTTCATTCTGTTGATTCTGTTCTCGAGGTCCTCGAAGCGTGCGTTGAGGTTGACGCTTTCCTTCTCCTTCTCCCTCGCTCTCGCACCCTCCATCTGGAGCGTACTGAGTTTTGTCTTTGCGCTTCTGATCTTCTCTTCGAGTGTCGCTATCTCCTTCTTTCCCTCTTCAATGGAGTTCTTGAGGGCGATGAGGGAATTCTTCACTCTTTCCGCTTCCTCCCCGGCAGTTCTCTTCTCCATTAGGGCTTCCCGTGCCAGGTCATCCTTGCCCTTCTCGACGGCAAGCTCTGCTCTCTTCTGCCATCTCGAGACTGTCTCCTCGGCTTCGGTGACTTTCTTCTCGATTCTTATGGCCTCTGCCATGCGGCCCGCGGTGCTTGTCTTGAGATCGATGACCGTGTCCTCCATCTCGCTGATCATCAGCTTCAGCATCTTCTCGGGATCCTCCGCCTTGTCCAGTATCGAGTTGATATTCGAATTTACGATGTCCTTGAATCTTGTGAAAATACTCATTTCTTTTTTCTCCTGTGACTTACTTATTACAAAAGCCGTGCCAGTTTTCTCTAACTTTAGTTTACGAAAGAAAATGATTTTTAATGCTGTGGATTTGTCTCTTTCTGTAGAGGTTAATCTATTGGTAAATTTAACCATATAAGGTATTATATACCTATGGATTCGATAGAAAGCGAGACAATAGGTGAAAGTGAAGCGTATCTCGAGATGCTGGGCCGCATAGCAATGGCGGCGAAGGTCGAGAGGCCCGTGCTCTTCATAGGTGAAAGGGGAACGGGAAAGGAGAAGGCTGCAAGGAGACTGCACTACATGTCCTCACGCTGGGAGGGAAAACTCGTGACAGTCAACTGCGCTACTCTTCCGGAGAGCCTTATCGAGAGCGAACTCTTCGGCTACGAGAAGGGGGCGTTCACGGGAGCCTATACGACACGGAAGGGAAGATTCGAGGAAGCTGACGGGGGGACGCTCTTTCTTGATGAAATCGGACTGCTGCCCCTTCCGGTGCAGGAGAAGCTCCTGAGGGTCGTCGAATACGGAACATTCGAGAGAATCGGGTCGAGCGAGACGAGAACTGTGAACGTGAGGATAATCGGCGCAACGAACGCGGACCTCAGGGCGATGAGCCGGGAGGGCTCATTCAAGGAGGACCTCCTTGACAGGCTCTCCTTCGATGTCATCTTCGTCCCGCCTCTGAGAAAGCGCGGCGACGACATAATGCTTCTTGCATCCTACTTCGCGCTCAGGATGGCCTCGGAGTGCGGAAGGGACTATTACCCGGTATTCTCGGAGGATGTGAAGAAGAAGCTCATGGCCTACAGATGGCCGGGGAACATAAGAGAGCTCAAGAACACAATCGAGAGGGCTGTCTACAGCACTGAGGACAGGGTGATAACCTCCGTTGTCTTCAATCCCTTCGAGAATCCCTATGAGGAAAAGAATGATGAAAAGACGGAGGATATTTTCTCGTCTTATAATCTCTCCGACCTTGAAAGGGCGCGCGAGGATCTCGATATGTCCTTCCTCAGAAGGGCTCTCGAGAAAGGAAACGGAAGCCAGAAGAAGGCAGCGGAGCTTCTCGGCGTAAGCTACGATTCCTTTCGCGGAATGTACCGTAAATATGCGGAGCGTATTAAACAAGTAAAGAAAAAGGAATAGACTCGACCTTATGAGCACACTTTACATGGTGGCGACACCTATCGGAAACCTTGAAGACATCACACTCAGAGCCCTCAGAATACTCAGGGAGGTCGACGTCATAGCATGTGAGGACACACGTCACACACAGCTTCTGCTCTCCCATTATGAAATACAGAAGAGGCTGATTGCCTGTCACAGCTACAACGAGGAGGAGTCGGCGAAGGGGATAATCGCCCTGCTCGACGAAGGAAAGAGCGTCGCCTACTGCTCGGACGCGGGGACTCCCGGAATAAGCGATCCGGGATCCCGGCTCTGTGAGAGAGTAAGAACGGAGAGCGACCACGCCGTCGTTCC
>CAVFVX010000011.1:19876-30351 GCA_963626075.1 Acutalibacteraceae bacterium
AGTGTCGGTACGCCGGAGGAGATATACTCTTCCTATTCGTCCCGTCAGAGCATCAAGGGCGAATTCGTGATTCTCTGCGTCATGGGAGAAGATGATGATAACGATAAAGAAGATCAGGACGCTTAAGCCGAGGGTGAGAGTCCGCAAGCTCGGGGAGATCTTCCATCTTTCGACTGTGGAGAACTACGACAGAGCTTATGTTGAGGCGGCCCTCGATGAACTTCTCTCCCAGGAACTTCTTTGTGATAAGGACAAAGAGGATATTTCCTACTTCTATTCCCGCGGCGGCAGGGAGGACATGGAGGATATCTATTACAGAACGCTCTCCGTGCTCGGTGAAAGCACTGCCGACTGGGACGTCAGGGACGAAGAGGGAACTGTTGCATGGGAGAAGAGGAAGGTCTTCAGCCACTACCTCTACCTCGATCACCTCAGAAGCCCCTACAACGTCGGTTCCGTCTTCCGTTCGGCCGAGGCCTTCGGAGTCGGGGCAATTTATCTCTCCCCGGGGACTGCGTCTCCCGAGCACGAGAGGGCAAGGCGCACGAGCCGCGGCACTGTCGACGGCGTGAAATGGGACTTCAGGGAACTCGAGGACATTGAAGATATGCCCGTATTCGCTCTCGAGACGGGAGGCGAGGACATAACGCATTTCCGCTTTCCCGAGAAGGGCATATGCATAATCGGAAGCGAGGAGACGGGAGTCTCTCCGTCCGCTCTCGAGAGGGCCGGGAGGTCACTCGGGCGCGTTTCGATAAAACAATACGGCGTCAAGGGCTCAATCAATGTAGCATCGGCGGCGGCAATTCTATTACAATACTGGTCAGTCAGCGAGGTATAATCGTCTATGGATAACAGAGAGAGTTTCAAGAGCAGGCTCGGCTTCCTGCTCGTAAGTGCGGGATGTGCAATCGGAATCGGAAACGTATGGAAGTTCCCGTGGCTTGCGGGGCAGTACGGAGGCGGTATCTTCGTGCTCATCTACCTCATCTTCCTGGTGATTATGGGTATTCCCGTTCTCACGATGGAAATCTCGATAGGAAGAGCAAGCAGACAGAGCACAGTCAACGGCTTCAGGGCTCTCGAGAAGAAGGGCCAGAAGTGGCACCTCGAAGGTTATTTCTCGATTGCGGGCTGCTATCTTCTCCTGATGTACTATCATTCCGTCACGGGCTGGATGATCAACTACGGCTGGAAGTTCATCACGGGACAGTTTACAGAAGGCACTGATGTCGCCGCGACTTTCTCCTCCATGCTCTCCTCCACTCCCCAGAGCCTTATCTTCATGCTCATTGCAGTTGCAATCGGAATCATCGTCTGCGCAAAGGGCCTCCGGAACGGAGTCGAGAAGGTCTCGAAATTCATGATGCTCGGGCTTCTTGCGCTCATCGTCATCCTCGTAATCCACTCGTTCACGCTCTCCGGGGCGGGAGAGGGTCTCTACTTCTACCTCGTTCCGTCACTGGATGCAATAAGGGAACACGGACTCGGGAACATCATCGTCGCCGCTATGAACCAGGCGTTCTTCACGCTCTCTCTCGGAATCTGCGCAATGGAGATCTTCGGAACCTACATGAGCAAGGATCACACACTCCTGAGTGAAGGTGCCCGCATCTGCGCACTCGACACGTTCGTCGCATTCTGCTCTGGCCTCATCATATTCCCCGCATGCTTCAGCTACGGCATCGAGCCGGGTAACGGTCCCTCTCTCATCTTCATGACGCTCCCGCAGGTATTCATGAACATGAAGGGCGGAAGGATCTGGGGAACACTCTTCTTCATCTTCATGTCCTTTGCGGCTCTCAGCACCGTCCTTGCCGTCATGGAGAACATCATCGCGTCCTTCATGGACACCTTCGGCTGGTCGAGAAGGAAGAGCATCATCGTCAATGCAGTCGGCCTCACCGTACTCTCTCTTCCCGTCGCATTCGAGTACAACCTCTTCTCGGGGGTTGCAGCGGCTATGACCAACCTCTGGGGTAAGGGACTTCTCGACAGCGAGGACTTCCTCGTAAGCAACCTTCTTCTTTCCATCGGAAGCCTTGTCATGTGTCTCTTCTGCACATGGAAGTCCGGCTGGGGCTACGATAAGTTCATTGATGAAGCGAATACGGGGGAGGGTATGAAGTACTCGAAGACGAGTAAGGCTCTGAAGTTCTACCTTTCCTACATTCTTCCTCTTATCATCATCGCAATCATCATTGTCGGTCTTGTCTGAGGAAAACGGTATCTGCATTCCCGACTGCAGAAGCCGCTCTCAGTGGAGAGAGTGGCTTATTCTGAACAGCGGGAAATGCAGTGAATGCTGGCTTGACGTAAAACGCGGAAGGCCGGAAAGAGATGACGCATTCTACTACCTCGATGCCGTCGAGGAGGCTCTCTGCTTCGGCTGGATTGACAGCACGGTAAGAATAATCGACGGTGTGAGTATGCAGCGCTTCTCCCCGAGGCGGAAGGGGAGTCCCTGGTCGGAACTCAATCTCGAGCGTGTGAGGAGACTCGAGAAGCTCGGCCTCATGACGGATGCCGGGCGCGCGGTTCTTCCCGATATCGATGCACCATTTGTCATCGACACGGAGATTGAAAAGGCTCTCAGAGACGCGAAGTGCTGGACAGCATTCAGAAGTTTTCCTCCTCTCTACCAGAGGATCCGCGCATACAATGTGGTCTTCTGCAGAAAACGAAGCCCGGTGCTCTACAACAAGGCCCTCTCCCATCTCGTTGAGGAGACGAAGAAGGGCCGGATGTACGGGGAGTGGAACGACTACGGGAGACTCCCGGGGTACTGAAGTCTCTATTTGAACGACTGGCTTGCCCTGCAGAGAGCCTTGAGTTCGTCCTCTATTGCCCTGTTTATCGTACCCTGGGGATAGTTTCCCCTGCGGTCTCTTTCTCCCATCCTCAGTCCCGTGAGAAGCTCCAGTCCTTCGTCTATCGAGGAAATCGTCCATATATGGAACGAACCGCTGTCGACTGCCTCTTCAATACGGTAGGGAAGAATGAGTGACGTCTTGTTCTGGTAGGGGATGATCACTCCCTGCGTTCCCGTGAGACCGCATGTCTCGCAGGCGTTGAAGAAGCCCTGTATCTTCTCGTTGATGCCTCCTACGGGCTGGAGCTCTCCCATCTGGTTGACGGACCCCGTTGCGGCGATGTCCTGCCTTACCGGGAAGCCTCCGATTGCCGAGAGAAGAGCATAGAGCTCCGCAGACGACGCACTGTCTCCGTCGACTGAACCGTAGCTCTGCTCGAAGCAGATTCCCGCGTAGAGCGAGAGGGGAAAATCCTGGGCGTACATGTGCCTGAGGTAGCCTTCGAGAATCAGGAGGCCCTTGTCGTGAATATTGCCGCTGAGACCCGCTTCGTGCTCGATATTCACTATTCCTTCCGTTCCGGGGGCTACCGTTGCCGAGATTACGCACGGCGTTCCGAATGACGTGAGGGCTCTGTCCATGACCGCAAGTCCGTTGACGACCCCGACCTTTTCGCCCGTGAGCGACATCACCATCGTTCCGTTCTTTATCTCGCTGTTTATGTGCTCTTCGGCTATCGAGGAGTAGTAGTCTCTCTTCTCGAGCGCCGAGCGGACATTACTGCTCTTTATCGTCTTCTCGCCCTTAGTGACGGCATCGAGCTCGGCTTCCTCCAGGAGGTCTCCGAGAATCGAGAGCTGTGTCGTGAGGCGGGTACGGTCCTCTGCGATGAACGAGGAGTACCTCAGAATTTCCCTGTAGGCGGAGTCCTCCTGCTTTATCATGCCTTTTCCCGCCTTCTTGAGGTAGCTTACCGTTCCTTCGATGTTCTTCTTCTCAGCTTCCATCGAGAAATCGAACTCGGGAGATACCTTGAAGTATCTGAAGAAGGTCTCGTCGCTGTCGATGAGTTTGTCGTAGAGCTCCTCGGGACCCATGAGGATGACCTTCGTGAGCATGGCTATCGGACTGGGCCTTATGGAGCCCATCATTTCGCCCTGGACTGCGGTACTTGAAAGAGAGCGCATCGTCATGTCGAGGTAGCGCTTGAGTGTCTGCCACAGCTCCTCGTTGTCAACTATCTCTCCCGCCGAGAGTACGAGAAAGCCTCCGGAGGCCTCCTGGTAGCTGCCGCATCTTACGGCAAGGTGCGGGGCGCTTTCGTCCTTCTCCGTGAAGCCGAAGAGCGAGGAGCGCGAGGGATGTGTCTCGATTACGAGAGGGCGCCGGGTGTAGCGGCTGCGGTCGAGTACTATGTTTATTGTCCATGCAGACGGGTTCTCGTCGTATTCGGGAAGGGACGAGAGGAACTTCAATACCTTCTGGTTGTCCTTCCATTTCGCTTCGAGTTCCTCCATCGTCTTCCTGTTCTCGTGGAGGTCGTCAAGGTCCTTCTGGAAATCCCTTGCTCCGCCCGGAGAGAAGAGAAGGGCAGTCGGACGCGAGGGCTGCTTTGCGTTGTAGACGTATGCACAGTCCCTCAGGTTCCCGAGGTTGTTCTCGATGAGGGATATCTCCTGCCTCAGGGCCGTGAGCCTTCCCGAGCCCTCGTCTCCCGAGAGGAAGATGTTGTAGCCCGGTCTCTCAATCGAGAGGCCGAGGCGCAGGAGTCCCATCGCCTTGTCCTGACCGATTATCCTGTCTCCCGCTTCGACGGAGGAGAAGTCGTAACCGGAGTAGTCTATTTCTATGTCTTTCTTCTTTATTTCTTCCAACACAACGGTAAATATAATCATACGGGCCTCTCAAGTGAAGTGGAGAGGGCAAAACTGTACGTAATGGGGACAAGTGATTCCCAAAACGGAAAGAGGCGTATATACAGAGGATATGAGACGCTTCGACTATACATTCCTCATTGAAAACAACATCTCCGGTTCTCTCTTTCCGATATATGAGAGAATCATCTCGGCCCGCACTCTCTTTGACCTCTATAAGAAGGGCGAAGACAGAATCCTCCCGGAGATAGAGAGACGGGAGAGAGTTCTCTCCGCTTCCGCCTTCTGCGGACGCTGCAGCCTCAACATAAAACAGAAGAGGTTCTCATTCATCGTCTCACGGTCACTCGATCCCGCCTGTGACGACGAGAAAGAGCTTGTGCTCTACCTCTCGGCATACGACAGCATAAGGGAGATGAAGACGTCTGGTCCGGAAGATGAAATGGAGGCTCTGAATCTCCTCGTTCCCGAAGGGGAGGAAATACCGCGGGAGGCAGAGGATGCGTTTGTCTCCGCTCTGAATGGAGGTGTCGAGCCGCTTCTTCTGATTCCTTCCTTCGTTCTCGACTGCATCCTTTCCAGTCCTTCTCTGGAGCGCCACGCGGGACTTCTCATGCTCTTTCTTCTCTCCTCCTCGGGCCGGGACGGAATATGGTACTCGTCCCTCGAGCGTGTTCTTCAGAAGAAAAGTCATGATTTCGGGGAAGCTATCATTCTCTCTTCGGTACGGTGGGAGGAGAATCGAAACGACTACATGCCCTTTGTAAGAGTGTTCCTCGAAACAGTGGCGGAGGTGTACTCCAACGTGGCTGCACTTATGAAGAGAGTGAAAAGCACCGGGCCGAAGCCTTCTCTTGTCCTCTCGGTACTTGAGGAGAGCCGTGAGCCGCTTATGAAGAGTGAGATTGAGTATCTTCTTCCGCATGTATCGGGAATAACGGTTACGAGGGCGCTTGAGAGGCTTACCTTGTCCGGAATGATTGCGAAGACGGAGAAGGGGTATGTCTCCGTAAGAGGAGAATGTGACTGATGATTACAGAAGAAATCAGGGAACCGGCGGACAGATTCGTCAGTGAGCTGTCACCTCTGAAGGTTTATCTTTCCGGCTCCTTTGCAGAAGAAAGGGAGAATGAGAACAGTGACTATGATTTCCATATCGTGGTCAGCGACTCTGAGAAGGACATGATTGAATGACGGCCGGGGCATATAGAGCTATCCGATACATGAGCGGCCGACCCGTCGACATCATTGTGAATAGAGAAGGGACTTTCGAAGACAGAAAGGTGGATGTTTCCTCTCTCGAATATGAAGTTGAACGCATGGATATTCTCCTCTTCGGAAAGTAAGGTACGGAGAGTTTTCCGTTTCCCGTGTGTTCTTTGTGTTCTTCCCTTCTTTCTGTGGACTACCTTTCCTTTGGCCTTTATAATCCATAGCTATGACTATATATGAATATGCCCGTTTTCTGGAGGATACGCTCTCCGTTTCCTCCTTCAGAGATATATCTCTCAACGGTATACAGATAGGATGTCCCGAGAGGGAACTGAAGAAGGCCGCCTTCGCAGTCGATGCCTGCGGTGAGACCATCGGCAGGGCTGCGGACGCGGGATGCGATATCCTCGTCGTCCACCACGGCCTCTTCTGGGGTAAGCCCGTAGCGATAGACGGCGTCCACTATACGAGGGTGAAGAAGGCACTCGACTCGTCGATGATGCTCTTTGCCTGTCACATACCTCTTGATGCGAACATTCCCTACGGTAACAACGCCCAGATTGCACTGACTCTCGGCATGAAGGAATTCGACGGCTTCGGAGAATGGGAGGGAAAGAAGATCGGAGTCATGGGCTCTCTTCCCTTTCCGATGACACCTGGCGAGATAAAGGGACTTCTGAAGTGCCCCGATGCCTTTGTCATTGACGGGTGCTCTAAGGAGAGAATCGAGAGAGTCGCCATCGTTTCCGGAAGCGGCTCGAGCGACGTGAGGGATGCCGTGAAGGAAGGCGTTGATCTCTTCATCACGGGAGAGGTTCATCACGATGTCTACCATGAGGCAGAGGAGAACGGACTGAGCGTACTGGCCTTTGGCCACTACCGAAGCGAAACCTACGGCGTTAAGGCTCTCCAGAGGCTTACGGAGAAGAAGCTCGGAATCGAGACTGTGTTCATAGATGCGGAGACGGGACTGTGAGAGAGAAGAAAAGATACCTTCCGTTCCTGCTGTCACTTGGGATAATAATCCTCGATCAGCTTACGAAGTTCTGGGTCGTGAAGACCATCCCCGAGAATACGATAGGATACTCGTTTCTCAACGGCTTTCTGTGGATTGTCCACGTGAGGAACAATGCCGTCGCATTCTCTCTCGGAGAGAACATCCCCGTGGCGCTGAAGTACGTGCTCTTCGTGGGGCTGCCGCTTTTAATCATGGCTCTGGTGGCTGTTCTCATCGTGTCGAAAAGGACAGACAGGGAATTCAACGTTTTCCAGAAATGGTGCCTTGCCGGAATATTCGGAGGCGGGGTGGGAAACCTCATAGACAGACTCTTCAGGTCCCTCAGGGTCGTCGACTTCATAAGCGTGAAGTTCTACGGACTCTTCGGACTTGAGAGATTTCCGACCTGGAATGTTGCGGATTCCTCTGTTGTAATATCTGTCGGATTACTTATAATCTCAATAATCGTTTCCGAAGTCAGAAACGGCAGGGAGAAGAAACATGAGTGAAAAGAAAAAGATAAGCACACCTGTATTCATGATAGTCGCGACCCTCGTGAACATCGCTCTCATCATATTATTCTGTATTATTCTCACGGCTCTTCTGGGAGTGCTGGCAAGTCATGTGCAGCTTTCAGATACAGTCTATTCAGTTCTTACTGCACTTGATCTCATTCTCTCGTTCGTACTCTCCCTTCTTGTATACAGAAAGCTTGTAGCCATTGCCGCCGAGAAGTGGGACATAGGCGGAAAGGGAAGCGACCCGAGGAGAAGGTGATGCGTTTCCAGAGTCTTGAGAAACTCGAGTCATCATACTGGTATTCGTTCAACGACGAGCCCATCGTCACACGCGGTGCCCTCAGACTCTGCGATCCGGCCTATCTGCTGCCGGAGGAGTCTCCGGACGGACTCTGGCACATGTTCGCCCACACCTGGGTGGGGGTGGAGCATCTCACGAGCACCTCGGGACTTGAATGGAAGAGGGAGCACATCATCGTTGCACGTGCACACTCTCCGTTCGTCTTCAAGGAAGGAAACACATACTATCTCTTCTATGAGATACACGACCGCACATCGTTCTTCCGCAAGGATGACAACTCCCTCAGCGCCTCGAGAATCATGGTGATAAGCTCCACGGACCTCCTCTTATGGTCTGAGCCCAAGCTCGTTCTCGATTCCACGAAGATTACGCGTGCCCAGTACAAGGACGGCCCGGTGAGGGTTTCGCGCCCCCAGATAATCGAAATCGGGGGAATATACCGTCTGTACTTCGGAGCGGGGGAGACGAGACTCTACGACACGAACCAGAAGGCGACTGCACGGCTCATGTACGCCGAGTCCGACTACCTCGACCACGACTACCGCGTCAATCCCGAACCCGTACTGGATATCGAGGGAGACAGCGAATACCGCAATCTCGCCACGGGCTCGGTTCACATAGTCCAGTGCTCCGACGGCATTGCAGCCTTCGAATGCGCATTCTCCTACGACAGGGAGAGGAAAAAGAGCACGACTAACATACTCCTTCTCACGAGCCCCGACGGCATCGACTTCACATTCAGCCGTGTCATACAGAAAACTCCCCTTGAGGGCTGGGCTTCGAGATACATCACAAGTCTCGATGTCCGGTACAAGGAGAGCGAGAACAGCTGGTACTGCTACTACTCTGCAAACGGAATGCAGAAATTCCTGTGCTTCAACTATGTGAAGGAGTCACTCGGACTCCTTCTCGGAACTGACAGAACCTGAATACCTCCTCTCAAGCGCTGCTCTGATGAGCCCGGAGAAGCAGGGCTCGGGGCGTTGCGGCCTGCTCTTGAACTCGGGGTGGAACTGTACGGCGACGAAGTACGGGTGCGAGGGAATCTCCACTTCCTCCACGAGCTTTCCGTCCGGGCTTGTTCCGCAGAGCTTCATGTCACTCTCCTCGAAGAGAGAGCGGAAGTCGTTGTTGAACTCGTAGCGGTGTCTGTGTCTCTCCTGGATGAGAGAGGAGCCGTAGAGCTTCTCGAGTACGCTTCCCTTCCTTACAGCACAGGGGTAGGCACCGAGTCTCATCGTTCCTCCCTTCTTCACTCCCTTCTGGTCGGGCATGATGTCGATTACGCTGTATTTACCATCGCTGTCGAACTCGGAGGAGTTCGCACCCTCGAGTCCGAGTACGTTTCTCGCATACTCTATCACCGCAACCTGCATTCCAAGACATATTCCGAGGAACGGTACCCCGTTCTCACGCGCGTATCTCACAGCAGATATCTTTCCTTCGACTCCCCTCTGTCCGAAGCCTCCCGGAACGAGTATTCCGTCTGCTCCCGAGAGGATTGCCGCGGCATCGTCGTCGTTGACTCTCTCGCTGTCGACCCAGTCGATGGTGCACTCCGCACCTTCAGCCCAGGAAGCGTGCTTCAGAGCTTCCATTACCGAGAGGTAAGCGTCGTGGAGTTCCATGTACTTGCCCACCACTGCGATTCTGACCTTCTTCTCTGCGTGGTGGATTCTCTCCACCATATCCTCCCACTCGGTGAGGTCGGGCTCCCTGTTCTCGAGGTGGAGGATGCGGCATGCTGCGCTGTCGAGTCCCTCCTCGTGGAGCATGAGGGGAGCTTCATAGAGTACGCCCACTGTTCTGTTCTCGATGACGCAGTCCCTCTTCACGTTGCAGAAGAGGGCTACCTTCTCCTTTATCGATTCCTCGATTGGTTCGTCGCTTCTGAGAACGATGATGTCGGGGAATATTCCCGAGCTCATGAGCTCCTTCACGGAGTGCTGTGCGGGCTTCGACTTGTGCTCTCCGGAGGCTCTGAGATAGGGTACCAGCACGACGTGGATGAAGAGACAGTTCTCCGGACCCTGCTCATGTGCTATCTGACGGATGGCTTCCAGGAACGGCTGGGACTCGATATCTCCCGTCGTTCCTCCGATTTCCGTGATTACGACATCGGCATTCTTTCCGCAGTTGTAGATGAAGTCCTTTATCTCATTGGTGACGTGGGGGATTATCTGAACGGTGTGTCCCAGGTATTCTCCGTTACGCTCCTTGTTCAGAACGTTCCAGTAGACCTTGCCGGAAGTGAGGTTGGAGTACTTCGAAAGGTCCTCGTCGATGAATCTCTCGTAGTGTCCCAGGTCAAGGTCGGTCTCCGCACCGTCCTCGGTGACGAACACCTCTCCGTGCTGCAGGGGCGACATAGTCCCCGGATCCACGTTCATGTAGGGGTCGAGCTTCTGCGAGGCCACCTTGTAGCCCCGGGCCTTCAACAGTCTCCCCAGGCTTGCCGCCGTTATTCCCTTTCCCAGTCCCGATACTACTCCGCCGGTCACGAAGATGTGTTTAGCCATATCTGCCTCCAAAAAAAGAGGGCACCCTCTCCGGGTGTCCTGTTATCTTCTGTCCGAGCCGCTTGAAGCGAGTGTGAGAGAGAAGCGGGAAAGCTGGACTTTCCTCTGCTCTTTCTTCTGCCACATTCTCTTTTTCCGGCTCATACGTCTGTCCTTAGAAATTACGGCATGAATGATTAACTTTTTGCCGCCGAAGTGTCAATAAGGAGAGACGAAAAAAGCTGAAAAAGGAAAGTCAGCA
>CAVFVX010000012.1:0-30245 GCA_963626075.1 Acutalibacteraceae bacterium
GCATATATCTCGGACTTTTATAATCAGCCTTCGATCGTGCAGTACATGAAATACTTGTAGCCGAGCGGGTTGGAGAAGAATCCCTTGACCGAGTCGTCAAGCATGTAGATGTCTGTGTAGTAGTAGAGAGGTACGATACAGCCGCTCTCCATGAGCATATCCTCAGCAAGGTGCATCATCTCGCATCTAACTTCGAGATCCGTGCAGCTCTTGATTGTGGAGATGAGGACATCGTATGTCTCAGACCATGTTCCCTTCTCAACCTTTGTGTCATAGCCGTAAGCTGTAAGGTCGAGAGAGTAGATTGCTACGTCGGCATTAGCGCCCTTGCCATACTGAACATCGTTGTTTCCGCTTGCTGTTGTCCACATATCGAGGAAGCAGATAGCGTCGTTGTAGTCAGCGAGCCAGCCGTTTCTAGCGATGGAATAGTCACCGGCCTTTCTTGTGTTGAGGAAGGTGTTCCATTCCTGGTTCTCGAGAACGAGGTTGATTCCGACAGCAGCGAATGCGCTCTGGAGGTACTCACCGATAGCCTTGTGGCCCGAAGAAGTGTTGTAGAGGTATGTGAGAGTCGGGAAGTTCGTGAACATGCCTGTTTTCTCATCATAGTCATAGTACTTCTTGAGAATCTCGACTGCTTCGTTGTAGTTGCTTTCGATGGCATCTTCGGAAACATCGTAGTAGCCGTAGTAGCTCTTGTCTGTGCCGCCTGCTGTCTGGTAGAACTGGCTGCCGTCAGCATTTGTGATACCCATAGCTACGAAGGAAGAAGCGGGTTCCTGACCAGCCTGTCCGATTTCCTCGCAGATGTAGTTTCTGTCGATGAGGAGAGCTGTTGCCCTTCTGATCTCTGCCTCAGCCTCAGCCTTTGCGTCTCCTGTGAGTGTGGAGTCAGCCGGAAGGAGTTCCTGGTTGATGTTCCAGCAGACATAGTATGTACCGATCTGGCCTGCGACTACGAATTCTGTAGGATACTTGACCTTGAGTGACGGGATTTCCTCTGTCGGGACATCGTCGATGAGCTGCCAAGCGCCTGTCTCGAAGTTGGAGAGCATGTTGTTTGCATCATCGGAGAGGTAGAACTTGATTTCATCCATTGTAACGGATGCTGCATCGGGGTGGTTCTCGTTCTTCTTGAGTGTGATGACGGAGTTGTGAGACCAGTCAGCGAGGTAGTACATACCGTTGGATACGTATGTTGAAGGATCTGTAGCCCAGCCTTCGTCAGCAACGACATCCTCTCTTACGGGGAAGTATGTCGGGAATGCGAGGAGCTCGTTCCAGTAAGCGATGAAGGATGATGTTGTGACCTGGAGTGTCTTGTCGTCGAGTGCTTCGACAGCGAGATCATCGGGGTAACCCTTGACGACTTCGAACATGTAGCCGTAGTCTGCGCCGAGTTCTGTGGATGCTGCTCTCTTCCATGCGAAAGCGAAATCGGAAGCCGTGACGTCCTTGCCGTCAGACCACTTCATGTCGCGGAGAGTGTAGGTATATGTTACAGAACCGTCTGCATTCTGGACACCTTCGGAAAGCTCGACTGCAGCGTCAGCTACGAGTGTGAGTGTTCCGTCCTCTGCCTGGCCCCACTTTGCAAGACCGCTGAAGAGGTGTGCACAGAGTGTTGCACCGTCAACCGAGCTGTTGAGAGCAGGGTCGATTGTATCGGGTTCGGAAGCGATACATACTGAAATAGATGATGGGCCTGCTGCCTCTGTTGCTGCTGTTGCTGTAGTTTTTGTCTCTGTTGCACCAGAAGCAAAGACAGAAGAAACCATGACTAATGCAAGTAAAAGAACCAATGTCTTCTTCATAGTTTTTCTCCTTATAAGGAATTTTCTAAGAAAATATAACAATCTACTCATTCTTGACAAGAGTTTTACATGTAAAAAATGCATTTTTCCGTATATTTATACAGAAAGTATTCGATTTGTTACCAGAGTAACACTTTTTATTCCTGGGATTTCGATAGTACTCAAGAAAATAGGACTGTCCGTATTGAACAGTCCCGATTCGTCATTTCACGAGGTGGCAGGCGACGAAGTGGCCCGGGCTCACTTCCTTGAAGTCCGGCATGCTCTCCGCACACTGAGCCTGCGCATAGCGGCAGCGGGTACGGAACGGGCAGCCCGAGGGAGCGTTCAGAGGCGACGGTATGTCACCCGAGAGTACGATTCTCTGGTTGGCCCGGGCAATCTTCGGATCCGGTACCGGCACAGCCGAGAGAAGCGACTGTGAGTACGGATGGAGAGGATGGGAATAAATCTCGCCTGCGTCAGCAAGCTCTACCATCTTTCCGAGGTACATGACTGCAATCCTGTTGGAGATGTGTCTGACGACGAGAAGGTCGTGCGCAATGAAGAGGTACGTAAGCCCGAACTTCTCCTGGAGCTCGACGAACATGTTGATTACCTGGGCCTGAATCGAGACGTCGAGAGCGGAAACGGGTTCGTCGCAGACGATGAACTCCGGGTTCACCGCGAGTGCTCTTGCGATTCCGATTCTCTGTCTCTGTCCGCCGGAGAACTCATGGGCGTAACGAGAAGCGTGCTCGCTGTTGAGACCGACATAGTTCATGAGCTGCAGCACTCTCTGTCTTCTCTCCTCCTTCGAGGAATACATCTTGTGGATGTCGAGAGGCTCCGCGATGATGTCCTCGACTGTCATACGGGGGTTGAGCGACGAATACGGATCCTGGAAGACCATCGTGGCCTTCTTGCGGTAATCGTTCATCGTGGACTTATCGACTTTGACGCCGTCGTAGATGATTTCACCGGCAGTGGGCTTATAGAGGTGGAGGATAGAGCGGCCTGCCGTTGTCTTTCCGCATCCCGACTCTCCGACAAGGCCGAGTGTCTCGCCCTTCTTTATGTCGAAGGAGATGTCGTCGACGGCCTTGAGTGGCCTGGTCTTGAACATTCCCATGTTTATGTCGAAATACTGCTTGAGGTGTTTTACTTCAACAAGAACTTTGTCTTCCATCACTTGGCCTCCTTACCCAGCAGCGTTGCCGTACCGTCCTCGATACAGTCCTTGACGTTCATCCAGCATGCCGATGCATGGTCCTCGTTTATGAGCATTCTCTCGGCGCGCTCGGTGAGACATATCTTCATCGCCTTCTCGCAGCGGGGAGCGAAGGGACAGCCCTTCGGCATATTAAGAAGGTCAATCGGGGTTCCGGTAATCGGCTGGAGCTTCTTTCCGGCGGTATCTGCAGTCGGGATACTTCTCATGAGGCCCTTCGTGTATTCGTGCCTCGGGTTGTAGAAGATCTCGTCTGCAGTACCCTGCTCGCATATCGAGCCCGCGTACATGACGATGACTTCATCGCACATCTGCGCTACGACCCCGAGGTCGTGCGTAATGAGGATGATTGCCATTCCGAGCTTCTTCTGGAGGTCACGCATGAGGTCGAGTATCTGGGCCTGGATTGTGACGTCGAGAGCGGTCGTCGGCTCGTCGGCGATGAGGATATCGGGTTCGCATGCGAGTGCCATTGCAATCATGACACGCTGTCTCATGCCGCCCGAAAACTCATAGGGGTACTGCTTCATACGCTTCTCAGGCTCGTTGACGTTGACGAGCTTCAGCATCTCGACAGCCCTGTCCCATGCCTCCTTCTTCGTTCTCTTCGTGTGAAGAAGAATCGCCTCCACAAGCTGATGGCCGATAGTGTATGTCGGGTTGAGCGATGTCATCGGGTCCTGGAATATGATCGATATCTTTCCGCCCCTGATGTGTCTCATTGCCTTCTCGCTCTTACCCACGAGTTCCTCGCCGTCGAACTTGATCGAGGAGCCTTCCTTGATTACAGCAGTAGACGCGAGAATCTGCATGACGGAGTATGCGGTGACGGACTTTCCGCTTCCGCTCTCCCCTACTATTCCGAGTACCTTTCCGTGGTCGAGATTGAATGATATTCCGTTCACGGCCTTCACTTCACCGTTGTCGGTGAAGAAGGATGTCCTGAGATTTCTTACTTCAAGTAATGCCATTTTCTCTTTCCTCCTTCACTAGCTGTTGAGTTTCGGGTCGAATGCATCTCTCAGTCCGTCTCCGAAAAGGTTCAATGAGAGGACGATGAGGGAGATGATGACTGCCGGAATGACGAGACGGTAGGGATACGAGTACATACCGTTGAGGGCGTCCGAGGCAAGGGAGCCCAGACTCGGCATCGGAGCGTTGACACCGAGCCCCAGGAACGAGAGATAGCTCTCCGTGAAGATAGCGGACGGAATCTGGAGCGCCGTCGATATGATGATGACGGAGATGCAGTTCGGAAGAAGGTGCTTCGTGATGATCCACCTGCCCTTTGCTCCCGCAGTGCGGGCAGCAAGAACGTATTCCTGCTCCCTCAATGAGAGAATCTGTCCTCTGATCTGACGCGACATGCTGACCCAGTACAATAATCCGAAGACTATGAAGAGCGATATGATGTTGCTTCCTATCTTCTCCAGTACCGTTCCCTCGAGAGCCGACGAAAGCGGGTCACGTATTACGGATGCAAGAAGAATGATCATGAGCATGTCGGGAAGCGAGTAGATTATGTCGACGATACGCATTATCACGAGGTCGACCTTTCCTCCGAAGTATCCCGAGATGCTTCCGATTGTGAGTCCGATTACGAGAACGATGATCGACGCGAAGAATCCGACCGCGAGAGATATTCTCGTTCCATATACTATACGTATGAAGTAGTCACGCCCCGCAGCGTCCGTTCCGAAGATATGCGGGAAAATCTTCTCCCCCGCATCTATCCTCTTCTGCTCGGTCTTACCGTATGTGAAGGGAGCAAGGTTCTTGTATGACGAATCGACGGGCTTACCTGGTGTTATTCCGAGCTGCTGGTCATACGAATAGGGCCAGAAGAACGGGATGAATATGCACGAGAGCGTGATGATGACGATGACGACGAAGCTCACCATCGCGACCTTGTTCTTTCTGAATCTCCTGAGGCCGTCCTTGAAGAATGTCGAGGAGGGCCTCATCTGGACCATGTATTCCTTTTCCTTGTCTGTTGCCGGCAGGAAGGAACTGAGGTCCTGCTGAAGGCTGAAAGGCTTGTGTCTGTTTAACATTTCTCCGCTCCTCCTTAGCTGAAGTCGATTCTCGGGTCGACAACCTTGTAGAGGATGTCGGAGAGAAGGTTCATGATGACGATGAGAGAGGCAAGCATGATTGTCGTTCCCATGATGAGAGGATAATCACGGTTGATGATGGACTGCACGAAGCTGCGTCCGATTCCCGGGACGGCGAAGATCTGCTCGACGACGAGGGAGCCCGTGACGATGTATGCAAGCATCGGCCCGACGTAGGTGATGACGGGGATGAGTGCATTCTTCAAGGAGTGACCGAAGATGATCTTCGCGGGTGCGACACCCTTCGCCTTCGCAGTCCTCACATAGTCCTGTCCCAGAACATCGAGCATGCTCGAACGTGTGAGACGGATGATGTGCGCCATCGGGCTCAGGCCGAGCGTGATGACGGGAAGGATGAGGCCCTTCGCCGTCTCACCGTTCGCGGGAACCCACTTGAGGGTGACGGCGAAAATCAGCAACAGGAGCGAGCCCATGATGAACGACGGCATACTGACGAAAGCTGTACTGATTACCATGATTATCCTGTCGAAGATCGTGTTTCTGTTGAGTGCGGCCACGGCTCCGAGTACGATGCCGACTATTGTCGCCCAGAGCGCAGCCCTGACGCCGAGCTTGAACGATGTCTTGAGGCCGTCGGTCATGATGTCGATGACGTCACGTCCTCTCTGCTTTAACGACGGTCCGAAGTCGAACTTCGTTATGATGTCCTTTATATATGACCAGTACTGCTCCAGAAGGGGCTTGTCCAGTCCGTATTTCGCCTCGAGTGCAGCCTGTACTGCGGGTGAGACTGCCTTCTCGCTTGCAAACGGTCCGCCGGGAACGAAGTGCATGACGAAGAATGTTATCGTCATAACAATCCATACTGTAAGAACCGCCAGCAGAATTCTTTTGAGGATATAACTTAATGTTTTAGGATTCATCTATCTTTTCCTCTCTGGTGTCTTCTCTTATTTTAGGTCGAATCGTACCAAATGCCTCTGAATAATTCAATAAGTCAGAATAAATATGCAGATTTTTGCATAAATACCGACAATTTCTGTTATCAGAAGAACACTTTCCCTTCTCTCTCCCCCTCTTTTTTCCATATAATCGTGGAATGCTTATTCCTAGATCGGTTTACAGGGGAAGAGTCACAGTCCCCGCATCAAAGAGCCAGACGATACGTGCTCTCCTCATCGCCCTCATGGCAGATGGCAGGTCGGTAATCCGTCACCCCCTCTACTCGAGCGACACGCTCTCGTGCATTGGTGCCGTAAAGGCACTCGGCGCAGAAATAACAGAGGCTGAAGACGGAACAATCACCGTCGATTCATCAAACCTTCCGGAGAGTAACGACCCTCTCACCATAGACTGCGGAAACAGCGGGACGACGACAGCCCTGCTCATCCCGATTCTTGCTCTACAGACGAGGGAATTCACCGTCACCGGAGACGCTCAGCTCAGAAAGCGTCCGTTCCTTCCGCTCGTGAAGGCCCTCGGGGACCTCGGAGCCGACACGGAAAGCGAAGGCGGCTTTCCCCCGATACGCCTCAAGGGACCGCTGAAGGGCGGAGAGACGGTAATCGAATGCCGCTCGAGCCAGTACCTCTCGGGGCTCTTACTGGCACTACCCAAAGCAGAGAGTGATTCGACAGTCACCTGCTCGCTTCTCTACGAGAAACCGTACGTGAGGATGACGGAGAAATGGCTGAAGGATCAGAAGATGGACGTCACTCTCTCCGACGACCTCATGGTTTCAGGAATAAGAGGAAGACAGAAGTACACACCGTTCGACGCATACATCGAAGGCGACTTCTCCTCCGCGTCCTTCTTCTTCGTTCTCGCCGCGGTACACGGTACGAGTGTGACGGTGTCCGGACTCGACAGAAACACCACGCAGGGAGACAGGAGAATACTCGAGGTACTCGAAAGCATGGGATGCTCCGTTACGTGGGACGGCATGGACGTAACGGTAACGGGTCCGGAGAAACTGAGGGGAGGAGTCTATGACATCAACGACATTCCCGACGCCCTCCCCGCCCTCACGGTCGCCGCATGCTACTCGGAGGAGACGACGGAGTTCACCAACGTCGCCCAGGCAAGAATCAAGGAGACCGACAGGATAAAGGTGATGCACGAGGAACTTGAGAAACTCGGTGCGGACGCGGAGGAGAAACCCGACGGTATCATAATAAGGGGAAAGGGACACCTCACGGGCGGAAAGGTCTCCGGACACGACGACCACAGGGTCATAATGGCGCTGTCGATAGCCGGGACGAAGGCCGACGGCGACGTGGAGATTGACAGCACCGGAAGTGCTGCAGTCACCTTCCCCACATTCTACACACTGCTGGAGGAACTCAGAGGATGAGCACGGTAATAGCATACTACTCGGGAACGGGAAACACATTTTCCGCTGCAGAGCACTTCAACGCGGAGACGCTTATAGACATAACGAAGGTTCTCGAGGGACGAAAATCCCTCCCCGACGACATCGAGCGCCTCGGAATCTTCTCTCCCGTCTACTACGGCGGTCTGCCGCTTCCCGTCAGGGAATTCATACAGAGCGTACTCTCAGAGCGCGACAACAGCGACATCCAGTACGTCTTCACTATTCTCACGAAGGGCGGCAACGGAAGAACTGCCGAAAGGATAATGGAGCGCGCACTCGAGAAGGCGGGCCTCAATCTCTCCTACTCGGCCTCCCTCGTCTATCCCGACTGGTATCTTCCGCTGATGAAGGGGAAGATATCGAAAGAGAAGAACGATGCCCTCATTGAGGATGCCGGGAAGAAACTCGAGGAGATAAAGGCCGAAACGGACGAAGAGAAGATATCCCTCCCGCCCTTCTCTCCCTTCTACCGCTTCGTCGACTTCTTCAGCAGAAAAGCCGGGAAACCGAAGGCGGAGAAGAACATCACTGTAAACGACAGGTGCACGCTCTGCGGTCTCTGCAGCCGTATCTGCCCCGCAGGAAACATCAGTATCGAAAACGGAAAAGCCGTGCACAGGGACGGCTGCCTCAGGTGCTATGCCTGCACTCTCGTCTGTCCCGAAGGCGCAGTGGAATACAAAGGAGAGACAATCGACTGTCCCCTTACTGTGGAGAAGGAGAAACTTCTGAAGCGCTGAAGTGTCAGAAAGAGCCTCTCTGATGTAAGAAAAAGCTGAAAAGGCTGTTCATGTACTCCCCCTTAAAATGCGAAAATTGCAGAGAAAGGGATACACATGAAAATCGGCATTCTCGAAGACAACAGAGAGGATACCCTCCTCATCCATGATGCACTCACCTCCTACTTCCTCTCCCGGAGGATTCCTCCCTCCGAGTTCTCGATTGCGGCATTCACACATAGCCGTGACATTCTTCCGGTGGCCGGAGAACTCGACATGATCTTCATGGACATAAAGCTCCCCGGAGACATGAGCGGGATAGAATGTGCCCGCACTATAAGGGAAAGAGGAAACAGGTTCACCCACCTTATCTTCCTCACCCACAGCCGCGACCATGCAATAGAGAGCTACGAGGTATCTGCAAAGGGATACATGCTGAAGCCCGTCGACAGGAAGAAACTCGAGAGACTGCTGGACTCGCTCCTTCCCGGGTGTTCGATGAGCGAGATTCACGTCATCTCGAAGAGAGTTCCCCAGACTATACGCCTCAGGGACATCCTGTACATCGAGAGCTCCGGCCGCGTCATCTACATCCAGACGAAGATGGGCTCAATCAAGGTTACGAGGAAGCTCGACGACATCGAGAGAATGCTCGCGGACAGAAGATTCCTCCGCTGCCACAAGAGCTACCTCGTCAACATGGACGAAGTGGAGAGCGTGGAGGAGAGGTTCTTCGTCTTCCCCGACGGCAAGCGTATCCCGATGAGGCAGCGCGACCATGCCTCGATACGCCGTCAGTACAACTCCTACAGAAACAGCCGGACGTCTAACGTCACCTGAATTCACAACTTACAGAAGATTTCAGTGGACAACTTCCGGTTCGTCCCGTAGAGTGATTTCAAATCAATATTTATTTACCTATTAAGGAGGGTACCTTATGAAAGGATTCGCCATGCTCCGTATCGGAGAAACGGGATGGGTCGAGAAGAAAAGGCCGGAATGCGGACCGCTTGATGCCATTCTGAAGCCGCTTGCAGTCGCTCCGTGCACATCAGACGTCCATACCGTATGGGAAGGCGCCATCGGAGAAAGAAAGGACATGATTCTCGGCCACGAAGCTGTCGGAGAAGTCGTCGAAGTGGGCTCACTCGTGAAGGATTTCAAGCCGGGTGACAGGGTTCTCGTCACAGCTATCACTCCCGACTGGAACTCACTCGAGGCACAGGACGGCTATGCAATGCATTCGGGAGGAATGCTTGCGGGCTGGAAGTTCTCTAACTTCAAGGACGGAGTCTTTGCCGAATACTTCCACGTAAACGATGCAGACGGAAACCTCGCGCATCTGCCGGAGGGTATGGACCTCGCTTCGGCCGTTATGATAGCCGACATGGTTCCCACGGGTTTCCACGGCGCTGAGCTTGCAGACATAAAGTTCGGAGACAACGTAGCTGTCATAGGAATCGGACCTGTAGGTCTGATGGCCGTAGCCGGAACGGCGCTCAGGGGAGCTGCCGAAATCTACGCTGTCGGTTCGAGAAAGATCTGCGCGGACCTTGCACTCGAGTACGGTGCAACGGAAATCATCAACTACAGGAACGGAAGCATAGTCGACCAGATTCTCGACAAGACCCACGGTCGCGGTGTCGACAAGGTCGTAATCGCGGGAGGTGACAACAACACCCTCTCCCAGGCACTTGCCATCGTGAAGCCCGGCGGAATCATCGGCAACGTCAACTATCTCGGAGACGGAGACTCCATCCCGATTTCGAGAACCCTCTGGGGCTGCGGCATGGGCCACAAGCAGATAAGAGGCGGCCTCATGCCCGGAGGAAGACTGAGAGCTGAGAAGCTTGCACGTCTCGTAATGGCCGGAAGAGTGCATCCCGAGAAGCTCATCACGCACACATTCAACGGTCTTGAGGGAGTCGAGCCTGCACTCATGCTCATGAAAGACAAGCCGAGAGACCTCATCAAGCCTCTCGTAATCATCTGACACCAGGGCGGAAACGCCCTGTTTTAATTTATGAAAGCCCTCCGGAAGGGTGGAATCCGGAGGGCATATATGATTACTTCTCCACCCCCGGGAGAAGATGAATCCTATCTTTTCCTCTTCACTGTCTCCTCGAGTCTTCCGACTCTCTCTCCGACGTCCCCGACGGCTGCGGTCATCTTCTGGAAGCTCTGGATGAGCTTCACAAGGATTTCGAAGAGGAAGAGCTCAAGCATCCCCGCTCCCGCGGTAACCGCGAAGACCCAGAGCTTATGATGGCGGCAGGAGATGAAGGCCATGACGACGACTATGAGGATGACGGCGAATATGTTGAGAAGCCATAGCCTATGACACATTCTCCCGGTTTCCATGCTGCTTTTTCCCCGTCCGGATTCGTCCTTCACTCCACATCCTCCTTTTCAAGAGGGAGATGAAGCTCTCCGAGTGGAAGAAGGCTTTTCATCTCCCGGCATTGCGTTGATGAGAGAACTATAACCGGAAGGAGAAAGGCGTCAAGCGGAAAGAAGGCGTAGTGTAAAAGACAATGTCCCAGATGTCAGAAACGACGGAAGGGAACTCTGTTGGACAGAAGAGAGTCAAAGGTCTACTATTGGGAAAAAGGACAGACAATGACACAATTCGATAAATCCCCCGACAGAAGAAAGACAAACAACGTAAAGTGGAACAACAAGGCAATAGAATCGATTTCCGCTAATCCGGAGGCACAGCCCTTCTGGGTTGCCGACATGGATTTCTTTGCTGACGATGCCCTCATCGACAAGGCACAGAAAGTCGCATCGAGCGGCGTCTACGGCTACCCCGTGTTCGACGACCTCGAGAAGACATTCGCTTCCTGGCTAGAGAGAAAGCACGGCTGGAAGACGGATCCCTCGACGATTACCTACTCCATGGGCCTTTTACACGGCATAGCCCTCGCCATCGACTGCTTCACGAAGCCGGGCGACAGGATAGTAATTCCCTCCCCCACCTACCGCCCCTTCCGCGAGCTCTGCTCGCTCTCGGGAAGGATAATGGAGGAACTCGAACTCGACTACAGCGACTACCGATTCTCCATCGACCTCGCTAAGCTCGAGGAGAAGGCAAAGAATGCCTCGATGATTCTCTTCTGCTCCCCGCAGAATCCGACGGGAATAGTCTTTACGGAGGAGGAGCTCGAAGGAGTACTCAGAATCGGAAAGAAGTACAACATTCCCGTACTCTCGGACGAAATTCACGCCGATCTCGTCCACCCCGGTTTCACCCACATTCCCATGGGAAAGGCCAATGAGAAGGTCGGAGCGAAGACCATCACCTTCATGGCTCCCTCGAAGACATTCAATCTTGCGGGAGAACATTCGGCATTCCTCATCTTCTCGGACAGCGCCATGATGAAGACGTGGAAGGACAGGCAGGCTGCGCTCTGGCTCACGACCCCGGGCTACTTCATCGGCGAGATGTCGAAGACCGCCTACACCGAGTGCGACGACTACAACAGAGCACTCTGTACATACCTGGGTGAGAACGCGGCATTCATCGGAGAATACTTCAGGAAGCACAACTGCGGAATAAGGAAGGTGAAGGGAGGCTCGTCGTTCGTTACATTCCTCGACTGCTCGAAGGTCTACGACAGAATAAAGAAGAAAGTGGAATCGAATCCCGAGAGATATAAAGGCGGCGACGGCGGCGGAATACTCTCGCGCTTCTTCGGTGTCGAAGCCTCGGTTGCATGCAACGACGGCACCTGGTTCGGAGAACAGTATTACAGCTTCATACGCTTCAACTTCGGCACCAACAGGGATGCAATCGAAAAGGCTCTCGAAAGAATGAGGAATGCAGTTGAGAATCTCTGAGGAAGCGAAGACAGCAAGGATCAGGTATATCCTGGTTCTGATGATATCACTTGCGGGATGGTTCTCGGTCGGGGGAATGCTTACCCTTCTTCTGAGGCGCCTCAGCTTCTTCAGTGAAACGAAGGCGGGTATCTTCATAGTGACCTTCGTGCCGCACCTCGTGCTCCTTTTATTTCTTATGCTCCTCGTAAGGTATACCTTCAGGGAAAAGCTCACCTCTCTCGTCGGAGGAAAGGGAGTAAGGGACTTCCTGACGACAGTCCTCATTACACTTGTAGTAATCGGATTAACCGAAACATTCTCACGCGGAAACATCGTTTACAACCGCACGGACGGCTGGGGAGAGAAGATCCTCTTCCTCGTTCTCTCCGCCGTTCTCCTTCTTCCGCAGACGCTTACGGAGGAAGTTGTGTTCAGGATTCTTCCAGAGAGAATACTCTCCCCGGAGGAGAGGAACCTCGGGAGAGGCAGAAGAATAATCCTTGCTTCTTTCTGCGGCATCTTCTTCGTTCTCCCGCACCTTCTCAACACCGAGGTCACATCTTCCTCCACTCCGGTAATCCCCCTGGTTACCTATTTCCTCTGGGGTTTCCTCTCTTCGCTTCTCGGAACGTATGTGCATTCCTATGTTCCCGTCTGGGCGATGCACTACGCAAACAACTTCTTCTCGGTTGTAATCGTCTCTGCAGAGGAGACGACACTCACGGGCGCCCCGCTTTTCTACGACACGTCAGAAGAATACTCACCGATCCTGATAGCAACGACGCTCATGGTATTCCTCGTCGTCTCACTCTTCTTCCGGTACATCGGAAAAAGAGAAGACAAAGAGTCTTTTTCCGGTTGAAACGGAGAGGCGAATTGAATTATCAATAATCTGTCTGCGGACAGCGCAGACGGAAAAATCATGCCGGAAACAAAGAAGAAAACAAAAACAAAGAGTAAGACAAAGAACAGGACAAAAAGCAGGGCGAAGAAGAGAACCTGGCTCAGGATAAGCCTCATACTTCTCTCCCTCGTCATCATATTCCTCGCCCTCTGCTACATAACACCTTCCACAGAAGAGGAAGGCCTGACTTCGCAGGGCGAAATCGAGAACCTCGAGATACCCGTCGGTCCCGATGACTCGATTGTCGTCGAACACACGGGCTATACCCTGTCGTACTGTGAGGAGTACGAGGTACCATACTGGGTCGCATACTCCCTGACGAAGGAGGAGGTGTCGACGCAGGTTGCCTCACGTAACGACAACTTCCGCGAGGACCCGTCGATTACTACGGGCTCCGCAACGCTCCAGGACTACAGGAAGAGCGGCTACGACCGCGGCCACATGGCTCCCGCTGCGGACTTCAAGTGGTCCGAGGATGCAATGAGCGACACATTCTACCTCTCGAACATGTGTCCCCAGACCCATGCGTTCAATGCGGGAATCTGGAGCGACCTCGAGTCAGCCGTGAGAAGCATCGCCTACACGGATGGAGAAGTATACGTCGTAACGGGTCCCGTACTCACGGACGGTCCCTACGAGACGATAGGCGAAAACAACGTTGCCGTTCCGAAATACTACTACAAGGTGATTCTCGATTACACCGACCCCGTCATAAAGGCCATAGGCTTCATACTCCCCGCGGAAAACTCCTCGGAGCCTCTGTCGTACTTCGCGGTAACGGTTGACGAAGTCGAGGAGAGGACGGGAATAGACTTCTTCCCCGCCCTTCCGGATGATATAGAAGACACAGTCGAGTCCCAATGTGATGCGTCTCTCTGGGCACTCAGACAGTTCTCGCTTTCAAGCGAGGAAGTGAGTACGGAGGCACTGGAATATACTTCCTCTTCTACGACATCTTCGTCGACGAATGAGACGGTAACGGAGCTCCTCGAGCTCTTCAACAGCCAGTTCTACAGACTGAAGAAGGAAGTATTCTCGGCCCTCGGAATAACGAAGTACATGAGGGCCTTCGGTTTCATCTAGAGTCTGGCAAGGAGGTGGGACATCACCTCGTCGGCTTCTTCGCCCGTGATGTTCTCCCTCTCCTGGCTCGTTATGAAGAATCTCGCATCCGCAGCCTTGTGGATGATTTCCTCCCCGCCCGGCTTACGTGTAGCCATATCCGTCCAGAGGGCGGAGTTTATGTGGGACGAAAGCTCGCAGTCGATGAAGAGAGCCATGGGGCGGCGGTTCGTGCTTCCCGAAGGGAACCACGGGCGTGCAAGATAGACGCTCGAATCATCGACGATGTCTTCGTGTGTGAAGCTCGAGTCGTGGAAGATGAATCCGATTTCCTCTCCCGCAAATGTCGAAGGCGCAGTGATACAGCCCTTGCCGCGGGAGATTATCTCGCATCCCTGGAAGAGCGCAGAGGCGGAGCCGAATATGAAGTCGATGTTGCCGGAAACCGTGCAGTCCTCGAATGACGATACGCCGTAATCGAGGTAGAGGGTATCCTGCCAGGATGTGAAGGTGCAGGAGCGGAATGTGGACTTCCCGGCTCCGAAGACCGTTCTCAGAGCGACAGCCTGTAAATCGATTTTCTCGTCCTCGTGCTCGTCGTTCCAGTTGTGTCCCTCATTCCAGTTGAACGAATTGAGGAAGGTAACTCCGATTGCCTGGAAATCGGGAGCTGCGACAGTGAATGTCGCGCTGTCCCCGGTATTCAGGATATGACCGTCCTTCTCCATCCCGTGTCTGTCGGAGTATGAGATGACGGCACCGCACTCGCTTATGAGTGTCACTTCCGGTCTGTTGACAGTGACCTTTTCATTCCAGGTTCCTTCATCGAGAATCAGTGTCAAAGGTCCCTCGGGCGCAGAGGACAAGGCCTTCTGGATAGAATCCCCCGTGCTCAGTTCTAATGTTGTCATGCCCCGATTATAACCCAAAGGCACATCATGTGCTAGTGAGCCGTTTCCTGGCCTATGAGGAAAGAATCAGTAGCCACGAAGCAGAAAGGCCATATAGAGGGGCAGAGTCAGCAGATTACCCGTTCGTCCAACATTATATTCTCCGCCGAGTTTGATGGCACTCTTCACATGATACCGTTGAGGATTCTCAAGAATCGTCCTTGTGCTCTTTGCATTCCCGGATGCTGCCTTCACCTCGACAAGGGTGCACTCTCCTTTGTAACGAGTGACGAAATCAACCTCCAGACCGGTATCCTTGTGAAAATAATAGAGTTTTCTCCCCATCTTGCAGAAAATATCAGCAATAAGATTCTCGAAGATGGCACCTTTGTACCCCAGAAGATTTCCGCTAATGATATCAAACTGTGTTCCTTCCTCCAGCATGCTTACAAACAATCCGGTGTCACACATATAAACCTTGAACACATCATTCATTGCATTACCATCCAGCGGCAGCTCGGTAATCGAAAGGTTATAGCATCTCACGACAATTCCCGCATCTTCAATCCATTTGATGCATCCCTCAAAACGAGAGGAAGTGGCATTCTTCTTGATAAGACTGTACTGGAATTTCTTGTTCTCCTTTGCAAGCTGTCTGGGAATTGACCTGAAGCAGTCCCTGATCTTTCCTTTGTCACTTTTTTCTGCATATTTCACGATATCATCCTCATAGGAATCAACAATGTTCTTCTGCAGTTTAAGAACAAGATTCAACTGTCTGTTGTCTACAAAATTCTGTACGACCTTCGGCATTCCACCGACAACCGTATACTTAAGAAGAAGATCCTTCATCTGCTCATGAAGACCTGCAGGGACCGGAGTTTCGTCAGAAAGCGACCTGGCAAGGCTTTCAATTACACTGTCTGAAACGCCGTTTGCCCAGAGAAATTCCTCAAAGTCCAAAGGATACATATCGATTACGGTTTCATAACCGACAGGAATGGATTTCGGCTCATGTCCGTAGCCTCTGACGCCTAAAAGGGATCCTGTGGCAATGACATCATATCTGCCGTCAAGACAGAAGAATTTCAGAGCCGTACGAGCATTCGGACAATCCTGAATCTCATCGAATATGAAGACGGTTTCCTTCTCCTTCCATTCGGATCTGTCATTCATGAGAGAAGAAATAACGACAATCAGATCATCAACTCTCAGTGAACCATCGAAAGCCGAAACATACTTCGTATCTTCATAGAAATTAAGATAAACAACCTTTTTGTAATTCTTCTTCGCAAACTCAAGTACCGAGAATGTCTTCCCGCATTGTCGACAGCCTTTTACTATCAGGGGAGTATGGTTCGGGTCATTCTTCCACTCTGTTAATTTATCTTCAATTTTCCTTCTGAGCATAATTCTTTACTCCCAATAAGAGTATCATTTATATCTGCGGTTTTTTCAAGGGAGTTTTCAGAGGAAATGTAGTTTTTTCAAGGGAGTTTTTAGAGGAAATGTAGTTTTTTCAAGGGAGTTTTCAGAGGAAATGTATTTTTTCCAAGGGAGTTTTCGAATGAAATGTAGTTTTTCCAAGGGAGTTTTCGAAGGAAATGTAGTTTTTTCAAGGGAGTTTTCAGAGGAAATGTAGTTTTTCCAGGGGAGTTTTCCGAACCTTGTTTCCAAAACTATGTTTCTTGAGGCACTTTTGGAAAAAAGCTTTTTGATTTTTCCTGCTTCAACTGGTATATTCTACATAGGGGTTATTTCCAAAACTCACATTTTCAACCCACTTTTGGAAAGGACATTAAACATCATGACAGGAAGAACCGAAGAGAAGAAGTATCTGCTGTCCCTACTCGATGAAGAGGAATCACAGTTTGTCGCAGTCTTCGGAAGAAGGCGTATAGGAAAGACATATCTTATAAGGGAGAGCTTCAATTACAGCTTCACATTCGAGCACACGGGGCTCAGCACCGCAGGACAGGAGAACTCTGAGGACAGCGGCAGGCAGGCCCAGCTCGACAGATTCGCTGTCTCTCTTAAAGAAGCAGGCTACATTCCGGCGTCTCCTCTGAAGACGTGGGAGGATGCGTTCGACGGCCTCAAGGAAGTAATCAGAAAATCAGACAGCAGAAAGAAGGTGATTTTCATCGACGAGCTTTCCTGGATGGACACCAACGGCAGTAATCTGATTCCTGCTCTTGAAAGTTTCTGGAACGGCTGGGTGACGGCACGGAAGGAAAAGGATGTCATTCTCATAGTATGTGCATCCGCGACATGGTGGATTACGGACAAGGTGCTGAACAGCCGCGGCGGCCTTCACAACCGTCTGACGGGCCAGATTCACCTCAGGCCGTTCACGCTCGGAGAATGCCGCGATTATCTCGAATCGAAGAACATCAGATTCAGCATTCACCAGATTCTGCAGTGCTACATGATTCTCGGCGGGGTACCTTATTACTGGAGCCTTCTGAAGAAGGGGAAGAGCCTTGCCCAGAACATAGACGACCTCTTCTTCAAGGAGGGAGCAATGCTTAAAAGTGAATACGATAATCTCTACAGGGCACTCTTCAACAGACCCGGGCAGTACATCGAGATAGTGGAAGCTCTGAGTTCGGTACAGAGCGGCATGACAAGGGACGAACTACTGAAGAAAACGGGAATCAGCAGTTCGGGATGTTTTTCGCGGAAGCTGGATGAACTCGAGAACTGCGGCTTCATACGCTCCTTCGTTCCCTTCGGATACAAGTCGAATCTGACTGTTTACCAGCTGATGGACAACTACACGCTCTTCTACTTCAAATTCCTGAAGGACAGGAAATATGATGACGACAACGGATGGAGCAGCATGGCGTCCTCACCGTCAGTCACGGCATGGTCGGGATTCGCCTTCGAGAGGGTCTGCCTCGAGCACATTTCCCAGATAAAGAAGGCTCTCGGGATATCGGGAGTGGCGACACGGGTAAACTCCTGGAGCTGCAGGAAGGATGAGGAAAAGGGAATATACGGTTCCCGGATTGATCTTCTCATTGTCCGGAAGGACCAGGTCATAAACATCTGCGAAATGAAGTACTCGGAATCGGGCTTCACAGTCGACGCAGCCTTCGACAGAGACCAGAAGAGAAAGGCTGCAGATTTCAGGAAGAAGACCGGTTCGAAGGCCGCACTCCACTCGACTCTCATCACGACCTACCCCGTCGAGGAGACTCCGTACACGGGAGAACTGCAGGCCGTAATCACGGCGGAAGACCTCTTTGCATGACACCCCTTTCCCACCTTTCTCCGGGGAGGTATGATTGAAATATGAAGAGAGAAGTCAATCTAAGGGAAGGCGGCATAATATCGTCAATGCTGCTCTTCTCGCTCCCGGTAATCCTCGGCAACATCTTCCAGCAGGCGTACAACCTTGCTGACACACTGATTGTCGGACGCTTTCTCGGCGCCGGGGCACTTGCCGCAGTCGGAAGCGCATACACCCTCATGACGTTCCTCAATTCCCTCCTCATCGGTCTGAGTATGGGGGCGGGAGCACTCTTCTCCATTTCGTACGGCCGCGGAGACATGACGGAAATGAGAAAGGACATCTACAACAGCACTGTCCTCTTCTCCGTACTCGCCGTTGTTCTCACTGCAGTCTGCTACCTTCTCACAGACAAAATACTAATCCTTCTCCAGACACCATCCGAGCTCTTCGATGATGAAAGAGAATACATAAAGGTCATATTCTCCGGTATCTTCTTCGTCTTCCTCTACAACTATTCCTCCTACATTCTCCGTAGCCGCGGGGACAGCTCGACTCCGCTTTGGTTCCTCATCTTCCCGGCTCTCCTCAACATCGTACTGGACCTTGTGTTCATAATCTCATTCGCCCGCGGAGTGAAGGGAGCCGCGGAAGCTACCGTGATTTCCGAAGCGGTGTCGGGGATCGGGATAACAGTCTATCTTCTCCTCACCCGGAAGAACCTTCTCCCGAAGAAAGACGAGAGAAAAATTGAAGGTAGGAGAATGGGGACAATACTCCGTTACTCATTCCTCACATCCATCCAGCAGTCCATCATGAACTTCGGCATTCTGATGATACAGGGTCTCGTGAACTCTTTCGGCACTGTCGTCATGGCGTCCTTCGCGGCCGCAGTCAAGATAGACACACTCGCCTATACTCCCAGTCAGGAATTCGGCTCGGCCTATTCAATCTTCGTCAGCCAGAATCTCGGAGGCGGGAAGACGGAGAGAATCAGGAAGGGGACGAAGGGGGCGTTCGTCGTCTCCGCAGCATTCTCCGTCGTCATTTCAATTGTCATATGCGTCTTTGCTCCCGTCTTCATGTCCTTCTTCGTCGATTCAGCCGAAACCGAGGTCATCTCGGGCGGCGTCGAATATCTGAGGATTGAAGGCTCCTTCTACATCGGAATCGGAATTCTCTTCCTCCTCTACGGCTATTACAGGGGAATAGGAAGACCCGAGTGGAGCATAGTTCTTACGGTCATATCACTCGGGCTGAGGGTACTTCTTGCATATACTCTCTCGCCTTATTTCGGTGAGACGGCAATATGGAGAGCAATCGTCATCGGCTGGATTGCAGCCGACATAACGGGGCTCATCGCAATGAAAAAAGTAAGGATGAATACGGGTAGGTAAATGCAGCTGTCATCTCTTCACACACACAACACCTTCTGTGACGGAAAGAACACCGTCAGGGAAATGATCGAGAGCGCAATCGCGCTGGGGTTCGAATCGATAGGAATATCGTCGCACGCATACACGGGCTATCCCTTCGACGTCTGCGGAATAAAGAAGGAAAAGGTGGAGGATTACATCAACACCGTCCTGAATCTCAGGGAAGAATACAGAGGAAGAATCAACGTCTTCCTGGGGCTCGAACTCGAAAGCAGGGTTCTCGGCGAGAAGAGACCGGAGATAGATTCACGCCTTGACTATACGATAGGATCCGTGCACCTCTTCAGAAAGAACGGATGCTATTACCCCGTCGACAACACCCCCGAGGAGTGGGAGGCCGCACTCACCGCATTCGGAGGCGATCATCTTGCGCTCATCGAGAGCTACCTCGAGGAGCTTGCAGCCTTCAGTGAGGAATCGTCATTCGACATCGTCGGTCACTACGATTTATATACGAAATTCAACGAGAAGAGGCATCTCTTCAGTGAAGAAGACCCGGGATACAGAGCCCTTGCTCTCAAGTACCTCGACAGAATCATAGACACGGGAAAGATAATCGAAGTCAATACGGGAGCGATGAGCCGGGGCTGGAAGAGTGTCCCGTACCCGGCATTCTTCCTTCTCGAGAGAATGCATGAAAGAGGCGCAAGAGTGACAATCAACTCCGACTCCCACGCCTCAGGCACTCTCGCCTTCGGCTACGATACCGCTCTCAGACTCCTCAGGGAGGCGGGCTTCACGAAGGAGACCGTCCTCACCCCCTCGGGATGGAAGGAAATAAACCTGTAACGCACACATTTAACCTTTCGCTCTCACTCTCTCCATAGTACAATTTCCATGTTCGGAGGGACCATGAACAGAACAATCAGACTGGACGGAAAGTGGAAGGCGACGCCTTTGGCAATCGAAGACAACAGGTACGGCATAGAAAAGGGAAAGGAATACCCCGTGACGATTCCGGGAGACCTTCACTCCTCCCTCATAGAGGAGGGAATAATCCCCGACCCCTACCGGGGAAAGAACGAACTCGACATTCTCTTTGCAGGAAGAGGCGACTGGAAGATGGAGAGACAGTTCGAATACCGCAGGAACAGGAAGAGAGCCTTCCTCAGGCTCGAGAAGCTCGACACTGTCGCGACTCTCTTCATAAACGGAAGTGAAGCCGCATCATACGACAACATCCACCGCATATACTACACGGACATCACGGATTACCTCATAGACGGTACGAATACCATATCCTTCATATTCCATTCGGCGGAGAAGGAAGCGGAAAGGAGGAACAGTACTCTTCCCTATCCCGTTCCCTGCTCGCTATACCCCAACGGCTCTCCGCACCGCAATCTCGTGAGAAAGACACAGTGCGCTGCGGGCTGGGACTGGGGCCCGTGCGTGATGGCACTCGGCATATACGAAAAGCCGCTGATTATCGAAACGGACGCCCTCATTCTGAAGGACGCAGCCGTAACGATGAAGAGAAACGAAGGCAACTGGACTCTGGAATATGAACTGTACCTCCTCGGTGTTGCCGACAGAGGTGAAACGGAAGCCTGCATTGCAATTCTGGGAAAGGAACACCCCTTCACAATCAGGAACAGAAAGGGTGAATTCACTATAAAGAGGAAGCTGAACGTTCCCGCTTCCTCCGTCGAGTCATGGTGGCCGAGCGGCATGGGAAAGCAGAAGCTCTACCCCACATCGGTAAGCGTCGGCGGCATGGTGAAGAAGAGGAACATCGGCTTCAGGACACTTGAAGTGAAGAACGCTGTCACATACGGCGGAAAGGAACTTACGGTATGCGTCAACGGAAAGGATGTGTTCCTCAAGGGCTCCAACTGGATTCCCCTCGATGCGCTTCCGTCCCGTATGACGAAGGAGCGCTATGACAGCATCCTCCGCGATGCCGTGAAGGCGAACATGAACTCCCTCCGCGTCTGGGGCGGCGGCTGGTACGAGAAGGAGGAGTTCTACGATGCAGCCGACAGATACGGCATCCTCCTCTGGCACGACATGATGTTCGCATGTTCGACGTACCCCGCAGAGGACTGGTTCCTCTCCTCTGTCGAAAAGGAGCTCACCGACCAGATAAGACGCCTCAAGTCGAGAGCCTCAATCGCACTCTGGTGCGGCAACAACGAGGACCTCGGGGCACTCGGGTGGTACGAGGAGACAAGAGAGAACAGGGAGCGCTACTTCAGGGACTACCAGATTCTCAACGACAAAACGGTCGGAAGAGTCGTCATGAAGGAGGATCCCTCACGTACCTTCTGGCCCTCGAGTCCCTGCGCGGGCCCCGGAGACTTCAGCGACAACTGGCACAGCGACGGCAACGGCGACATGCACTTCTGGTCCGTTTGGCACGAGGGGAAGGACTTCGACTTCTACCACACCGTGAAGCCGCGCTTCTGCTCGGAGTTCGGTTACCAGTCGTTCTCATCACCCTACACAGTGAAGACATTCTGCCCCGACAATGAAAGGAGCCTCACCTCCCCCGTGATGCTCCACCATCAGAAGAACGAGAGCGGAAACGAAATCATAATAAACGAATTCTCGCGCCTCTTCAGAAAGCCGGAAACCTTCGAGGACGGCCTATACCTCTCGCAGGTGCAGCAGGCTCTTGCAATCGAGACTGCCGTAACCTACTGGAGAAGCCTCATGCCCTACTGCATGGGAACACTCATCTGGCAGCTCAACGACGTATGGCCCGTAGCCTCCTGGTCGAGTATCGAGTACTCGGGAAGATGGAAGCCGCTGCATTATGCGATAAAGCATTTCTATGCCCCGGTGGCGCCGCTTCTCTACAGAAAGGACGGAATCCTCTTTGTAAAGGCCGTCAATGACACGAGTGTCGGCAAATGGACGAGAATAACGGTGAGGGAGATTTCCTTCAGCGGAGATGTAAAGGCGAAGAGGGAATACCGCATGATGATTCCTCAATCCACTGTCATGACAGTCGAGGAGATAAAGGGTGACAGGACTGACGAATTCGTCTCCGTGGAGCTCGTCGCGGGAGGAAGAAAGGAAGAGAGATTCCTCTTCTTCAACAAGCCCAACGAGGAGAGAATCAGGAAAAGCGGACTCGGAATAAAGAACATTAAAGAACGAGACGGAAGATTCGAGATAACAATTAGAGCTGAAAATCCCGCATTCTTCGTCCTTCTCGACACAAAGACCCTTTCCGGACACTTCAGCGACAACTACATATCCGTTCTTCCGGGAGAAGACAGAACAATCATATTCACACCCGATGAAAAAGGCCTCTCCGCTGAGAAACTGCGGAAAGACCTTGTACTCTGGGATGTTTCAAAAGTCCTCTCTTAATCCCACCTGAGGGGAGAGCACACGAGATCAAGATGGAAACAGAGGTCGTGGAGTGCTCTCCTCTTACTCTTTATCTCTTCCCAGTTCTTTCTCTCTCCGAGCCAGAGGTTCTCCGCAAGGATGAAGGCACGCGGGAAGATCATCATCTCCGCTTCCCTTCCGCTGTCTATCTTCTCGCACCAGAGCGTACACTCGGCGCCGAGAACGAGTTTTCTCTCCTCCCCGGGAAGTTCCTTCATCGAGATGTCGAGGTCGTAGATATCCTTCGGCCGCCCGATCGACAGGTTTCCCTTCTCCCAGTCGTCTGTCGATGGATAGCGGTCAAGGTAGCAGCCGTTTGTCTCGGGGCAGAGGATTACCTCGTGTCCTCTCCCCGTCGCCTTTTTCGCTCCCTCGAGGCCTCGCCATGACATGACGACGACGCTTTCGTCGACTCCGGAGGCATCGACAACCTCGTCCCAGCCGATCGCCCTCTTTCCGTACTTCTTCACGATTGCCGACATGCGGGAAGTGAACCATCCCTGAAGCTCGTCGACGTTCTCTATCCCCTCCTTCTTCATGAGGGAGAGGCACTTTTCGTTCGTCTTCCACTGCACGTGCGGGCATTCGTCGCCTCCGATGTGGATAAACGGTCCGTGGAAGACGGAAGCGAGAACGGAGACGGCCTTATCGAGGAAGAGCCAGAGTTCCTCGGATGCGGGATTCATCACGTTCTCGAAGACGCCCCAGTTGGACTGCACGGGAATCTTCTTTCCCGTACATCCGAATTCCGGATAGGAGGCAAGGAGAGCCTCCGCATGTCCCGGAGTCTCGATTTCGGGTATTACCGTTATTCCGAGAGAGCGGCAGCAGCTCTCGATCTCCCCGAGGTCATCAAGCGTATAGAAGCCGCCTTCGGTATGGTTGTAGTCGTCGTTGTCGTACCTGAAGCGCTTCGAGGAGATGCTCTCAAGGAGCGGATAACCCTCGACGGGGAAGCGCCAGCCCTGGTCGTCAGTAAGGTGGAAATGGAAATAGTTGAAGCCCGCAAGAGCGTAGCCTCTTATGAGTCTCTTCAGCTCGTTGACCGAGAAGAAGTGTCTCACCGAGTCTATATGGAATCCCCTGTATCTTACTGCCGGGGAATAAAATTCAAATGAACAGAGAGGGATTCTTCCCTCATAGTAGAGTGAAAGCTGGGTAATGTAGTTCTCACCCTGCCTTATTTCGTCGTCTCCCGCACCGTGGATGATTATCTCATTTTCCGTTACGGAGACGCTGTTGACGGACGAGGAGCCGATCCTCGTTATTTTCGAAGGCTTCTCAATCAGCCTTCCTGCGGAAACGTTTCTGCTTTTTATTGACGGGATAAGGAGTCTGTCGATGTAGTTCATTGGTACCTCAGAAATAAGGCGGGCCGTAATGACCCGCCACGCTGTGTTGATCAGCAGTTATTACTTGCCGATATAAGCATTCCAAGCTGCGTTGACAGTCTTTGCTGCGTCTGCAACTGTTGTTGTTCCGAGACCGATTTCTGCGAGAACCGTGTTGATGACTTCGTAGACAGCCGGATCAAGGACGCCGTCGATAACCGGTGTAGCGACTTCGATTCTGTTGTACCAGTCAGCTCTCTTTGCAACGAGCGGCTCGAGGTTGTTTTCTTCACAGACCTTGGCAACGTCGATTGTCGTGAGTGACGGGAATGCAGCACCTGTTGTAAGTCTCCATGTCTGAACATATTCGCCCTCGAGGAACTTGATGAGTTCCCATGCTGCAGCTTCTTCAGCAGAACCTGCTTCGACATCAGCAGACATAGCCCAGCCTGTTCCTACGACGGAAGAGTTGGATTCGTGAACGATTTCGCCCGGAACCTCGGGGAAGTTGATGAGCTCGATGTAAGCTTCCTGGTCAGAGGGAGAAATGAGAGCCTGTCCTGTCGTGACATCTGTCTGGAAGGATCCGCAAGCCCAGTCGCCGTCGATGTAGAATGCACACTTGCCGTTAGCGAAGTCGCCTCTGCCCGAGCCGTAAGCAACAGAGAGAGTATTTCTGTTGATGATTCCGTCCTTGTAGAGGTTGTCGACAACTGTGAGAGCGTTGATGAACCAGTCATCTTCGAAATCGATCTCGCCGTTTGCAAGTCTTGTGTTCCAGTCAGCTCCGCCGTATCTTCCGCAGAGGAGAGAGAAGAGACATGACTGCATTACCCAGCCGTCCATACAGTCCATCTTGATGACTTCGATTCCCTTTGCGTTGAGTACGGGAACCATAGCCTTGAGATCATCGTATGTCTTGGGCATTTCAAGTCCGTTCTCCTCGAGAACCTTCTTGTTGACGAACATCATGGATGTAGCTGTGATGCCGTTCGGGAGTTCTCCGAGGTAGCCGGCGAGCTGGGGAGCTGTCGTGACTGCTGAGTAGTCGTCAAGGAGTCCGTCTGCTTCGAGGAACGGAGTGAGGTCCTTGATCAGGCCTTCGGTGTGAAGTGTCGAGCTTCTGCCGCTCGGCCAGCAGTACATGACGTCGGGGAGATTTCCCTGAGCTGCGTAAGCCTCGACCTTCTGGTGGAAGGGCTCGTTGAAGAGGTCTTCTCTGATGACCGTGATTTCCGGGTGAAGTTCACTGAACTTGTTCCAGATCATCTCGATTTCGTTGGCACTGTTGGGTTCCGACATATCGATGTAGTTGAGAACTCTGATGGTTGTCTTGCCGTCTGTGGATTCCGATCCGCCGTTGGCGAAAACCATCGTTGCGACTAGTGCGATAACTAGAAGAACTGTTAATTTTTTCATCATTTTCCTCCTTTTGATGAAAAGCGATGCAGGTTATCCTGCCCTTTGTTACTGTTTTCTTATCCCTTTACCGCTCCCGCAGCGACACCCTTTGTTATCTCCTTCCTGAAGATCAGGTAGAAGATGAGCATAGGCATGAGGCCGATTACGAGAGAAGCGAAAAGCTTGCCGTAGTCAGTCGAGAGGCTTCCCGCGAAGGACTGGATTCCGACGGGGAGAGACTTGTTCTTCTGACTTGATGTGAGCATGTTGATGAGCATGAACTCATTCCATGTTCCCGATACCTGCAGTATTGCGAGCGTCGTCGCAACGGGCTTCGCCATCGGAACGATGATGGAGCCGAAGATTTTATAGTACGATGCGCCGTCGATGCGTGCGGACTCGACGAGTGCCGTCGGGACGCTCTTTATGTACTCGGTGCAGAGATAGACACCCATCGGGAGTCCGATTCCTATATATGGAATGAGGACACCGAGCTTCGTGTCGTAGAGCCCGACCTGGTTGATGACGATGAAGAGCGGAATCATGATCGACTGCAGCGTCATCAGGATACCGATTATGTACGAGCCGTAGAGGACTTTCGTGCACTTCATCTGAATCTTTGCGAACGCAAAGCCGCTCATCATACCCAGAATCAGGATTGCGACGACCGTTATGACGGTGTAGAAGATACTGTTGAGAATGTATGTTCCGAAGTGTCCGCGGATCCATGCATCGCGGTAGTTCTGCCAGAAGAACTCGTGCGGGAATCCGAGCCTGTCCAGCTGATAGCTCTGGCTCGTCTTGAACGAGCTCATGATGAGCCACGCCAGTGGGGCTATTGCGAGGAATGCGAATATGATGAGGATGAGGTATGTGAATACCATCCCGACCTTTCTCGAAACACTGTTGTTGTCCTTGATGTGTGTGCTCATTCCTGACCTCCGAATTTCTTCTCGACAAACTTCGTGACTCCGATGAGTGTGAAGGAGATGATGCACATGACAATCGAGACAGCGTTCGCAAGAGGATAGTTCGGCGATCCCTTGAAGGCTGTGTCGTACATGTATATCGAGAGGACGTACGTCTGCTTTGCGGGTCCGCCGCTCGTCATGACGTAGATAAGATCGAAGCTCTTGAGCGAGCCGGAGATTGCGAGAATCGCGCTGGTGACGATGACGCCGGAGAGTGCGGGGAGGATGATGTATCTCAGTGCCTGGAACTCCGTTGCACCGTCGATCTTCGCAGCCTCGATGATCGAGGTGTCGATCTTCTGCATGTTTGCAAGGAAGATGATGAGATATGTTCCCGTGTACATCCAGAGGATTACAAGGAGTACCGGAATGATCGGATGCTCGCTGTTGGATGCGACGTAGCTCGGATTGAAGAGTCTTATTATGTCGGGAAGCGCGCCGTTGGGGGCTGTAATCGCCTGCCAGAGCTTACCGATGACGACCGTGGAGATGACGCAGGGAAGGTAGATGACCGTCTGGAAGAAGTCCTTGCCCTTTATCATGCCGCGGAATATGAGATATGCCATGAAGAACCCGAGCGGAATCTGTCCGAATACGGAAATCAGGGTAATCCACATGTTGTTCTTCAGTGCAAGCCAGAAGTACTTGTCTGCGAACATCTTCGCATAGTACTCGAAGCCTACGATGTCGATATGCCTTCTCTTCGGCCCGAACAGTGCTCCGCCCTTGTAGTTCGTGATACTCAGAAACAGTGCGAAGACCGTCGGAAACGCCATGACGAAGACGTAGATAAGAAATCCCGGAAGTATGAGGGACCAGTATGCTACCCTCTCCTCCCTTCTGCTTGACAACGACTTATTCCCCATCGTTGATCCCCCTTTGCCTGTGAGAGAATTCCATGACCTCATCCCAGCTCCATCTCTCGCTGTTGTCCCCCTCGAGATCGGGAATGGAATAGAGCTCATGCAGATACATCAGAGCGGCGCCCTTGGCGGAAACCGCCTCATCCTCTGCATTAAATACTAACTCACATTTCGTCCTTTTCAAGATTCCGAGGAATGCCGGAATCCTGTTTTCAAGGATTTCCATGACGAAATCCGAGTTAACGAACGGATTGCCGTGTAAAATCACCTTCTGGAAATCCATGACCGCACACAGGGGAATAAGGGAGTGGAAGGTGTCGACCATCCAGACGGAGAGTGCCTCCGTGTCCGTGAGGGTCTTCTTCAATATATCGAGTCCCAGTCCCGACTGGTTGTCGTCGCCGTCCTTCCAGCTGAGGGATCTGAATTCGCCCGCGCTGTTGTGGCTTCCGCGGTAGACCGTACCGTCGATGATGATTCCCATACCCGTTCCGATACCCGCCACGTAGTCGTTCCTGAGTGCCTCCTCGTGGAAGTCCGCGACAACGGAGAGTGCGTTGGACGTGAAGCCCTGCCCCAGGTTCTGATGGAGATCGAGCCATGCGGCACAGTTTGCGTCGTTGTCGACATAAACCGGATAGTCGTACCTGGCCCTGAGGAAGCTCTTGAAGGCGAAGTTGTCTGTTCTGAAGGGATACGAGTGAATGATTGTTCCCTCTCTGGAATCAATTTCACCGGGAATGGAGAACGAGAGAGCAAGAAGAGGAATGCCCATCCCCTTGTGGGCGAGAAAGGCTTCGTCTATGACAGAGCAGATAAAGTTTTCAAAGGAGACCTGCTTCTTCGAGCCTTTCTTCTCCCACAGGATGGAACCGTCGACTCCCATGATGACCGATCTGTAGTGTGACGGCTGCAGGTCGAAACCGAAGACGCAGCCGAAACTCCTGTTTATGGAAAGACCGATGGGCTTTCTTCCCCCGAGGGCACACGAGTCCTTGTGCTCGCCCTCATTTACAAGCCCCGCCGTAAGGAGTGCTGAAATTATGTTGCTGACGGTGGATTTGTTCAGTCCGAGGCGCCGCGATATGTCCACACGCGTGATTCCGCTCTCGCGCCAGATCAGCTGGGCGATCATGCTTATGTTCGCGTTTCTCTGGAACAGATTGTTGTTCGCGGGCATCCCTTCCTCCAATTAGTTTCTTCACTGAACAAACTTACCTTAACACCGGTTTTCCCAGCTGTCAAACTTTATTTCAAAAAAACTTCGGAATGTTCCGAAAGGAAGTAGTAGACTATGTGAGGAGGCAAGATGAAAAGAATACTTTTTGTTGCTGCGGAATGCGTTCCGTTCGTGAAGACAGGAGGGCTGGCTGACGTCGTGGGAAGCCTGCCGAAGACATTCGACAAGAATGAATATGACGTGAGGGTCATCATCCCCCAGTACGAGATGATAAAGGGTGAATACAAGAAGATGATGAAGAGCGTCGTCTATTTCCAGATGGACAACCGCATCTACGTCGGAATAAACTCTCTCGTACTCGACGGAATCACATACTACTTCGTGGACAACATCCAGTATTTCTCGGGCTCGCGTCCCTACTACGATCTCTTTGCCGATCTCGAACGCTACGCCTACTTCTCGAAGGCCGTGCTCTCCGCACTCCCCCTCATCGGCTTCAGACCGGACATCATCCACTGCCACGACTGGCATTCGTCACTCGTTCCGGTGTACCTCAATACAATCTTCCAGGGAGACGGGTTCTTCCGCGGCATAAGGACCATAATGACCATCCACAATCTCTGCTTCCAGGGTTGCTGGAACGTGGGACACCTCAGATGGGTCAGCGCCCTTCCCGACGAACTCTTTGAACCGGGACTGCTCGTATCGCCCTATCAGGACACGTCCGCTCCGAAGGACGAATGGAATGCCACGATGCTCCGCGGAGGCCTCGTATACTCGGACTGGATCACGACGGTATCTGAATCGTATGCCAGGGAAATACAGACACCGCAGTTCGGTGACGGCCTCGAGGACATTCTCGCATGGAGATCCAACCGTCTCATGGGAATCGTCAACGGAATCGACTACTCGGTATGGAATCCGGAGACAGATAAGAAGATTGTGAACAACTACAACGTGAAGTCCTTCATAAAGAAGAGAGAGGCCAACAAGCTTGCGCTCCAGAAGGAGCTCGGCCTCAAGGAGGACAGGGATGCGTTCATGCTTGCGGTAGTGTCACGTCTGACAAGCCAGAAGGGAATGACTCTCATCGACTCCATCATGGACAGAATCTGCGAGAAGAACATCAACCTCGTCGTCCTCGGAACGGGTGACAGCTACTACGAGAACATGTTCCGCTACTACGAGGCGAAGTACCCCGGAAAGGTCAGAGCGAAGATCGAGTTCTCCGATGCCCTCTCGCACCGCATCTACTCCGCTTCCGACGCATTCCTCGTGCCCTCGGCATTCGAGCCATGCGGCCTGACACAGCTTATCTCCCTCAAGTACGGCGCCGTCCCGATTGTCCACGAGACGGGAGGACTCAGAGACACAGTCGTTCCCCTCGACGAATTCGAGAACACTGGAACGGGACTCTCGTTCTACGACTTCACCCCGGAAGTTCTGCTGAACAGAATCAACTATGCTTATTATATATATACGGAAAAGAAGGAAATCTGGAGAGACATGCAGAGACGCGGAATGAAGGCCGACTGGTCATGGGCGGCATCCTCGAAGCGCTATGCAGAGCTCTATTCCTCACTCTGACAGAGACAGCACCTCCGGGTGCTGTT
>CAVFVX010000013.1:0-15568 GCA_963626075.1 Acutalibacteraceae bacterium
CATTTTTTCCAATCCTTTCCTTTTTGATTTTACCCTCACCCGGCGATTACTCAAGGGAAATCAGCAGCGACGCCTTGTTTTCGAGTACGACCTCGAGTCTTCCGTCCCCGATTCTCCCCTCTCCCTTCCCGAGGACGACAGAGCACTTCTCCTCCGGGAGGAACACGAGGGAAAGCGAGACCTTTCTCTTCCCGCCCCTGTTGATGATGGAGACGTATGCCTTCTTTCCGGTGAATCTGATGACGGCGAATGCCTTTTCGTCGAGTGCCCTGAACGACACTGCAGAGTACGCCATCGAGCTGTCCTCCCTCACCTTTCCGAGAGCGGAGTACCAGGCTTTCATATCTTCGTCCTGTCTCTCCTTTCTCCACTCCATCGGGTAGCGGGCGCCTTCGTTTGAGTCGATTTTTCCCCTGAGGAGCACTTCGTCGCCGTAGTAGACGTTCGGCATTCCGGGAAGAGCATAGAGCGCCATCACGACTCCCTTGTAGATATCCCTGTCGAATACCGCCGTGTTGTTGTGGAGGCGCGGAGTGTCATGGGAATCGAAGAGGTTCATCTGGAAATACGGTGTCTGCCCGGGAACGCTGTCGACGGCAGCCTTGAAGGCTTCAACTACATCCTCAGCGGTCCACGGCTCCTCGCTTTCCGGTCTGTGCCCCTCTCTTTCACCGAGGAATCTGTCCCTCTCGCCCATCCAGCTTCTGAGTGGCCGTCCCGAGCCGTAGTAGTTCATCGTGGCGTCCCACATGTCGCCTTTGAGGAATACCGCGCTGTCGTCCCAGTCCTCACCCACGAGATAGAGCTCCTTCTTCACGCTCTTGAGCGACGAGTTGACATCACGCCATACGTCCTCGCAGAGCTGCTCTGTTCCTCTTCTTCCGGCTTCCGGAGCGACATCGAGTCTCCACCCGTCTATGTTGAAAGGCTCCTGAAGATACTTCTTCATCACGCTCTTGTCACCGCGGAACATGTAATCTCTCAGAAGCGATGACGAATACCTGAGCTGCGGCAGTGTCTTCACGTCCTGCCAGCAGGCCTCACTCCCGTCGGGATTGAAATAGTAGAAGTCGTGTTCGGGAGACGACGTGTCCTCCTTCGCCTTCTTCAGCCACACGGCGTCGAGCCCCGTGTGGTTGATGGATATGTCGAGAACGACCCTGATGCCGTTTTCGTGCATGACTCTGACCATGTCGGCAAGGGCCTCATCTCCGCCGAGCTTCTCGTCTATACGGAAGAAGTCGACTGTGTCGTAGCGGTGAACGGAGCGCGAGGAGAATACGGGGTTGATGTAGATGACGGAGACACCGAGAGATCTGAGGTATTCCGCCTTTTCCGCAATACCCCTGAGGTCGCCGTTGTAGAAATCGCAGCACCTCGATTCGTTCCAGTCCTTCGGCTCGTCCGTCCACTCCGGAGTCGTGACCTTTCCCCCGTCGAATTCGTATTCGCCCTTCCTTGCCCCGACGGAGGGATCGCCGTTCGAGAATCGGTCGGGGAATATCTGGTAGCAGACGGAGGATGCAACCCACCCTGGGGCGTTGAGACCGCAGATCAGGGAGAAGCGGTCGGGAACGGAGGGAGTATATCTTGTAATCCCCCTCTTCGAGTAATACCAGCTCACGCCATTGATGAAGAAAGCGAAGAAGTATCTGAAGTTCTCCTCATCGAGATTCGTGGGAACGGAGGCCGAGTACTTCACGCCGCCGTTGAACGTACCGCTTTCGGTCATATCCGCATTGAATACGAGGCCCGTCTGACTGTCGTATTTGAGAATGACCCTCTCCACTGCACGGGAGAATACGACGGAAAGTGTGACATCCTCTCCCCTGGAGGGAAAGAGAGGAGAAACGAAATCAGAAGAAAACGAAGAATAAACTTCCGGAAGATTCTTATTCATATGAAAACCCCGTCCGGATTCTACCAGAACGGGGCATGAAACAACAGTACGGAGGCTCTTATTTTTTGATGAGCTTGAAGAAATTCTGATTTGTCTCCTCGGGATCGTTCGTGCACATGAGGTCGAGTACGATTCCCTTGTCCTTGTAATATTTGATGAGAGGCTCCGTCTGCTCTCTGTAGACATCGAGTCTGTGCTTAATCGCCTCGGGCTTGTCGTCGTCTCTCTGAATGAGATCCTCACCCGTCTCGTCATCCTTTCCTTCCACCTTCGGGGGGTTGAAGAGGATGTGGTAGGTTCTGCCCGTGCTCCTGCACATTCTTCTGCCGCTGAGTCTCTTGATGATTTCCTCTTCACTCAGGACGAAGTTGATGACTCCGTCGAGTTCGGTCATCCCGGCAAGAGCGTCAGCCTGTGCGATGGTGCGCGGGAAGCCGTCGAGTATGAAGCCCTTTCTGCAGTCATCTTCCCCGAGACGGTTTCTCACCATCTCGATTGTGACCGAGTCGGGTACGAGAGAACCGGAAGCAAGGATTTCCTTGACCTTCTTTCCGAGTTCGGTCTCGTTCTTGATGTTGGATCTGAAGAGGTCCCCTGTTGAAATATGCGGTACGCCGAGATAATCCTTGGCTACTGCTGCGATTGTGCCCTTTCCGGCTCCCGGAGGGCCTAAGAATACGAGATTCATGATTCTTTTAACCTCACTTGGAAACAGTCTAACCGAAAGAAGGGATGAAAAGAAAGATGTTTTTCCCAACTTCCGGAAGTACCCTCTTTTCTTTCTCATGTTGTTTTTTACTCTCCCGATACTACCCAACACCCTCCAATTGAGGTAAATTGTCCACAAGGAGAAAACAATGAGCAACAAGATTATCCTTCATGCACAGGACCTCGACGGATTCCTGGACGAAGGCGACAGGAAAAACATAGAAACGGTACGCGGCCTCTACTCAAAGAGCCTCGACGCATGCTCGAAGCTCGAGAAGAACTTCGACGACGAAAAGGCAAAGGACGAACTCACGAAAAGCGCAGCGGAAATCGGATCCTTTCTCAAGGGCGTATGCGCCGAGAACAAGCGCATCCACGTGTATTCCTTCGAGACACCGAGAGAGCAGCACGGGGAGGCAAGCCGCATCATCGCAAAGCTGAGGAACCCGAAGACCGGACACGAGGAATTCCTCTACTACATCCAGAGGGCGTACGAACTCATGTTCGCCCACTCCTTTGCAGACAGGAACCTCAACAACAAGAGAAGCATGATCCAGGAGACACCCGTCAACATTCCATGCACGAACTACGCAGTCCACAGGATTCCCAATGTCGACGAGCTCGCACACTCCTCTGTCATGTGCGTAATGCTTCGTGGGGCACTGCTTCCGAGCATGATCATATCGAAGGAATTCGAGGACTACTCCTCCGATGAAACCATAACCCCCTTCGCACTCTTCAAGATCAAGAGGGACGAAAGCAAGAAGGAGAGCAACATGGACTATGTGCTCGACCTCGACCGCTCCTTCTTCAATATCGACGACCTCGAGGGCAAGGACCTCATTTTCGCAGACCCGATGAACGCCACGGGCGGAAGCCTCGTTACAATCGTGAAATACCTCAAGGAAAGAGGTGTCAGGCCGAGATCAATCAAGTTCATCAACGTCATATCCGCCCTCAAGGGTGCCCTCAGAATAACAAGAGCAATCCCCGAGGCTGAAGTCTACACGCTCTGGATGGACCCCGTTCTCAACGAGAAGGCATACATCCTCCCCGGACTCGGTGATGCGGGAGACAGACTCAACGGAGTCGACCTGGGCCCCGAACCGAGAAACATGATTCAGCTCATCGCGGACTACGGCTCATCCATCGTCAACCTATACCGTGACCAGGTGATTGAAATTGAAAAGACTGTTCTGGGCTAGCCTGATTCTCCTCATCGTCCTCGTCTCCTGTCAGACGACGAAGGATGTGAGTGTGGAAGATACTTCTTCGTCCTCCTACCTCCTCTCCGAACTCGAAGAGGAGGAGAACAGGGAGACGAGGTACAACTACATATACTCTCTCTACACGGAAGGCGAATACGAAAAGGTCATAGCCGAATCTGAAATCGCCAGTGAGATGTACCCGGAGTACACGAGATTCCTGAAGATAAAAGCCCTCGCGGAGAAGAAGACAGAGCGTGACGAAGCATACTCGGAGACCCTCGCCCTGATCCTTGAAAAGGAACCGGGAGACGAGGAACTGAGAGACATGTACGTGGAGTCGCTTCTCAAGCTCGGGAAGGAAGACGAAGCCGTCGAATACGCGAAGAAGACCATACTCCTCTACCCCGGGAACACGAAGGCAATGGAGGTACTGAGCAGCCGAAGCGGATTCTACGCATACCTTCTTGAGAAAACGGACGAAAGCGAGAATGAGTGAGGAGAAGACTATGGACGACAGGGAAAAGCTGAGAGACCAGATACTCCGTCTGAGGGACGAAGTGAGGCAGGCAGCGAAGGTGCAGTGGGAAGAATACGGGAGGCTGAGGAACAAGATAGAGACATTGAAGGTTCTCGACATAATACTCACGGCGGTATCGTCAGTGGGAATAATATCGTTCTTCTTCCACGGAAACCTTCAGATAAACGCCGTCACCAGCCTCGTGACGCTCGCCTCTCTCTCGCTCAACCTCTACACCTCGAACTTCCGCGACGACGAGAACAAGACGCTTCACGCCGACGCCGCAGCAGAGCTCTGGGCCGTCGAGAAGGGATACGAATCGCTTCTCACGGATTTCGATTCACTTTCCTCTGAAGACGCAAGAGCGAAGAGAGACACTCTCATGGGAGAAGTCGACAGAATAAACAGGGAGTACTTCTGCCTCAACAGGGTTACACACGGAAAGCTTCACGGAAAGAAGAAGAGAATTCACACTCTCCCACCCGAAGTCATTAACAAAAACTGACAAAAGCGGCCTTCTCTTCCGGGAAGGCCTTGTATTTCAGAGATACTTTGCTGTCTCCATTCTTACGAGTCTGTCGCATTCCTCGTTTCCCTCGATTCCCGCATGCCCCTTTACCCAGGACCAGGTGACGGAGAGCGAGGAGTTGAGAGAATCGAGCTGTACCCAGTACTCCACATTCTTCACCGGAGCCTTCGAGCTCGTCCTCCAGCCGTTCCTCTTCCAGGAGTGAATCCACTGCGTGATTCCGTTCTTGACATACTGGCTGTCGGTGAGAATCGTCACTTCATGCTCCCCCTTATCGAGTGCGAAGCGAAGAGCGTTGATGACCGCCGTCAGTTCCATCTTGTTGTTCGTCGTGGCAGCATCGCCGCCGCTTGAGGTGGTAACAAGCTTTCCGTTCTCGCTTACCGCAAATGCCCATCCGCCCGGGCCGGGGTTACCGGAGCATCCTCCGTCTGTGTAAATCGTAATCAATCCCTTACTCCTGTCTTCTTAATTATATGCCAGCCGAACTGTGTTCTCACGGGCTTAGAAATGCTTCCCGTTCCCATGTTCCTTACGGCATTCTCGAATTCCCTTACCATCGCTCCGCTCTTGAACCACCCCAGGTCCCCGCCCTTCTCCTTCGAGGGGCATGTGGAATACTGGTGGGCGAGAGATGCGAAATTCTCACCCTTTCTTATTCTCTCGTAGAGCTTCTCCGCTGTTTCCTTATCCTTCACCAGGATATGTGATGCACGCCATTCCATATCATTCTCCCAGAATCATGCTTCTGTACGAGCCTCTTTCGACATCCTCGTCCCTGAGGCCGAAACGGTGAAGAAGGTTGTAGAGCTTGTTCTGCTCCTCCCTCGGGTCGACGCTCGTCTGACGGAACGGAATGAGAATCTCCATCTCCAGGAAGTAGCCGTGGCTCTTCATTTCATTCTCGAAGCCGTATCTGAAGCCCGAGACTTCCAGCAGTTCTACGTGAACATCCCCGACAGTCCACTCCCAGCCGTTCTTGTTCTTCCTGAAGTACGGTTCGTAGCCCAGGCAGCAGAAGAAGTCGAAGGCCCTGTCACGCTCATTTATGTCGCATGTGAATTCGTACTCCTTATTGTCCTCGCTGAGGTCGTCAGAAGACGTCTTCTTCGCAGTGAACTCCAGGACTCCCCTGTTGTTCCTCATTCTGAGTGCCTGCTTCACCTCTCCCGGGCGGTGGAAGTAGATATCGCTCTTCGCAACATCATGTCCCTCTCCATAGAGGGATTCTATCCTTTGTTTGAGCTCAAGTGCGTTTGAAGCATGAGCCTTCAATTCAATCTCACGCATCCTTCTCCTCCTCTATTTCCACGGGAATATCATGCTCTTGAGGGATCTCGGTCCTACGGACTCCTTCTCCTCATACAAGAGCTCATCCCAGTTTATATCCTTCTTGGTCTTGTCCGGATTGGCTTCAAGCCAGTCGTACTTCTTCATGAGAAGCTTCATCATGTCCGCTGTCGACAGCATGATTCCCGTGATTCCCGGAACAAGGCCGACAGTGATTATCGAGAATATGGAGTCGACGATGATGTGAAGAAGAAGCAGCAGGCTCGTTCCCGGATTGTCTGCAGAAACGATGAACGCCTTCTTCAGTGTCTTCACCGGGCCGTCACCGGGAAGCATCGTCATCAACGGGAAATAATACGGAATCGCAAGAATGAAGAATATGAACACCCAGAGCATGACGACGGCAAGGATGACTCCCACAACAGAACTCATCGACGTATAGAAGGGAATCGTGAAGAAGACCATGAAGAAGAGAACCATCACCACAAGAAAGAAAAAGAGCGAATGTTTCAGGTTCCTCTTTATTCCTCTTATAAACGGTCTCCATGTCTCGTTTCTGTATTCCGAGTAGTTCTTCGCAGCCTCCGCTGTTCCCCCGAGAGCCAGTGACACCAGGAGGAAGAAGACTGCAACGGTAAGGTAGAAGAGAGCCGTATTCTCCCCGAAGAGATAGAAGCCTCCGAGAGCGAGAAGCACTATTGCGATATATACGATGTTCCCAAGAACCAGGGAAAGGAAATTGTCCCAGCCGTCGAAGAACGACTTTTTGATGAAGAAACCGAACATGACTAAAAGATAATAGAATATCGGAAGGAAGACAATGAAGATTGTCTGTATTCAGAGAACAGAAATACAAAATCAAACATAATCAATAAATATATTCAAAGTAGAACTTTATTCCGAGTTTGAATATAAGAAAAAGTATGAAAACTGTAAAAATATAATTGAAAAAACCCAATTTTTATATAATTTTTGTATTTACAAACCTTTTAAAGGGTGTTATTTTTGAATTACGGACTTAAATGACTAGTTCAGGCTGCCATATAAGGGGCTGTCCCAGACATACAGGAGAGGTCCTGTGTGCGCGTTTAACAATTCACCCCCGGTTCCGGCATGGACGGGGGTCTATTTTTTACTTTCGTCTTGTTTCTCCGAGATAACAAATAAGAAGAGCGATGATAATTCCCGTGAAAGCTCCTGCTGTGTCGATGGCGGAGTCGACGAGCGAGGGACCGCGTCCGTCCGAGAGCATCTGATGTGCCTCATCAGAGAGTGCATAGAGCGCAGAGAAGACAAGAGCGACCAGTCCACGCGGAAGAATCTTCATCTTCCTCTTTCTCGTCGAAAGGTAGACAGAGAAGCAGAAGCCGAGTGCTGCGAACTCGGAAAAGTGTGCCGCCTTTCTCACGATATGACTGTACTCGGAAATCAGAGCCGTCTGCTCACTCTCCCCCATCTTTCCGAATCCTCTTACGAAAAGGGAGAGAATGATTCTCACAACTCTGGAACTTGTCTCACTCGAGCTTTCCCCGTTCTGGGCGGAGAAGAAGAATATGAGAGCCATCACGAGAAAAGTGAGGATGAGGAATATGCGGTTTACGATGCGTTCAGTCTTCATAATTAATTAATGGCTGCCCTTCCGGACAGCCATGTATCTTAACTCAAATCTGGTATTATTCCCAGCCCAGGTTGAAGCGGACCGTGAGACCGTCGAGACCTCTCGAGCCTGCTGATGCGCCCATCTCCTTCCAGTAGTATGCAGCATCGACTCTGAAGACGCCTGCGAGGCGGAGTGTCGCACCGACTGTCCAGTAGCCGCTGTTGAGACCGACGCGTGCTGCGATGAAATCTGCAAGAGATACTTCAAGTCCTGCGTTGACATACTTGAGGATGACTCTCTTTGCGTCTTGAGCAGATCCGACGGAATCAGCGAGTCCCTGGATGTCGTTGACATCGAGAGCGAACCTGAGTCCGAGGAGATTACCGCTGAAGTCACCTGCGAGGCCTGCTGCTATCGTTCTCTTTCCCGATACCTTGAAATCTGCAGTTTCGCTGAAGACATCGTCCTTGACTTGCTCGAATCCGAGATCCTTGATCATCGATTCCCTGACAGTCATGTCGAAGGAACTCTCGAGGACGTTGTATACGACGACCGATGCGCTGAGGCCTGAGATGTCGAGAGTAAATCCGGCATCGAATACGGGAAGCTTTCCACTCCAGCCGGAAGCGAGCGTAAGGGAAGTCGACATGACATCATCGGCCTTCATGACGTCTGCAATCTTGACTCTCTTGTTGAAGACGAGTGCATCGTACTCAGCCGTAACACCGGCGGAGACGGAGACGTTTCCGAGGTAGAATCTGTGTCCGTAACCCGCGACGAGAGCAACGTCGACCTGGTCGATTGCGGAACCCGAATATGTGCTGAGAGTATCACCCGCATAGACTCCGAAGCCCAGTCCGAACGGAAGAATCACGCTTGTGGAGACATCTGCCTTCACGAGAGGTGCATACTGTGTACCTACGACATTGAGGATACTCGAGACAAGCTGAGACTTGTCACCGCTGATCTTGTTGATGAGGTCTTCCTTGAGAATGTCATAAACGTGGTAGACGGAGACGGAAACAGACGGAAGAGAGATTCTCAGTTCCCCTGCTCCCAGCGTTGCCGGGTTGTAGAAGAGACCGTTCTCGGCATCTTCGAAAGCAAGTCCCGCGCCGCCCATTCCGAGCATTCTTGCGTTCTCGGGAGCAAAGGTGGAACCGATTGAAGTGTAGGCGGCAGATGTTGCCTTGTACTCCTCAGCCATCGCCTCCCCCGCTGTCTTTTCTTGAGCAGAAAGAGCGAGAACGCACATGATAGATATAAGTAATATGGAAGCTATCTTTTTCATTACTTTCCCTCCGTTGTTCCGGATTCCGATGAGGACATCAGAAGTCCCATCAGTGTCGAAAGGTCGATTCCCTCGAAAAGTGTGGTAGACGAAGAAACCGTGTTCAGAATTTCCGCTGTTGCGATGATAGTGTCATTCGCTTCGTCAAGAAGATTGACTGTCGCATCCTTGGAGTCGGAAGAAGATTCTTCTGTCGTACCTGTCGATGAGGAAGTATCCTTGGTCTTCACAACTTCCGCGACTGCGTCCGGAGCCTCACAGATGAGGTTCGTCAGAGCCTGGAGAACTACGACGTCACCCATTGTCAGTTCTGTGTCCTTTTTCTCCATGTTCGTCAGGACGGTCTTGATGACTTCCTTCGACTGCTTTGAAGCCTCGGCCTCGTCGTCATCATCGATTATGTCATTAGCACTCTCGAGAATCGCCTGTACAACCAGTTTCGTTCCGCCTGCAGCCTCCTTTGTTGTTTCATCTTCGACAGGAGTATCGAGCTGCTTCAGCATCTCTTCCTTGTTACCTCCGCTGAGTTTTTCAGATACGGAAGAGATATCCTGCGGAGGAAGTACAGATTTAACTTCGGAAAGGTCTACAGTTGTTGTTTCTGGAAGTTCAATCACTGCCACATCGGAAAGTCCGATGACATTCGTCTTCGTCTTCCCGTCCTCAGATACTATCGTACCGACTGTATAGATTTCCTTCTCTTCGCCGTCATCACCCTTGTACGTGAAGGTACTGGCATCCTTGACAGTCTTGTCATTAATGGTTTTCTGCTCGGTTGTTTTCACCGTTGTCTTTTTTTCTTCACTGACAGTCATACTCTTGACTGCAGTCTCGACCTGTGCCGTATCGACACCGGTAAGGTTATTCCCCATCTTGCCCATCATGTCCACGACAGCGTCGCAGGATACGAGAGAAAGAACGAGAGCCACTGCCAGGACGGCAGACAACATTTTTCTTTTCATAACGAAGGTCCTCCTAAAAATTACGGATCTCAAATTGTGGTATTACACATCAATATAAATATAATACATTACAAAAGGTTACTCGTGTGAAAAAAGAACACTATTTTTACCGTATGTTAACCGCTTATAACGCAACAAGGGGAATGTCGCCACTCCCCTTCGCTGAAATATGATGATGACTATCAGAACAGTTTGCAGAGTACCGAGAGCGATATCTTTCCGCCTTCGAGAAGATACGAGCCGTCGCTGTTGTCAAATGCATCGGAAATGCTGTCGACGGGAAGAGTGTATGCACCGCCGAGACAGAGCCCGCCGATGTTGATTCCGACTGCTGCACGTGCAACGAGCTGGTACTGCTCGAGTACATCCCATGCGTCGGAGACTGTCTCACCGTTCACGATGACGCCGCTGTCGTTGTATTCGACGGGTACGACCATTCCGATTCCGCCTGCGATTTCGATGAAGTCGATATCCAGCTTGATATTGGCGCTGACCATTGCGTCGATGAGGGAGTTGTCACCCTTCTGGGAGTAGACGGCTGTAGTCACGAAGCTGAGGTAGCTGAGGTTGAGGCGGACGTCGCCTCCGAAGTGGTAATTCTCGTAGTCGCTGAAGCCGTCCTTGAAGGATTCGACGTCTCCGCCCGTGTAGCCTGCCGTGACACCGAGCTGGAGTGTGGACTTGTTCTTGATTCTGTAGGTTGCTCCGCTGCGTGATGTCAGAACCTTCGACGAAGCTGCGCTCACGGAAACAAGGGCGATGGCTGCGATTAAGACGAATACTGCAATCTTCTTTAACATATTATATCTCCTGAATCTTCTTCTTTTTCTCATTTATCAGGAGTACCGGGAATCCCGGCGGCGGGATAAGAGAAGGTTCCCGCTCTTCTGTCATTGACTTATACCCCTCGTATTCAAGCTGCGGTGCGCATCCGCATGTTCGAATCACAACGAAAGAATATTGCACGGAATTTGTCTCTGCAAGCGGATTGTTAGAATTCTAACTGAAATTTTACGTTCTTTACAAAATGCTGAACTCAGAGGGCGGTAAGTAAATTCCCCATGACGCTTTCTCTAACACAAATTAACATATTTCACCCTTTCTTCACCTCTTGTCTAAAAGGCAGAACTGAGTGTAAGATACTCCCGGTTGCCTCAGGGCAGTCAAATTTCCTTCCGTATGGAAGAGATATAGTGTTGGGAACCCACCGGTGAAACATCCGGAGTAAGAGGTTTGCGAAGGAGTGACTACTATGGCAGTAGTAACAATGAAGAGCCTGCTTGAATCAGGCGTACATTTCGGCCATCAGACAAAGAGATGGAATCCTAAGATGGCACGTTTCATCTTCACAGAGAGAAACGGAATCCATATCATCGACTTACAGAAGACATCAGCATGCATCGTCGAGGCTTACGAGGCAGTAAGAGCCCAGGTCCAGAACGACAAGCAGATTCTTTTCGTCGGCACAAAGAAGCAGGCACAGGTCGCAATCGAGACAGAAGCAAAGAGATGCGGCATGCCCTACGTATCAAACCGCTGGCTCGGCGGTATGCTCACGAACTTCTCCACAATCAAGAAGTCCATTGCAAAGCTCAAGAAGATCGAGAGACAGGAAGCTGACGGAACATTCGACTCCATGACAAAGAAGGAAGTCGCTCTCCTTACAAAGGAGAAGGCAAAGCTCGAGAAGAACCTCGGCGGTATCAAGGACATGAAGGAACTCCCCGGCGCTCTCTTCGTCATCGACACGAAGAAGGAAGCTCTCGCAGTTGCAGAGGCCAAGAGACTCGGAATCCCCGTCATCGCCGTTGTAGATACAAACTGCGACCCGACAGACATCACCTACCCCATCCCGGGAAACGATGATGCTATCCGCGCCATCTCCCTTTTCGTTGAAATCATCGCAAACGCAGTCATCGACGCTGACAGCGAAGCAGGCATCCAGATCATCGAATCCCTCGACGACGAGGACGAAGCTCTCGAAGCAGCAAACGGCGCAGCGGAAGCTAAGGACGAAGTAATCGAGGACTACTCAAACTATGTTCCTTCCGAAGAGAAGAAAGAGGAAGAAGCAGGCGCTGAGGACGAAGAGGAATACTTCAACAAATAATTAAAAGACACTCATAAGAGGAGATTATACTATGGCTAATATTTCAGCTTCAGATGTAAAGAAACTTCGTGATCTCACAGGTGCCGGAATGATGGACTGCAAGAAGGCCCTCACACAGGCTGACGGCGACTTCGCAGGTGCCGAGAAGATTCTCAAGGAAATGGGACTCGCAGCTGTCGCAAAGAGACAGGACAGAGCAACGGAAAACGGAAGAGTCTTCGTCAAGGAAAACGGAAAGAAGGTCGTAATGCTTTCTCTCTCCTGCGAGACTGACTTCGTTGCAAAGAACGCAGACTTCGCAAAACTCGGCGAGGATATCTGCGACGTCGTTCTCGCAAAGGGATACACAGAGCCAAACGACGAGCTCAAGGGCATGGTCGACGGTCTCATCGCAATCATCAAGGAGAACATGAACCTTGTCTCTCTCAAGGTCTATGACATCCCCGAGAACGGATATGCAGCAACATACATCCACGGTGACGGTGCCGTTGCAGTTTCCGTAATCCTCACATCCGACAACAAGGCTGCATTCGAGAACGAGAACGTCAGGGAATTCGCTCACGACCTCGCACTCCACTGCGCTGCCTACAAGCCCCAGTACCTTTCCGACAAGGTCGTCGAGAAGGCATACGAGGACGAGCAGCTCTCGATTTTCAGAGCTCAGGTTGCACAGGACGAGAAGCTTGCTTCCAAGCCCGACAAGGTCAAGGAAGGCATTGTCAGAGGAAAGCTCGGTAAGCTCTACAAGGAAATCTGCTTCCTCGACCAGGCATTCGTCAAGGATGACACCAAGAGCGTCGCACAGGCTCTCGCTGACTGCGGAAAGGCAGCAGGCGCTAAGCTTGAAGTCGTCTCCTACTCTGTTTTCCAGGCAGGTCTCAAATAAGGAGAGAACATGCAGACAGTCATCAGCAACACTGAAAACAAGATGAAGAAGAGCGTAGCCAGCCTCCAGGCTGACTATGCACAGCTCCGCACGGGCAGGGCATCCGCCGCACTCTTCGACAAGATCAAGGTTGACTACTACGGCGCAGAGACTCCGCTCAGTCAGGTTGCATCCGTCTCTGTTCCCGAAGCAAGAATGGTCGTCATCCAGCCCTGGGACAAGTCAGTACTTCCCCAGATCGAGAAGGCCATCCTCAAGAGCGAGCTCGGTCTCAACCCGAACAACGACGGAAAGCTGATCAGAATCAACTTCCCCGCACTCACAGCCGACAGGAGAAAGGAACTTGCAAAGGTTGCAAAGTCCTCCGCCGAGGGCGCCAGAGTCGCAGTGAGGAACATCCGCCGTGATGCTATGGAAGAGCTGAAGAAGATGCAGAAGGCTGCAACAATCAGCGAAGACCAGCAGAAGGAAGGAGAGACAAAAATCCAGAAGCTCACCGATTCCTCGATTGCGGAAATCAACAAGATTGCCGAAGCGAAGGAAAAGGAAATCATGGAAATATGAAGTTAAGGGTATGGGATTATCTCATGCCCTTCTGACAGAAGAAGAGACATTAGCAATAAGTGCAGTGTCTCTTTTTCTTTCGCTATATCCGGAGTATTTTTCTCTGTTAAAAAGGAGCCACAAATGAAGGAACTCGTTCATCTCGCAGCGATAATGGACGGCAACGGCCGCTGGGCCGAGAAGAGAGGCCTCAGGAGAATAAAGGGCCACGAGGAAGGCGCAAGAGCCGCCGAGAGAGTCGCAAAGGGGTGCATAAACGAAGGCATCAGATACCTCACCCTCTACTGTTTCTCGACCGAGAACTGGAAGAGACCGAAGGAGGAAGTCGAATTCCTCATGGGACTCCTGGCAAAGCAGACAGTACTCAACATTCCCAAGTTCAACAAGCTCAATATCCGTGTCGTACTCCTGGGGGACAGAATCGGCATTCCCTCCGATGCTCTCGCAGGGCTCGACAAGGCAATCGAAGCGACAAAGAACAACACAGCGCTTACGGTACAGCTTGCGATAAACTACGGTGGACGCGACGAGATAGCTCGTGCCGTAAACAGAGCCATCAAGGACGGTGTCACCGAGTTCAAGGGCGACACACTCCTCTCGTACCTCGACAATCCCTCGATTCCCGACCCCGACATGATAGTCCGCTCGGCGGGAGAAGAGCGCCTCAGCGGTTTCATGCTCTACCAGTCGAACTACTCCGAGTTCGCGTTTTTCGATGAACTCTGGCCCGACTGGGATGAAAGTATGGTCAAGAAAATCGTAGATGTATATAATAGCCGTGTACGAAAGTTCGGAGACATTCAGAATGGCAAATAACGGTTCTCTAAAGACTAGACTTTTGATGGCGGCAGTTGCATGCCCCTTCCTTTTCTGCTCGATATACTTCTTCCCCGGTAACCATCACCTCATCTTCTGCGTCATCGTAGCTGCGGTAAGCGCAGTCGGATGCTGGGAGCTCAAGAACAACATCATAGTAAAGAAGATAAAGACGCCCCCGACTGCGTATCTTGGAATGCTCTTCCCGATAGTCGAGCTCGTGAACGTACTCTGTTTTCCGGAAATAGAACTTACACAGTTCTGTCTTGCGGCATTCGTCGGCATCTCGTTTCTCTATGAAACATTCAACGGCGCAAAGGACGACTTCAAGGTGTCGATTCAGCGCACTTCAGCAGTACTTCTGAACATTGCTTACCCGGGTCTTTTCATGTGCTACGGAATAAAGCTCTGCTACCTTCCCAATCCTACGGCAATGATCTTCACATTCCTCTGTGTCGTATTCGGCTCCGACAGCCTCGCATACTTCTGCGGTATGGCATTCGGAAAGAACAACAAGGGAATCGTGAAGTGCTCCCCGAACAAGAGCATCGCGGGCTTCATCGGAGGAACGGTACTCATCGGAATCATCGGAGCTGTCGTAATGCTCATCAATCCCGACCTTCTGCCCTTCACTCCGCTCCAGGCTGGACTTCTGTTCTTCTTCACCGCGGTATTCGGAACAGCCGGAGACCTCTTCGAGAGCATGCTCAAGCGCTCCGCGGGCGTCAAGGACGCAGGCGTGATTGTTCCCGGACGCGGCGGAATACTCGACTGCATCGACTCCATCAGCATCGCACTCCCGATTTTCGTCGTCGGCGTCGAATTCATAGTTCTATGACAAGACTCGTCATCCTCGGGGCAACGGGAAGCATCGGAACGACATGCCTCAACGCTCTGAGGAACCACACTCTGGATATTACCGTAACGGGTCTCACTGCAAGAAAAAGCAGAGAGAAACTCGATGCTCTCTCAAAGGAATTCTCCTCCCCTTCTCTTCTGACAGGGGAGAATATTTCATCCTCGGGGCTTTCGTCTTTTCTCGACGAAACGAAGCCCGACATAGTCCTCAACGCCATTGCCGGCTTCGACGGACTCTATGCCACAAAGTGTGTACTCGAGAAGGGAATCGACCTTGCGCTTTCGAACAAGGAGAGCGTCGTCGCGGGCGCCTCATTCATTTTCAGCCT
>CAVFVX010000013.1:15624-28400 GCA_963626075.1 Acutalibacteraceae bacterium
ACAACCTCCTCAGAATGAAGAAGGCCTCATCCCTTGTAATTACGGCTTCCGGCGGTCCCTTCGTCGACAGAGAGAATCTCGATACCGTCACCCTCTCTGATGCATTGAAGCATCCGATCTGGAAGATGGGAGAGAAGATCACAATCGACAGCGCAACACTGGCCAACAAAGGCCTCGAGGTGATTGAAGCCTCGTACCTCTTCGGTTTTCCGCCGGAGGACATAGAGGTGACGGTTCACAGGCAGAGCGTCGTCCACTCCCTCATCCGTACTCCCGAGGGTGCGGTATACGCACAGATGTCGCCTCCCGACATGACGCTTCCGATTATGGGCGCGATAGCAGAGAACAGGTTTGAGATATCCTCCATGGTTCGTCCCCTGGACTTCACTTCCCTTACGCTCACCTTCGAGAAACCCGATACTGACCGTTTTCCTCTCCTTAAATATGCATATAAGGCACTCGGCATGGGCTACAGGGGGCCCGTCATCTACAACGCATCGGACGAGGTAGCCGTCGGCGCATTCGTCAGAGGGGATATCTCCTTCACGGACATCGCACGCGTTGTCTTGCTTTCCCTCGACTCCCCTTCCCTCGTCTCAAACGAGCCTTCATCCTACGACGAAGTGTATGAGCTCGACAGGAAGACAAGAGCGGAAGCGGAGAGGATAATCAGGGAAAAGCCATGGCTCAGATAAAAGCCCTCGTTCTCTGGCTTATATACCTCATCTTCGGTCTGCTCGGAACGGGAATCGTAATATACATACACGAGCTCGGGCATTACATAGCTGCGAAGCTCTGTCATGTAAGCGTCGAGATTCTCTCCTTCGGCTTCGGACGACCTGTATTTTCACACATGGGAAAGAACACCGAGTTCAGGATCTCGCTCATCCCCTTCGGCGGCTACTGCAGACTCGGAGGCTCGGAGGACCTTTCCGTAGCCCTCACCAACAACGAGAAGAAGATTCACTATGCGGAAGAGGGTTCTCTCTTTGCTATTCATCCTCTGAAGAAGCTCTTCATATACTTCGCAGGCCCCATGATGAATGTCATACTCGCCTTCGTACTCTTCTTCATTGTGGCGCTTATTCCCGTGGAGAGAGTATCGAACAGGGCGGTAATCACCCCGATAACCGAGTATCAGAGTCTATTCAGCGTCTCTGTCACGCAGGAAAGCGTACACAAAGGCGACACAGTTCTCAAGGCTGACGGCAGAACAGTTGCCGACTTCGAGGACCTTTCGACATACCTTTCATCACGTGACGGTAAGGACGTGGTCCTTACTGTCCTGAGAGACGGTGAAGAAAAGGAAATCACGATTACACCCGTTCTGGTTGACGACAGCTGGACATACGGACTGACGAATCTCATAGAACCGGTAATCGGGCGCAGCGAGAACGAAGAAATAGCTGTCGGGGACAGACTCATAGAGTGCAACGGGAAGACAATCGAATACGACAAGGATCTACTCGAGATAGAGAGTGACGAATATGTACTGACACTCCTACGCGATGACGGGACGGAGTATACCGTCACCCTCACCTCTTCGTCCTTCCCTTTCGCCTTCAGGAGTGATATCCGAATATCCCGCGATTCCCCGAATCCCCTCTCATCCGCCTGGACGCGTACCACTACGTTCCTCAGACGCACCGCCCTTGCGATAACGAAGCTCATGACACTCCAGCTTTCAGCAGCCCTCGAGGAGATTTCAGGGCCCGTCAGCAGTGCTGCAAACATGGGGAAGATTTCCGTTCTGGCTTTCCGCACAAGCTCCTCAAGCGGAATAAGGACTGTCTTCTATCTTCTTGCAATTGTCTCGATTTCGATAGCGGTCGGTAACATGATTCCGATTCCCACCTTCGACGGCGGGCAGATGCTCATATGCCTTGCAGAGATCATACACCGACGCCCCCTGAGGCCGAGAGCCTATCTCATACTCCACATCACGGGGCTCGTGCTTGCCTGGGGAATCGTCATAATGATGAACGCATTCTCCTTCTTCTCGTCGCTCTTCTAGGCTTTCCTTCGAGCGAGAGACATAAGAATCCCATCGAGAAGTCCGTCGGAATATGCTCTCTCAAGCTCTCCCTTCCCGTCCCTCTCCGCTCTTACGAGCTTCTGGATGACAGCAAGGAGAACAACTGAAGGAACTGATGAAAAGTCAAAGGTGAGAAGCGAGTCGTACCGGGTATCTATCCCGGCCGACGAGAGCAGAGCACGGTAGTTCCAGAGGCCGTATTCCTCGTGAAGGAACGAGAATTCCTCCCAGTCGTCGATGAATGAAGATGCTTTGAACGTTACGGACGGAGAAGAGTACTTCGTGAGAATTTCAAACACAGCGTTTCCCCCGTCACTGATAGTTTAAAGAAAAGAAGCAGCAAAGGAATGAAAAGCGTCAGTTGCTGCTTCTCTTCTTCCCGACATCCTTGGGCTCGTAGTCGATGAATGTGCTTTCCTGTGAAACGTCAGCGTAGTACGTAAGAGGTCCGTTGTAGCCGATCTTGAAGTAACCCGTTTCGCCGTTACGGTTCTTGGCGACAATCATCTTCGTGACCTGGATCGAGGCTCGGCCCTTGCTGTCCTTGAGGTTCTTCTCCTTCTCTTCCTCGCTGAGGTTTTTCTTTCTGTGGAGGAAGCAGACTATATCTGCATCCTGTTCGATTGAGCCGGAGTCTCTTAGATTGGAGAGAATAGGCTCCTGCTCCTCGCTCTCTCGTCCGACCTGACAGAGTACGATTACGGGAACCTTGAGTTCACGTGCGAGCTGCTTGAGGGCAAGAGAAATGTAGCTCACCTGCTCGAACTTCTTGCTGTTGATCATGCTCGACGGAGGAGAAATCAGTCCGATGTAGTCGATGACTATGCACTCTATTCCGCACTCCTTCTTGAGCATTCTGGCCTTCGTTCTGAGTTCGGTCAGGTTGATGTTCGGGACATCGATTATGTACATCCTGTTCTTGCATGAGTAGAGATTGGCAAGTGAGAGCTTCAGCTGCTCGAACTCGTCATCGAAGAACTTCATCTTGATGATCTTCGAGAGTTCCAGCTTGCTGTCAATCGAGAAGATACGGTTTGCTATGCTGGCAGCAGGCATTTCGAGGGAGAAGAAGGCAATCGTATGGCCGGCCATGATCATGTTGTGCATCATGCTCAGCGCGAACGCCGTCTTTCCGATACTCGGTCGTGCAGCGATGATTATGTATTCTTCCTTGTCGAAGCCGCCGTTGGTGTACCTGTCGAGAACCTCGAACCCCGAAGGAATACGTGTGTTCTCAAGCTGTCCGTCACGTGCCTTCGCGATTTCCGTGAATCTCTGTCTGAGAACCTTCTCGATGCTGAATTCGGAGGCTTTCTGGTTGTAATTCTCGAGAAGGGAATCCGAAAGCGTCTTCGAGCCGTTCTCGAGGGCTTCCCTTATGTCGCTTGCCGGATTGAACACGGCTTCCTGGAGACTGTTCGAAACATCATAGAGGATTCTCCTCTTCGATGCTTCCTTGACTATCGAGCAGTATTCGGGGAGATTCGCGACAATGAAAGGAAGAGATGTAAGTGATGAGATGTATCCCGTACCGCCGCAGCGTTCGAGAATATTCTTCGTCCGCGCATAGTTCACGAGAACAACGCCGTCGAATGTCTGCTTTCCCTGGTCGTTGACCATCTCGGAAAGGGCACGGAAGATCTCACGGTTCGTGGGGGAATAGAAATCTGACTCCTTCAGGATTTCAGATACCATCCCCCACTTGTCGGAATTGACAAGTAAAGTCCCGAGAATGAGCTTCTCAGCATTATCATCATGCGGAAGCGAGCGGATGCTCATTACTTCATTATCCCGGGACTCTGCCATAAGTAAATACCTTCTCAGTTCTCTTCAGCGGGAGCTTCTGCAGCGGGTGCTTCTGCTTCTGCCTGAGCTCTGGCAGCCTCTGCCTCAGCCTGTGCCTTTGCGGCAGCTTCCTCAGCTTCCTTAGCGGCCTTTGCTGCTTCCTCTGCAGCCTTCTTAGCTGCAGCCTTGACTTCAGCTTCGCTGAGGACTGTGAGGGAGATGACGGACTTGTCGTTCTCGTAGAGGTGAGCTGTGATGGAATATGTTCCGGTCATCTTGATAGCATGAGTAGGAACATCGAGCTTCTTCTTCTCGATCTCGAAGCCTTCCTTCTGGAGAGCTTCCTGAACCATGAGAGCTGTAACGGAACCGAAGAGCTTTCCGCTCTCGCCTGCCGGAACAGTAATGGTAAGGGAAACCTTGTCGAGTCTTTCCTTGAGGGAAGCGCTTGCCTCTCTCTTCTCGGCCTTTCTCTTCTCGATCTGGTCAGCCTTCTGTCTGAAGACAGCGGCATTGGCCTTGTTGTAGATGACTGCTGCGCCTGTGGGCAGGAGGTAGTTTCTAGCGTAACCGTCCTTTACTGTTACGACGTCGCCTTCCTCACCAACGTGGATGACATCCTGGTTAAGAATAATCTTCATCTTTCTTTCCTTTTCTTCAAATCGAAGAAATTCTCAAGTATACCGAGAACCGGTACGACAATGAGAACAAATAGATTCAACCCCGGAATGAAAAGACCCGTCACGACAAGGAGCACGAAGAGCGTCGTGCTTCTGAAGTTCGGGATGCCTCTCCTTATCCAGGAGAAGAGAACAGTGTAACCCTCCGCTCCGTAGATAATGAGAACTGACGTCAGCACACTCATGCTGAGTATGAAGACGACATCCGGTACGGAAACAAAGCGCGAAAGGAGAAAGATGAAGAGGGAGACTATCAGAAGCCATATGAGCTTCTGGGAGAACTCCATTCTTTCAAGTTTCTCGTTCCAGCCGCCTTCTCTTGAATGCATCACGCTTTCATGAATGAAGAATGATGCACAGCCTGCACCTGTGACGAGCGGAAGCATCACGACAGCGGCGGCAGTGATGAGGACAAGGAAGAACATCTCCGTGTCAACACCACTTACTCCCAGGGAGTCGAAAAGCTCCTCTATCACGGGCACAAACGCATCCCTGTAGCCGTTGTACACAGCTTCAAAGAGCGCCCCATCCGTACAGAAGACAACTGCGACGAAGAGAATGATGCAGAATGCGGGAAGCGAAGCCAGTGTAAGCCTCACGTCCGCCTTCCGTCCCTTCGTCACGGTCCATATCATTCCAGCCGCTGACAGCGACAGGGGTATATACAGATCCATAAGCACCATCAGAGGATAGTACGCACTTCCCTTCATCTCATACATCGCGTGTACAGTGAAAATGACCGCGTCGATGAGGAAGACAAGGAGCGTATTCCTCCGGCTGTGCCTAGCCGAAAAACCCAGAAGAGGAAGAGCCGTGAAAAGGGAGAAGAAACTCGAGAGACTCATCACGAACGATATTCCGCACGTAATCAGACAATCCCTCAGTGGAAATCCCTCCCCGCGTAATTCCTCTTCCATCATACTCACTGCTTCTCGAACGGAAGATAAGCGAGAGTTCTTGCTCTCTTGATTTCCCTGTTGAGAGCTCTCTGGTGCTTGGCACATGTACCTGTGATGCGTGCAGGAAGAATCTTGCCTCTCTCAGTGATGTATCTCTTGAGAGCCTCGGGATTCTTGTAATCAGCTGCGGGTGCGCCCTGGCAGAACTTGCAGACCTTCTTCTTGAAGCTTGTCTTTCTTCCGCCGAGCTTTCTGTCCTTGTTGAAACCACCCTTGTCCATTTCTGCGAAATCTTTATCGTCTTTCATTTTTTAACTCCTAATAATCAGAACGGAATATCATCGTCCTGGAAATCTTCCGGTCCTCCGGAGACACTGGGTCTCGGCTGAGCCGGAGCTTTAGAATAACCCTGGTTACTGCTGTTGTTGTAGCTTCCGCCGCCGTAGCTGCCGCCGTTGTTGTTCTGGCTGTAGGCGCCGTTACCGCCCTGCTGGTAGGAATTCTGGTAGCCGCCATTGCTGTTGTTGTTCTGGCCGTAACCGTTTCCTCTGCTCTGTGCGATAATCTGGTCGGCAACTGCCGTATCTCCCGCACCCTTGGGAGGAGCGAGAAGCAGAAGCGAACTGACATAGATCTCAACTCTCGTACGTGCCTGACCGTCCTGGCCTTCCCATCTGTCCTGTCTGAGCTCTCCGGTCAATGCAACCTGTCTGCCCTTCTGTAAAAATGAGTTGACACCCTCGGCCGGTTTCCCGTAATAGACGCAGTCGAAATACGAAGTCTCGGTTCCCCACGATCCGTCGGCATTCCTCTTTGATCTGCCGACAGCGATGCTGAAACGCACCTGTGCGTTACCGGACTGCATGTACTTCAGTTCCGAATCCCTGGTCAATCTGCCCGTCAGTGTGACGCTGTTGATATCTGCTGCCATAATTCTCCTCAGTTCTTTTCAGGATTGATGAACAAATACTTGAGAACGTTGTAGGAAAGCTCGAGCGCTCTGCTGATAGGCTTTACAGAAGCACCGTCAGCCTTGATCTCATAGTAGAAATAGTGGCCCTTTTCCTGCTTGTTGATGAGATATGCGAGAGTCTTGACTCCCATATCTTCCTTCTTTGTGACTTCGACACCGTACTTGGCGAAGTTGGACTCCAAGAGTTCGAGCCCTTCCTTTGTCTTATCTTCGTTGGAATCGAAGATAACCGTGAACTCATAATTAGAAATCATGAATTCCTCCTTGTGGACATATAAATTTGATCCGAAAACTTCGGATAAAGAGGTAGTGTCATATTATCCGGAACGGTCTGAATTAGTCAATCGACTGAGAGCGTATAAGAGCGGGAATTGTCCTTATTTTTCAGATGATGAACATCATTATTCCCGCAGGAGTCTTGAAGACAACAACTACAGGCCGTATTTTCTGTCAGATACGGGAGTTATCATCAGAGCGGACGGTGTGTGTTGATTATATTCGCCGCCGCCTCCCTCTTCGATATGCACCTGTCCATGGCCTGCCTGAGTATGTACTGCTGCGCTTCCTCCTCTCCCAGGTGCATGTCCTCCATCACGACGAGCTTCGCCCTCGAGACGAGCTTTATCTCCTCCATCTTCTCCTCTGTCTTCATACGCCTCTCCTCAAGCTGGACAAGTCTGTCGGAGGTTGCGCACATGAAAGATACCGCCGTCTCGAGAAGAGAGAGCGTGAAAGGCTTTTTCAGCACATACACGCCGCTCCCCTTCACACCCTCCGCCACTGCGCCGTAAAGAGACGGCGGAGAAAGAAGCAGTACGGATGAAAGCGTATTCTTCGCCATATCGAGAGCAAGCGTCATACCGTTCTCGTCGACAAGAGGTGCGTTTATGAGGACGATGTCGAAGGTCCGGAAGAGTCCGGTCCTCCGTGCGAGAACTCCACTTGTGACACTCTTCACGGGATAGAATCCGGTCTCGGGAAAGAGACGGGGAATCTCGGGGGAAAGGGAAGGCGATGAATTCACCACCAGAACGGAGTAGAATCTCTCCTTCATCACTTTTCTTCCGCAGTGAAGTATCTGAGGGCTTCGGGAGGAAGATATCTTTTGAGGAATTCTCCTTCCCCCGCAACTTTCAGGGCTTCAGAAAGAGAGCGTGGAAGAACCTCGGGAGTCGAGGGAACACCGTCTTCGGCACTCGGGAGTGTGAGTTTCTTCCCGATTCCCTCGAGAGATGCGTAGATGAGAAGCGCGAGCGCTATGTAGAGATTGCATCCCGCATCTGGACTTCTTAGCTCCGCTCTCACGTACTCTCCTTCCGCCGCGGGAATGCGGATGAGCTGCGAGCGGTTCCCGTACGAATACGATACGGCAGACGGAGCCTTGAAGGAGCCCAGTCTCCTGTAGGAATCCTCGCTGGGATTGAGGATTAGAGTCATCTCTCTGATGTACTTCATTATACCTGCGGTGATGTATCCCAGTTCATTACCCTCCCCGCCACGCACCGAGATGTTTATGTGGAGTCCGTTTCCGCTCTTATCGGGGATGGGCTTGGGAGAGAAATCGGCATAGAGTCCGCTCCTTTCAGCGACTGTCCTTACAATCTGACAGAATGTCATGCCGTTGTCTGCAGCTTCGAGGGAGGGAGAATAACAGAAGTCTATTTCGTTCTGTCCCGGTCCCTCCTCGTGGTGCGATGCTTCCGGATGGAGAGAAAGTTCCTCGAGGGCGAGACATATCTCCCTCCTCACGGCTTCCCCCCTGTCAAGCGGAGCGGAGGCCATATAGCCCTCGCTGTCGACGGGAACGGAGGAATGCGTTCCGTCCTCGTTGAGGGGGAAGAGGTAGAATTCGTACTCCGTTCCGAAGTAGAACGAAAGCCCCCTCTTCTCCGCTTCCCTTACGGCACGGGAAAGAATCCACCTCGAGTCCTGCGGTACGGGAGTGCCGTCCGGGAATGTCACGTAGGAGAAGAACCTCACGGCCTTTCCCTGGTCTGGTCGCCAGGGAAGAAGAGCGAGAGTATCGGGATCGGGATGGAGAAAGAGATCGGAGTGCACTCCGTCGGTCTCGTACCCCTCTATTGCCGACCCGTCGATCGATATTCCCACGCTTAAGGCTCTTGCGGCCTCCGAGGGCATTATCGTCGTAGTCCTCATTCTTCCTCTTATATCGACAAACGACAGCAGGATGAACTGTACGTTCTCCTCTCTTATGAACTCAAGACATTCTTCCTTCGTATATTTCATGGTTTCCATTTTCCTCAAAAACGGCACTCTGGTCCATAATCCCGCTTCAGGGCGGAATAATATTTTTTCAGCGTATCAGTTTCTTTCATTGAAAGAAATTACAATGCAAATATACTTCGAGTGCTTCAATTTTCATTCTTTTTCCGATTGACATAAACGGAAAAAGACGGCTATTCTTCCGCTCATTAAAGGCAATGGCGTCTCATCAAAGATACCATTGCCTCTTTTTTTTACCGGGAGGCACAATATGCTTGATGTTCCAGAACTGTTCGGATCTCTTGTCTTCGACGACAGGACTATGAAGAAAGTACTCAGCGCAAAGGTCTACTCCGCCCTCAGAGCAACAATCGATGACGGGAAGGACCTCGAAATCGAAACGGCAAACCAGGTCGCGGAAGCCATGAAGGACTGGGCGACGAAGAACGGCGCCACACACTTCACACACTGGTTCCAGCCTCTCACGGGCTTCACGGCGGAGAAGCATGATTCCTTCATCACTCCCTCCCCCGACGGCGGCGTCATGATGGAGTTCTCGGGAAGAGAACTCATCAAGGGAGAACCCGACGCATCCTCATTCCCCTCGGGCGGCCTCAGGGCAACCTTCGAGGCACGCGGCTACACTGCCTGGGACCCCACATCACCGGCCTTCATAAAGGACCGCACTCTCTGCATTCCTACGGCCTTCTGCTCGTACAGAGGCGAGGCGCTCGACAAGAAGACACCGCTACTCAGGAGCATGGAGGCAATCAGCACCTCGTCCGTAAGGATTCTCAGACTCTTCGGAAACACTGAAGTGAAGTCCGTCAGGACAAGCGTCGGACCCGAGCAGGAATACTTTCTCATCGACAAGTCGCTATACCTTAAAAGACGCGACCTCATCTGTACGGGCCGCACGCTCTTCGGCTCCCCGTCGCCGAAGGGACAGGAGATGGACGACCACTACTTCGGCTCGATAAAACCGAGAGTTATGGAGTTCATGGAGGACCTCAACGAGGAACTCTGGAAGCACGGAATCCTTGCCAAGACCGAGCACAACGAGGTTGCCCCGTCCCAGCACGAGATGGCCCCGATATACACCACGACAAACATCGCAGCCGACCACAACCAGCTCACGATGGAGCTCATGCAGAAGGTTGCGGACAGACACGATTTAGTATGTCTTTTACATGAGAAGCCGTTCAACGGAGTCAACGGCTCGGGAAAGCACAACAACTGGTCACTCCAGACAGATAACGGAATCAACCTGCTCTCTCCGGGAGAGACTCCGTACGAGAATGCACAGTTCCTTCTCTTCCTCACAGCCGTAATCAGAGCTGTCGACGAATACCAGGACCTTCTGAGAATAAGCGTCGCCTCGGCCTCGAACGACCACAGACTCGGAGCCAACGAAGCACCTCCAGCAATAGTCTCGGTATTCCTCGGAGACGAACTTGAGGGAATAATCGAATCAATAGAGAACGGCGAACTCTACTCGGGAACCAAGAAGAAGACGATGAAGCTCGGGGCTGCGGTGCTTCCGAAGTTCCTACGTGACACCACTGACCGTAACCGCACGAGTCCCTTCGCCTTCACGGGTAACAAGTTCGAATTCCGTATGCTCGGCTCCTCGTCGTCAATCAGCGACGTAAACACCTATCTCAACAGCGCGGTGGCAGAGGTACTCGGGGATTTTGCAGACACTCTCGAGAAGAGCACGGATTTCGAGAAGGACGTCCATGCACTCATCCGCGAGACGATAAAAAGCCACAGGAGAATCATATTCAACGGCAACGGCTACGAAGAGGCATGGGTGAAGGAAGCGGAAAGAAGAGGTCTCGGCAACTACCGTACCACCCCGGATGCCGTAGTGCACCTCATGGACAGGAAGAACGTGGAGCTTCTGACGAAGGAGCATATCTTCAGTGAAACCGAGATACTCTCCCGCACCGAGGCAACCCTCGAGAACTACGCGAAGACCGTCATGATAGAGGCGAACACCATGGTCGACATGGCGAAGCGTGACTACCTTCCGGCAATCAGCGCATTCACTTCATCCCTTCTCTCTTCTCTCGAGAAGAAGACTTCGTTCGGTCTCGACACCTCGTACGAGAAGAAGACGATATCACGCCTGGCGATGCTGGAGGAAAAGGCATCGGAAGCTGCAGAAAAGCTCGGATCCCTCGAAGCGGAAGAGAAGACGATGGAAAAGGAGAAGGACAAGGCCTTCTTCGTCCGCGATTCGATTATCCCGAAGATGGAGGAGCTCAGGAGTCTCATCGACGAAGCCGAGACGATTACAGCCCGCTCATTCTGGCCCGTACCGACGTACGGCGACCTTCTCTTTTCAGTGAGGTAAGCTATGTGTTCGATAATGGCCTCCAGCGACAGAGTCTTCACCAGAGAAGAATTCATGCGTCACTTCGACCGGACAATCTCCCGCGGCCCCGACAGGACACGGGTAATATCCCACAGAGGATACACGCTCGGCTTCCACCGTCTTTCAATCATGGGACTCAGTGACAGCGGCATGCAGCCCTTCGCTCTCGGAGACGACAGGGTCATATGCAACGGTGAAATCTACGGCTTCGAGAGAATGAAGAAGGACCTCGGGAGGAAAGGCTACACCTTCTCCTCTTCTTCCGACTGCGAGATCCTCCTTCCACTCTGGAGAGAATACAGGGAACGCATGTTCTCCCTTCTCGATGCCGAGTTCGCACTCGTAATATACGACAGTGTCACCGACTCCCTCGTGGCGGCACGGGACCCCGTCGGAATAAGGCCGCTCTACTACGGCTACACTCCTTCGCACTCGATTGTCTTTGCTTCCGAACCGAAGAACCTCACGGGACTTGTGGAGAAAATCCTCCCATTCCCGCCGGGGTACTACTACCTGGGCGGCAGATTCACACCCTATGACGAAATCTGGAAGACGAGGGAAGTCTCATCAGACGACGAGGAGACTGCGGAGAGGAAAATCAGGGAGCTTCTCATAAAGGGAGTCGAGAAGAGACTCGTTTCCGATTCAAAGCTCGGCTTTCTTCTCTCGGGAGGACTGGACTCCTCGCTTGTATGCTCGATAGCACAGCGTGAATCATCCTCCCCCATCAGGACCTTCGCAATCGGAATGGAGGGAGATGCGATAGACCTAAGGTATGCCCGTGAGACGGCAGACTATCTCCACACCGATCACACGGAAGTCATAATGACGAAGGACGAAGTAATATCTTCACTTGAAAAAGTCATCGAAATTCTCGGCACCTACGACATAACGACAATCAGAGCCTCAATGGGAATGTACCTCGTATGCAGGTACATACACGAGAACACGGACCTCAGGGTAATACTTACGGGCGAAATCTCGGACGAGCTCTTCGGCTACAAGTACACGGACTTCGCACCGAACGCGGATGCCTTCCAGCAGGAAGCCGAGAAGAGAATAAGGGAGATTCACATGTACGACGTTCTCAGAGCCGACAGATGCATTTCCTCGAACTCGCTCGAAGCAAGAGTTCCCTTCGGCGACCTGGAGTTCGTAAGATATGTAATGTCCATAAACCCCTCTCTCAAGATGAACAGGCACAACAAGGGTAAATACCTCCTCCGGAAGGCCTTTGACGAAGGCGGCTACCTTCCCCGGGACATTCTCTACAGGGAGAAGGCAGCCTTCTCCGATGCCGTGGGACACAGCATGGTCGACTACCTCAAGGAGTATGCTGAAGGAATGTACACGGAGAGCGAATTCGAGAAGAAGAGGACACTCTACACGCACGCCACGCCGTTCACGAAGGAGAGCCTTCTCTACCGCGAAATATTCGAGAAGTACTATCCCGGAGAGAGTGAGATGGTCACTGATTTCTGGATGCCGAACAGAACGTGGCCCGGCTGCAACGTTACAGACCCGTCCGCCCGTGTTCTTTCGAACTACGGCGCAAGCGGTATCTGAGAACATCCCCGTTCCACCCGGAGCGGGGATTTTCGTCACTCTATGGTAAATCATCGTGAATGCAGATAGAATTCCTGCATGTTCGACTACCATGCCCACATCGGAGTACCGACGGAGAACGCTCTCGTCTGCACGTCAAAGCCGGGAGAGGAAGTACTGCTCTCCCCTTTCAGACACCCCTCAATCGGGCTTCTTCCGCCTTACACCGAAGGACTCGACAAGATAGAGGAATATG
>CAVFVX010000014.1:0-28140 GCA_963626075.1 Acutalibacteraceae bacterium
GACATATCCTCTATGTCGACGGCGGTATCCTCGCATACATCGGAAAGCAGCCGAAGTAAGAGGAACAAGGCTGAACACGGCAGAGCTCACACGGGCCCTGCCTTTTTTCGTCCTGTACTCTGTTCAGAGAAGTTCAATAAACAATATTCTTTATTCATGAGAAAAGTCCTGCCGTTCATAATGCTTCTAATCCTGATTGTTTCATGCTCCCCGGAAGACGGGAGCGGAAGGATCAACATAGCTTGTGCGCAGGAACCCGTGACTCTTGATGTCATGACTTCCTCTTCTCTAACGGGAAGGCTGATTACATCGGGAAATATCTATGAGAAGCTTCTGGTGGAAGATGAGGACGGGAATATAAGAGAGGAGCTCTGCTCATTCTGGGAGCTCTCGAATGACAACAGGACTCTTACCTTCACTATCCGTGAGGGAGTCATGTTTCACGACGGAAGCGTGATGACGGCGGAGGATGTATGTGCCTCAATGAACAGATATCTCGACCTCTACTCACGGGCATCAGAGACTGCGGGGGGAGCGCGCTTCATAGTCGAGGATGAAAGGACAGTAAGCATAACGAGCGAAAAATCTCTCTTATTTCTGCCGTCATTGATTGCCTCAAGTCCACAGGAAGCGATTGTTATGCCGTCTTACTTAATAAACGGAACCGAACTTGTGACGGAAATCATCGGGACGGGACCGTACAAACTTGCCGCCTGGAACCAGGGAGAGAAGATAGTTCTCGAAGCCTTCGATTCCTACTCCGAATACGGGGACGACAGCTCGGGTCGGTGGGGACAGAAGAGAGCGCAGAACGAAAGCCTTACCTACTGGTTCGTTCCCGATTCGGTGACGAGGCTCCTCGGGCTCGAGAGCGGGCAGTACGACTTCATCAATGATGCGATGTCGTCCGACTTCTCGAGGATATCTTCAAACGGGAATCTGAGGCTGATAGACGGAGACGAGAGCGGAAGCATAGTACTTGTCTTCAATAAGAAGGAAGGAGCCTTTACTTCGGTGAAGCTCAGAAGGGCCGTCTCATATGCACTTTCTTCGGAGACGCTGATGGCGGCGTGCTACGGCAGCGACGGATGGAACGCATCGTCTGAATACATGGAAAGCAGCGAGACTCTATGGCTCTGCGGAAAGGACAACCCGTATACAAAGCAGGACATGAAGAAGGCTGAGGAGCTTCTCGAAGGTGAGGATGTCCCGACACTGAGGATTCTCACCTCCAATATCAGCAACCTCGACAGGATTGCAGTCGTAGTGAAGGAAGAGCTCGAAAAGGTCGGCCTCAGGTGCGAGATCATCACACTCGACTGGGCGTCCTTCATAGAGCGGAGGAATTCATCCTCCGCGTGGGATATCTACATATCTGCATTCACGACAGTACCACTTCCCCAGATGAAGAGCTATTTCTCTCCCTCGTTCCCGGGCTGGATGGAAGAGGAGAGCGATGCATACCGTGTTATAAAAAGCCTTTCCTCTGCGTCGACAATGGAGCAGGCTGCGGAAATCTGGAAGAACGGGCAGGAAATACTCTACGACTATGCGGGCGTTTACGTTGCCGGACACTACACGACGGCCTATGCTTCTTCGGTCAAACTCGATAACATTATCGTTCAGAACGGATTCTATTTCTGGAAGAGTACAAAGAATGAAGAGGAGTGAAGAGACTCACGATGGCAAAGGCTGTAATCAGAAAACTCATCGGATGCATTGTCTCTCTTTTCATCATCTCCCTTCTCCTTTACTCGGTCTTCTACTTTCTCGGCGGTGACAGTTCTTCCGTAATCCTCGGCGAGGATGCAACGGAAAAAGCAAGAGAAACATATATCGAAGAAAACTCCTCTCCCGGTTTCTTCTCCGGTTACATATTATCGATGTGGAGCTTCTTCACCTTCAACTGGGGAAACACCGTAAACGGTGAAAGCATAAGGAGTGTGGTGGCTTCCGCTCTTCCCGTGTCGCTCTCGCTCTCGTTCTACGCCTTTCTCTTCTCATTTCCGCTGTCTCTTTTTCTTTCCGTTCTGGCAGCGGGGAGAAACGGCAGGAAAGCAGACATCGCTCTTTCTCTTTTCTCCTCCGTCTTTCTGCTGCTGCCGTCATACCTTGTCTCGATAATCCTTGTTCTCGTCTTCTCGTCCCTTCTGCATTTATTTCCCGTTGCAGGCTATAGGAGCCTCATGGAAGGATATTTCTCCCATCTCGGGTCTCTTGTTCTTCCGTCTCTCTCCCTCTCGCTTCTGGGTACCGCATACATGCTCAGAATTTTCCGCGAGGGACTCGGGGAGACGATGAAGAAGGAATACATCAATTATTCGAGGGCTAAGGGGATGAAGGAGAAGAGCATAGTACTGCGCTCGGCTCTGAAGCCCACGCTTCCCCTGATAATCAGCACAACGGCGCAGGCGGTAATATCTTATGCGGCGTCTTCAACGGTAGTGGAGACGGTGTTCGCTCTTCCGGGCTTCGGAAGGGCTCTCGTCAGGGCTGCGGGACAGAGAGACGGTACGCTCTCCTTCGTCCTCGTGATGATCATGGTCATCTTCATCACAGTTGTACTTGCTTTTTCATCGGTTCTTGCCGCTCTTGTCGACAGGAGAGGAGAGGGTGAAGATGGCAAAGCTTAAGACGGGTATCATTCTCTTCCTGTTTCTTCTCGTTGTGTCCCTTCTCTTCATGGGAAAGGGCGAGATAGACATGACACACTATCTTGAGAGTCCGTCATTGACGCATATATTCGGCTTCGACTCTCTCGGACGCGACCTCTTCTCCCGCTCGTGTTACGGCCTTGTAATATCACTCTCGGTTGCGGCGGTCTCGTGTCTCCTGTCTCTTGTAATTGCGTCGGGAGCACTGCTATGCATGAGACGGAACGGAATCGTGAGGACGGTGACGGTATCTCTGATGAAGGCCGTAAGAACCGTCCCTTCCGTGATTCTCGCTCTCTTCCTTCTCTCCTTCAGTGGAAACGGAGCGGTGAAACTCGTCCTTGTTCTTTCCCTCAGCGGCGGCTGTACGCTATCTCTTCTCCTCGAACCCTCGCTGAAGAGAGAGGAGAGAGAAGAATACATAGCAGCGGAGAGAAGCCTGGGTCTGACGGAGAGGAAAATATTCTTCCGTCACATCCTCCCGTCCCTCTCCGGTGTGATTCGTGAGCACTTATCGTCATCGTTCATCACCTCGGTTCTCACGGAGTCGTCGCTCTCGTTCCTGGGGCTGGGATTCGATCCCTCTGTCCCGACTCTCGGGAGAATACTCAGCGAAGGACGCGCATTTGCGGTTACTTATCCGCATGTAGTGGTGTTTCCGGCTTTGATGCTTCTTTTACTTGGTCTTTCAGTTCTTCTTATACAGAAGGGCTTCTCAGAGCTTGATTCTTCCCTTCATCGAACGCATCAGAGTTGACCTGTCTACGTAGCCGAGGTCGCCTCCGATGGGTATGCCGCTTGCAAGTCGCGAGAAGGTTACGGGGAATGAGGAGAGAAGCTGACGGATGTAGAGGGCGGTGGTATCACCTTCCTCGGTAGGGTTTGTGGCGATGATTATCTCCTTGAAATCTCCCTTCTCAACACGTTCCCTCAGTTCCCTGAATCTCAGTGAATTCGGACCTATACCGTCAATCGGGCTGATGGCTCCTCCGAGTACATGATAGAGTCCGTTGTAGACTCCGACAGAAGAAAGAGACACGACATCCTGGGCGTTCTCGACTACACAGAGAAGAGTCCTGTCGAGCCTGTCGTTGTCGCAGTACGAGCAGCTGTCGCCCTCCATGTAGCAGCCGCAGACAGGGCACGGTTTTATTTTGTCCTGGATACTAACAATGGCCTCGCCGAGCTTCTGATTGTAGGTTTTGTCAGTTTTTATCAGATGATAAGCCAGTCTTGTCGCAGATTTGTCTCCCATGCCGGGAAGCTTCCTGAGGAGTCTTATGAGTTCGTCGAGGCTTGTCACTGTATTCCTCCGAAGAGTTCGCCTACGGCTTTTCTCGCCTCTTCCTCCTTCATTTCATCGGCCTTTCTCACGGCCTCGCTGAAGGCGGATGCAAGGAGGGTTTCCAGCATTGACTTGTTATCCGGAGAGAGGAGAGTCTCGCTGATGGATACGTTCTGTACTCCGCACATTCCGTCGAGTGTCACTTCAACCATTCCGGCTCCGGAGGATGCGGTGACGCGGGCAGCTTTCAGGGCGGCGTCAATCTTCTCCTTCTGAATCTTCGTCTTCTCCATCGACCCCTGCAAATTCTTCATCATCTGACTCATTTCGAACGGATTCATCATTCTCATGTATCTCCTTGGGTTTCTCTTCCTGTATGACTGTTTCAGTCTTCTGTTCGTTCTGCTGTTTCTTCTTCTCTTTCTCTTCGGTGTTGACGACTATCTTTCCGCCGAAGATCGACTGGAGGGTTCGCATCTTCTCGGAGTAGACGACTTCCTTCGGGGGATTGTAAACGGCCCTGAGGGAGAGCTTTTCTCCCGTTATGCCGGGTATCGCCTTCTCTATTCCGGCTCTGGACTCTTCGAGAAGGTCTCTTCCCATTTCGTTGTTCACCGTGATGACGAGGAAGTCTCCGAGTCTCTCGATCTTTGCATCCTTCAACGCCGTCGAGAGAATGGAGCTTACAGTCGGATCGAGTTCTCCGATGATTTTTTCAAGAAGCGGGGAATCATAGACTGTCTCTTCCTTTTCTTCTTCGGTGTATGAAAGGGGAAGAGGTTTTTCTTCTCTCTTCGGCTCCTCCTCTGCGGGAGATGGTGAAGATACCGGCGTATTCTCTACCGGGGAAACATCAGCCTCCGCGGGAGCGGGAGTGTTTTTCTCTTTTGTTTCCACTGCTGAAGAGGAGACGGTTGATGTTGTCTCAATTACCCTCTGTGATTTTTTTTTAATGACCACTTCGCCCTCGGCGATTCCCTTCTTCATGTCCTCGAGCTTCTTCACGAGGGTCTCGCCCGACACGAGGGACGGCAGAGACGAGAGACGGGAGAAGAGAAGTTCGAGTTCGAACTGCGGGGAGAGCGTGTATCTGAGATCCCTGTAGAGATTCATGAAACCCCTGAGTCCCGCTTCAAGCTGTTCGCGAGAGAGAAGCTCCACTATGTCCGAGGGGACCTCGGCTTCTTCGACCCCCAGGAGGGAAGGCCTTCTTATTCCGTTCTTGTAGAGGAGTAGGGAGCGGAAGAAATCCGCACCGTCCTTTGTAATCTGCTCGGTGGAGACTCCGCTCTGGAGAAGGGAGGAGAGAATCTCGACGGCCTTACCCGGCTCTCCTCTCAGCGATGCGGATACCATCTCGCTTATCTTCGAGAATCCCGCGAGGTTGAGTCTCTCACGGATCTTGTCGAGTGTTATGTGGTCTCCCGAGAAGGATGCGACCTGGTCGAAGAGGGTGTAGGCATCCCTCATGCTTCCCGTTGCTTCCTTGCTTATCCAGAAGAGGGCGTCCTCGTCGGCTTCTATTCCGAGGTCCTCTGCAGCCTCTTTGAGGCAGGCCTGTATCTTCTCCTGAGCTATGAGCTGGAAGCGGAAGACCTGGCAGCGTGACTTGATTGTCGCGGGAACCTTCTGGATTTCCGTTGTTGCGAATATGAAGATGACGTACTCGGGCGGTTCCTCGATGGTCTTGAGAAGGGCATTGAATGCCGACCCCGAGAGCATATGGACTTCGTCGATGATGTAGATTTTGTAGCGTGAGGACTGAGGCGGAAAGAGCACCTCCTCCTTTATCTTTCTCACGTCGTTGACTGATGTGTTGGACGCGCCGTCGATTTCGATGACGTCGAGGCTTGTTCCCGCCTTGATTTCACGGCATGAGGAACATTCCCCGCAGGGATGTGCGGACATTCCCCTCTCGCAGTTGAGGGATTTGGCAAGAAGACGCGCCGAACTCGTCTTTCCGACGCCTCTGGGGCCGGCAAAGAGATAGGCATGGGCGATACGCCCTTCCTGGATTGCATTCTCCAGTGTCGATACTACAAATTCCTGACCGACAAGTCTGTCGAAATCCTGCGGCCTCTTCCTCGTTGCGGTTACTTCATATGCCATGCTTCAATGATAACATCAAAGAGAGGGAGAGGCTATCTAAAAGGAGAAATCTCCCGTCCTTAAATTTTCAAGTGTCACCGATGAGAGGAAGTCCATCGTCTTTCTGTAGAGCGCCTCCCACATCGGGCGTGTCCTGCACGTGTCCTTCTTGTGACATGTTTCGGATTCGTCACAGATGCATTCGACGGGAGCGAGCTTGTCCTCCATCATGATGAGGATGTCGGAGACAAGAATGGAGGAGGTATCGCCGGTGAGGCGGTAACCTCCCTCCTTCCCCCTGTGACTTTCGATTATCCTGTTCTGTGTCAGTGTATGTACAATCTTCTCAAGGTACTTTGCACTGATGTTCTCCTCCTCGGCTATCTCGTGTATGGAGGCGTACCCCTTCTCCTTACGGGAAAGCGCGACGAGGAATCTCAGTGCATAGCGGCCTTTCGTAGAAATCATCAGAGCTCCTTATATAGCGGTGTCGAGAGGTATCTGTCACCGCCGTCGGGAAGGATGGCAACGATTGTCTTTCCCTCGTTCTCTTCCTTCACCGCTTCATCCACGGCCTTCCAGAGTGCAGCTCCTGAAGATATTCCGATCAGGATTCCTTCCGTGAAGCCCATCTCGCGTGCCCAGTAGTAGGCATTCTCCTCTGTCGCCGTGACGACAGAAGAGCAGATTGTTCTGTCGAGGGTATCTGGAACGAAGCCCGCTCCGATTCCCTGTATGCCGTGCTTTCCGCTTCTGCCCTCCGTAAGTACGGGAGAGCCCGCGGGTTCTATTCCGATTATCTCTATCTTCGGATTCTTCTCCCTGAGATATCTTCCCGTTCCCGATATTGTTCCGCCCGTTCCGATTCCCGCGATGAACATGTCGACCTTTCCGTCTGTGTCTCTCCAGATTTCGGGGCCCGTCGTCTCGTAGTGTGCCTCGGGGTTCGACGGATTCGTAAACTGCCCGGGAATGAAGGATGAGGGAATCTCCTTACTGAGCTCTTCGGCTTTCTCGATTGCTCCCTTCATGCCCTTTGAGCCGTCTGTGAGCACAAGTTCGGCGCCGTAAGCCTTCATGAGGGTGCGTCTCTCTTCGCTCATCGTCTCAGGCATAACTATTATCACCCTGTAGCCTCTGCTTCTTCCGACAGCCGCGAGTCCTATTCCCGTGTTCCCGCTTGTCGGCTCGATGATGACAGAGCCCGGATAGAGCTTTCCGTCCTTTTCGGCGTCGTCAATCATCTTGAGTGCGACCCTGTCCTTGATGCTTCCCGTGAGATTGAGATATTCAAGCTTCACGAGGACTCTTGCTTTCAGGTTGTATTTCTTCTCGACTGCGGTGACCTCGTAGAGCGGTGTTCCCCCGATGAGATCAGATACCTTTCTAGAGATGTGTGACATATGAGTATTCCCCTTTAAATCCTACCTCTTTGGTAGGAATTGGTAAGACAATAGCTCAGAAAAAGGCATAATGCAACACTTATTTTAACGAAAAGTGAAAGATTAGCAGATACTAACTGCTTTAAATACAGTGAGTTAGCCGAATCTAAGTGCAATAATTCCATAGTTCTCTGAAAGTTACTGTGTTACCATGATAACGCTCCCGGCCTATTCGGAAAAAGGGGAAAAACATGTTATCCTCTCTCCATGGACAGAACAGAAGCAAAGAGAATAACAGACGGAGTCATAGAGAATGTCGGAAGAGTGATAGTGGGTAAGGACGAAGTTGTCAGACTTGTCCTGACGTCACTTCTTGCCGGGGGCCACGTGCTCCTCGAGGATCTTCCGGGAAGCGGAAAGACAGTGCTCAGTAAGAGCCTTGCAAGGAGCCTCGATCTTCCATTCCAGCGTATCCAGGCGACGGCGGATCTGCTGCCGGGAGACGTGACGGGAATCAGCTACTTCAGTCAGAAGGAGGGTGACTTCATTTTCCGTGAGGGGCCCGTCTTCACGTCAATACTCCTCGTCGACGAGATAAACCGTACGACAGCACGTACGCAGTCGAGCCTTCTCGAGGCCATGGAGGAGAGGCAGGTGACAGTCGACGGCGTCACGAGAGCTCTCCCGGATCCGTTCTTCGTCATCGCGACGGAGAACCCGATAGAGACTGCGGGAACCTATCCGCTTCCCGAGGCGCAGAAGGACAGGTTCTTCATGATGCTCTCTCTGGGCTTTGCCTCGAAGGATGAGGAAGTCAGAATTCTCCGGCGCTTCCTCGATTCTTCCCCTCTCGAGGAGATTTCTCCCGTATGCACAAAGGAGGAGTTCCTCGAGATAAGAAGAATGGTCTCATCGGTGTATGTCCACAGCGACATCATGGAGTACATCGCTTCCATAATCGACGAGACAAGAAAGGACAGGAACACAAGCGGAATATCTACACGAGGAACGCTGGCGCTTCTTAGGGGAAGCAGAGCATACGCCTTCACAGAGGGACGTGACTATGTCACTCCCGACGACGTCAAGGCCGTAGCTCCCGCAGTCCTCTCGCACAGGATTATGTCACTGCATTCCGTAATGGACAGAAGGGACGGGGAGAGGGTGATAGAGCGTATCCTCTCATCGCTTCCCGTGCCGACTGAAAGGTGGGAGAAGTAGCCTCTTGCTCGTCTTCTTCCTCATTATCCTTGCAGTCTTACTCTATCTGTTACAGCGGTATCTCTACTTCCGCATCTGGAAGAAGGGAATATCCGTCAGTGTCGGTTTCGAGCGGGACAGGATAAACGAGGGTGAGGACAATACAGTTACCGAGACGATGACGAACACCTCTTTCCTTCCACTCAATTGCATAACGCTACGCTACACGCTCCTTCGTCTCTGCTCCCCGCTCTCCGACCCGGAAGGGAAGAAGGAGATAGTATGCCGCACCAGTGTCGGAGTGAGGAGACGTAAGACCCGGAAATATTCAATCGGTAACCTCAGGCGCGGTTTCTACACCGTAAGCGAAGGAAAAGTCACCGGAAAAGATATCTTTTCTTCAACTGAATACGAATGCCGCTTCACGAGTCACTCCTCGTTCTACGTCTTCCCGAGGAAGATTGACTCCCTCTCCTTTGACCTCTGTTACCGTGAGCTATTAGGAATGGTCCTCTCGAAGAGACGGAAGAACGAGGACCCCTTCGAGCTCAGGGGAATAAGGGATTACCGCACCACCGACAGCATGAAGAACATAAACTGGAAGGCCAGCGCGAAGAACGGAAGCCTTGTCGTCAACGAGCACGACTACACTACGGACGAGGGAGCATCAATCGTACTCGACCTGAGAAAGGGAAGCGACGAAGAGAAGGAAAGACTCATAAGTTATGCGTCTACAATAGCCTCGCGTTTCCTCTCACGCGGCATTGCCGTTTCCCTCTACACGAATGTCCGCTCCTCACGTGACGGCAGGAGAATAACAGGCGGCAAGGGCAGCGGAGCGGGACACGGAAATGCACTCGACGAGAGCCTTGCCCTCATCAAGAGCGAAGCCGTAATCGACGACACGCCGAAGAGAATGCTTGAGGACATGAGAGAGAAGAATTCCTCTCTCCTGCTCATAACCCATACTCTTTCGTCCGTCTCCGACGCCGAAGGCTACGACGGAGTGATCTGCTTCAGAGCAGACGAGAGAAGCGGCGCCATGACGATAATCGAAACGGAGGAAGCTGATGAATAGAAACGGTCTTCCGTACGAAAAGTCCCTCTACACAATCGGCTGCATCAACATCGCTCTGATGTCCCTCACGATTACGCTGACGCTCTCACTTCTATACCCGGAGTCAGTGACAGCGGCTTTCATATATTCCTTCCTCTCCCTCATTCCTCTCATGGCAGTGAAGGTCGTATGTGAAAGAACGGAGAAGAAAACTGTCAGACTTCTCTTCGCAGTACCTCTGATTCTTCTCTCTCTCCTCGTACCCGACGAAGTATCATCCTGGAGCTGGATTATCATGCTCACTGTATTCTCTTTCGTCTTCGTCTTCGCTCCCCACATAGACGGAAGGGTTCTCATGTCGAGACCGCACATCTGGGACCTCATACCGCTATTATTCATGCATGCCATCGCCCGGATAACCGCCCGTACTCCCATGATAACCGCCTCCATTCTCATGATCCTCACCTTCATCCTCTGTTTCATGCTGGAGAAGAACATGAGAGGAGTGGCTCTGGAGATAAAGAGCAGGGAGGGCGCCGTCAACAGGGAAGGAATCCTCAGGGAGAACAGAAGGGTACTTGTTCTCTTCATTGTCATCTATCTCATTCTCTCCGTACTCATTCCCGTAACCTTCTCACTACTCTCGAAGGAAAGGGAGGAAACGACTCAGTACTACGAATTCGGGGAATACGAAAGAGAAGATGAGGAAGTGAAGACCGAAGTCAGGGCGAAGGATATAAGGCTTACGAAGAAGACGGAGGCTATAGATTACTCATCCATTGGCTCCGTACTCATGTACATATTCCTCTTTCTTCTCGCATCGGCCGTAGTTCTCGGAATCTACGGCATCTTCTACCGCCTCTTCAGCATTCTCAACACGGAGAAGAGGAAGAAGAGTACCCTGTCCCGAGACATCAAGGTGACTGAGGAAGCTGTCGTAGCCGAGAAGAATGAAAAGAAAAGGAAGACATCCGATCCTTCCTTCTTCACTCCCTCGGGGAGACTGAGACGCCTCTACAGAAAGGCCGTGCTCTCGAGAACGAAGGAGAGGGGAAAGCTGAGTACGATGACGACAGGCGAGATAGAAAGAAGCCTTTCCATTCCGGATTCAGTAACCGCCATCTATGACAGGACACGCTACACGGAAACAGTCCCGACAAAGGATGAGATAAGGAAAATGCAGGAAGACCTCAGAAAATAAAAATGCAGCAAATAGGCAGGGTCACATGAAAAATCCTCTGACCGTTGCTACATTCCTGTCCTGGCGGGGTTGGGAGGCATCCATTGCCCAGTATCTGCTGCAGGAGTATTGTTGCAGAAAACCGTGAGGAAGTAAAGACCCGGAAGGAAAGGCGGAAGAAGACGATATCGCAGTTTATCTACCAAAATATCTACCAACTTATCTACCACTTATGATATAATAACCGTACCACAGAACACCGGAAAAGGAGGAGGCTGGCATGAAGGATTATAGTGCTGTCATCAGAAATCTGCTGGAATATGAAGATGAAGAGGAATGGCTTGAATTCACGACAGACTGTTCTGAACCTCATGCTGTCGGTGAACACATTTCGGCATTATCCAATGCTGCCCTGTCCAGGGGGATGGCGACAGCTTACATGGTGTGGGGGGTTGATGCTTCCCATAAGATAGTCGGAACGAAGATAAACTGTCAGAAAAACGTAAAGAACGAGCGCTTTCAGGATTATCTTTCCCGATTGATGTCGCCGAAGACTTCGTTCAGTTTTCATGATGTGGAGATGGACGGGAAAAGGCTTGTACTTCTTGAAATTCCTTCAGCATCGATTGTTCCGACAGCATTCGATGACGTCAGATACATCAGAACCGGATCCGGAATAGAGAGTCTTGTTAAGTGTCCGGAGAAGGAAATCGAATTGTTCCGTATACTGAACTCCGGTTTTCCTTCCATCGAGGAAAAGGAGTCGGAGTACCAGGATCTTACGTTTGTGAAGCTGTTTACCTGCTGCTCCGGGTGCGGGATGGAACTCCGCCAGGAGAGCTTCAGAGAGAATCTCGGGCTGCTGACTAAGAATGGCAGGTACAACATTCTCGCACAATTGCTCTCGGACAACTGTCATATTTCAATTCGTGTCGGTATCTTCAGAGGGGAAACGAAGGCCTCTCCGATGATTGCCGTAAGAGAATTCGGAAATACCTGCATTCTGAATTCCTACGACAGGATTCTCGAATGCGTTGACGTATTAAACCTGTTTCCTCCAGAGAAAAGTTACATTGGCTTGGAACCCGGCTTCTCATTGTTTGATGCAGAGGCTTACAGAGAAGCCGTTACGAATGCCTTTATACATAATCGCTGGACAGACGGTAACGCTCCTATGTTCACTGTGTACAGCAACCGTATCGAGATACTCTCGAGAGGGCAGCTTGCTCCCGGACAGACGCTGAAGGGGTTCTTCTCGGGAGAGTCCGTTCCCGTGAACAGGAAGCTTTCGGAACTGTTCCTCAAGCTTCATCTCAGCGAAAGATCCGGAAGGGGAGTTCCAAGAATTACAGAAGCCTGCGGGCGTGATGCAATCGACATAAGAGAAAAGTCCATTGCCGTGACAATCCCCTTCAATATTCCTGATGGATGTGTTAAAGGACAGAGAACACCGGGAAACGGTCTGAATGAGACTCAGAAGAAAGTGCTCTATGAAATAACGAGGAGCCCGGAGATGACTCAGCCTCAGCTTGCCATAGAACTGGGGCTTGGGAAAACAACAATACAGAACGTAATATCACTTCTGAAGGAGAGAGGTTATATCTCCCGTGTAGGAAGTAACAAGAAGGGATACTGGAAGGTAAAGGAATGAACGAAGAAGACAGGATCAACGCAGGCATACTGTTCTATGCGGAGGCACCGGAACTCGTAGAGAAGAAGAGCAGAGCACACAGACTCAATATCGAGTACAACATGACATTCGAGTCCGATGCGGAGAAGAGGAAGAAGATGATCTCATCACTCCTCGGAGAGTTCGGAGAAGGTGGAGTTCTGCAGGGACCGATATTCTTCCATTACGGGGTACATACGAAAATCGGGCGGAACTTCTTCGCGAACTTCAACTTCGTCGTACAGGATGATGCCGAGGTGACAATCGGGGACAACTGCATGTTCGGACCGAATGTGACGATAGTCACTCCCGTTCATCCGCTGCTTCCCGAAGAGAGAAGAGAACTGGAAACTGCAACGGGAGAGAGGAAAGTTCTCTGTTATGCAAAGCCCGTCCACATCGGCTCTGACTGCTGGTTCGGTGCATCGGTGACGGTATGCCCGGGCGTGACAATCGGAGACGGTTGCGTCATCGGAGCGGGCGCAGTCGTCACAAGAGATATCCCGCCACGCACTTTTGCCGCAGGAGTCCCGTGCAAGGTTGTAAGAGAGCTTACGGATGCCGACAGCATGAGGAACAAGCCGGAGATTCTTGCAGACAACAGGGTAATCGGCTGAGAAACATCATCCGGGATGAAATCTTCCCGGAAGGGACATTCAGCTGCCTGAAACAGGAAAGCATAATCAGAAAATATTCTGAAAGAGGACAATTGAGAATTTGTTAATGAATCTTACTAAATAATTGTGATGTCTGTTTCAGGCGGTTTTACCGCTGTAATCGGGACAGATATTCTGTAATTTTCCTTTTGCGAAAGAGGGCGATAGGTATTAATCTTGAATGGGGAGATGTCAAAATTGCTATGCATTAATTGACTTCTCCGGAGGCCCCCCTTGGATACCGGTATTTTCGACAGATATCTTTCAATCGACATTCTCTACAAGAACGGTGTCCAGAACGTCAGCACGAGGGACATCACAATCCTCCTTATGCTCGAAGGCCAGGCACAGCTCGTCAACGAGGGGCGCCGCCGCATATTCAATCCCGACGACATCGTCATTGTCAACTCGGGAACTCCTTATTCCCTGATGAAGATAATGCCGGAGAGCAGCATTCTCACGGCCCGGTTCACCGTGTCTTCCGATGTCGTTGAAAAACTCTACGGAAAGAGACATCTTACCTTCGTCTGCGATTCGCGTGAGGATCCCGAGAAGCGTGAGTATTCGGAGATGCGTTCCGTGATGAAGGAGATGCTTCGTGACTACGTCGTCAACGAGGGAGGGGAATCGAACCTTATGCAGTCGAGTGATTTCTTTCGGCTGCTGCACATCATCGTGAGCTACTTCATGTTCCAGGCTGACGGGAAGGAGGACTGGGAGAAGGAGAGGGTCGATGAAATCAGGTACTATCTCGAACAGAACTACGACAGCGAAATCGGGCTTGCGGACACTGCGGAGCACCTCGGACTGACAGAGGCGTATCTTGCAAGATTCTTCAGGAAGCACTTCGGAACGACGCTTCTCGATTATCTCTATGGCATACGACTCGTGAAGGCGAAGGAGGACCTCGAGAAGGGAAAGAGCGTCACGAGAACGGGCTACGACAACGGTTTTCCGAATGTCGCGACATTCACAAAGCGCTTCAGCTTGAAATACTCCGAATCCCCGTCCTCTTACCAGAAAAGATATCTCAGCGAGAATCCTCCGGACGGCGGGACGAAGGGAGGAATGAGCCGGGAAGCTAAAGAGAAGATGATGGACTACTTCGAGACGAGGATGCTCTCGACAAGCAGAGCGAACTGGATGAATCTCGTCACCGTGAAGTGCGATGCGGAGAAGTACGAGCCTTATAAGTCCGTCTGGAGCAGCGCAATCAACATAGGTCCCGCGGAGACCCTTCTCAACAGCGACGTGCAGCAGGCAGTGCTGCTTGCAAAGAAGACGATAGACCTCAGGTACGCGAGAATATGGAGCATATTCAGCGAGGAACTCTACATCCTTTCCGAAGGCCCCAACAGATTCACGAGGTTCTTCAAGGTGATAGACTTCCTCCTCGGGGCCGGCATCAAGCCGATAATCGAACTCGGGGAGCAGCGTGACTGGATACGAAAAACGGCATCCTCGAACATCAGGGAATCCCACAACAGAACGCTCTTCAGGGACTACAGCCACTTCCTTACGACTCTCGACAACATGATGGAGGCTCTTTCCTTCAAGTACAGCGTGAGGGAAGTCAACACCTGGGCCTTCGAGCTCTGGGACGACAGGAGAATCGAGGTCTACCACGACAAGCCGGACTACATCACGATATACAAAAACGTGAGGGACACAATTCGTAAGCACGTACCCCTTGTCAGAATAGGGGGAGCCGGCAACTACCTCGGGTGGTCGAACAGTCACACCGAAGCCTCGATAAAGCGCTGGATAGACAGCAGCGTCTATCCCGACTGCCTGACGTTCAACTATTCCCCGTACCGTGTTCAGACGAGCGAGGACGGAAAGGAGCACAGAGTCGTTCTCAAGACAGACGAAGACGACCTCGAACGCACGATAGACGGCCTGAGACAGATCATGAAGAAGTACGGCTATCCAGACACGGAAATCTACATCAACAACTTCAACATGACGGAGTCCTCCAGCAACTATCTCAACGATTCTCTCTGGAAGGCGGGATACATGGCGAAGTGCTACATAAACAGCATCGGAAAGGTGTCTGCACTTCTCTACAGTCAGCTCAGCGACGCGACGACCGACTACTTCTACAACCAGAGCTTTCTCAACGGCTCCTGCGGCCTCATCACACGCGACCTCATCGAGAAGCCCGCGTTCCTGACTCTCAGACTTCTGAGACACCTCCACGGCTATCTGATAGCGAAGGACAACGGCTACATGGTGACACGTGACGAATACGGCAACATCGCCGTCTTCTGCTACAACTTCATCGGGAGGAGCTATCTCTATTACCTCAGGGAGGAGAACGAGAACACCCTCGAGAACCACTACTCCTACTTCGAGCACATGGAGAAGAAGACCTTCCACTTCGAGATAGACTCCCTCCCCGACAACCAGGAGTACACACTCCATCACCATACCGTCAACAGACAGTCGGGGAGCATCATGGACGAGTGGGCGCGCTTCGACTTCCTGGACTATCTCACGAGCCAGGATTTTGCCTACCTCCGGCAGATATGCATCCCCAAACTCTCCTACACGAGAGCGAAGACGAAGGACGGAAAACTCGTCTTCGACCTCACTCTCGAACCTCTCGAGATCCGCCTCGTGTCCATCAGGAGAAATGCGGCAGAATACCTCTCTGCAGCCGATGAAAAGTCAAAATAAAGATACTTATTCTTGATTTTTCTATTTGTAGAAAAGTAAAAAGTCAAAAAATAATAAAGAAAATATTCATTTTTGCCGTTTTTCGCCGGAAAAACCGCCCTCATACTCAACTTACAGAATCAGCCTTACCGGCTGTCATGTAAGGAGTTTATAACCCATGAGCAAGATCAGAATCGGTATCATCGGATGCGGCGGAATCGCTAACCAGAAGCATTTTCCGGCACTCACGGCATACCCGGAGTTATGTGAAATCGTCGCCTTCTGCGACATCATCGAGGAAAGGGCAGTCGAAGCCTGCAGGAAGTACGGTGCACCGGGAGCAAAGGTCTACACGGACTACCAGGAGCTCCTCAAGGACGAGACAATCGACACAGTCCACGTCCTGACACCCAACGTCATGCATTCACCCATCACATGCGCTGCCTTCGAGGCTGGTAAGAACGTCATGTGCGAGAAGCCCATGGCTCACAACACAGAGGCTGCAGAGAAGATGATGGACGCATGGAGAAAGAGCGGAAAGAAGTTCACGATCGGCTATCAGAACCGCTTCAGGAAGGATTCCCAGGTCCTTCACGCAGCATGCGAGGCAGGCGACCTCGGCGAAATCTACATGGGCAAGGCACACGCAATCAGAAGACGCGCTGTTCCTACATGGGGCGTCTTCCCGAACAAGGCCCTCCAGGGCGGCGGACCCTTAATCGACATCGGAACCCATGCTCTCGACATCACGCTCTGGTGCATGAACAACTACGACGTCGAGTCGGTTACGGGTCAGGTGTTCTACAAACTCGGACACTCCGAGCTTGCAGCACAGGACAACCTCTTCGGACCGTGGGATCCCAAGACATACGAAGTCGAGGATTCGGCATTCGGCTTCATCAAGATGAAGAACGGCGCCCTCATCTTTCTCGAAAGCGCATGGGCGATCAACATGAAGAAGTCCAGGGAAGCTGCATGCACACTCTGCGGCACTAAGGCCGGAGCGGAGCAGATCGGTTCCATGTCAATGGAAGGCGGCTACGACCTCGAATTCAACGAGACGAGACACGGCAGGCTCATCGAAACCAAGTTCAGCGAAGGCGGAACGATTGCCTACTTCAACGGCGGCAATTCCGGTCCCGAGTTCCTCGAGGCAAAGCAGTGGCTTGAAGCTCTCCAGAGCAAGGGTGAACCCCTCGTAAAACCCGAGCAGGCATTCGTGGTTACAAAGATTCTCGACAGCATCTACAAGAGCGCAGAGTCGGGAAAGACAGTCTATTTCAACTGAGAAATCAAAAAGGAGTCATAAAATGAAAAAAGCACTGGTTATTCTTCTTGTGACGGCACTTGCCTTCACATCTCTCTTCGCACAGGGCGGAAACGAAACGGCAGCAGCCTCCTCTGAGCCTGTTCTCGAGTACGTCACAGGCGACAGCTGGGTTGCAGGCTACTTTGCAGCAGTCCTGCTCCACAACGCAATCGACGGCAACAGAATCGTCGACGAGAACGGAAATCCCGTCTGGATCACGGACCTTGAGCCGTTTGCACTGACAGCAGCGGATTACGATGACTACAAGACATACCTTGTCGATGACGAAGAAGGTCTCTACACAGTTGCCGAGACACAGGCATTCGACGGCGCAACATATGACGAGATCGTTTCTGCAATCTACGGCTACAACCTCTCCGACAGAATCGCGGCAAAGAAGGCTGCAGCTGGAACAGAGACAAAGGTCGAGAAGTCCGGCTACACGGTTGCATACAACATCTTCGGTTCGGGAAGCGCAGCTCTCGACTACCTCCAGAAGAGAACGGCACAGGCTCTCGCAGCTTACGGTGACGATGCGGTTCTGAAGAACAACAACTTCAACGCAGGCGGAATCATCTCCGACTTCATGGAAGTCATCAACTCGGGCTCGGTACAGGGTGTCATCATCTGGGCTCCGGCAGCAGGACTCATTCTCCCGATAGCACAGGCATGTGAAGCAAACGGCATCTACTTTGTCCTCAACGACAAGGCTCCGGATGACGCAAAGGAAGCTCTCATGGGCATGAAGTACTTCGCAGGTGCAGTAGCTCCGGCTAACGCAGTCTACGGCGAGAAGATGGCTGACTATGCTATCAGCAAGGGCTGGAAGACATGCGTCGTCACGACATCCGCTGTCGGCGATACCTCCGACCAGCCGAGATACGATGCATTCAAGGAGAAGTTCGAAGCTGCAGGCGGAAAGATTCTCGTCACAGTCAACAACGACACGACAGACGTCTCCCTCGAGAATGTACGTAACGCTCTCAACGGCCTGGACGAGGAACCCGATTTCATCTACGGCGTCGGTTCTTCCTACGCTCTCACGGCAATCACAGCTCTCGAAGACCACACGGACTGGAACACAAAGGTCATCACATCGGGTCTCGAAGACGACATCACAAAGCTTCTTACAGACTGACAAGACATTCATTCTCTCTCCCGGCTCCGGCCGGGAGGGGGAATTCTCCGGAGGAAAAAGGACATGAAAATTAGAGGATTATCGAAAAAGGGAGGACTGAACAGAAGAACGAGAAACCAGCTTCTGCTTCTTCTGGGCTTCGCTCTCTTCATTCTCGTATTCTATTTCATTACAAAGGGAAAGCTGCTGCGTAAATCCAACATCAAGAGCATCGCAGCCAGTATGATATTCCTGATTCTCAGCGGCTACGGCATGATCTTCATCTTCGGAAGCGGCCTCATCGACCTCTCCATCGGAGCCAACATCCTCCTCACCGGAGCTGTCTGTGCATTCGCCGGCAATCTCGTCGGCGGAGTCCCAGGAGTCGTCGTGTTCATCATTGTTTCCATCCTCAGCGCAGTCATTCTCGGACAGATTTCCGTCCAGTCTACGCTGCGCCTCCACATACCCGCATGGATCGCGGGTCTCGGAAGCGGACTCATTCTCGAGTCTCTTCTCAACATCTGGAACCAGAAGTTCGGTCTTCCGAGAGTAAGTTCCTCGTCGGCTCTGGGTGCACTCGGAAAGGCTCCCGGAATGTACATCCTTCTCGGTGTTGCGGTTGTTCTTGCGTTCTTCATCTACAACAGAACGACAATCGGCATCAACCTCCAGGCAGTCGGAGGAAACCCCGGCGTGTCGGCCAACATGGGTATCGACGTACAGAAGACGATAATAATTTCGACAATAATCGGAGGGGCATTCGTAGGACTCGCATCCCTCTTCAACATAGCAAACACGGGCTTCGTCAATCCGCAGCTCAACCTGGGAAGCATGAGCACCATCTTCCGCGTTCTCGCAGTCGTCCTGCTCTCTGATTCGCTCATCAGCATCTTCACGCAGCCAGTCGCGGTACTCTACTCGGGCTCACTCATTGCGGTGTCCCTCAACGTCTTCGTTCTTCTTACGGGAAAGACGGGTACGGAGCTCAACTTCTTCCTCGGCATTCTCGTAATTGCAGCGGGAATCCTCTCCCGCATCGGATACAGGGGGGTCGTCAAATAATCATGGACAACAGCGCATTACTCAGAATAGAGCATCTTCATAAGTCATTCGGCATCACGCATGCCAACAACGACATCTCCCTCGAGATAGGAAGAGGTGAAATCAGAAGCCTCTCGGGTGAGAACGGCTCTGGAAAGTCGACTCTCTCCTCGATAATCGCAGGCCTCCAGGGGTACGATGACAGGCCGGAGACACATATGTATCTCGACGGTGAGGAATACAAGCCGTCGTCTCCCATCGATGCTAACAGCAGGGGAGTTGCGATGGTCGTCCAGGAACTGGGTGTCGTCACGACGCTCACGGGAGCCATGAACATCTTCCTCGGAAAGACCGATTCCTTCAAGAAACACGGAATCATCAGCACGAAGGAGATTCACAGGAAGGCCGAGGAGGTCTTCGAGAAGTGGGAGCTCGTGAAGGTCCCTCTCAACATCCCCTGTTCCGCCCTTACGATGGAACAGAGAAAGATGGTCGAGCTTGCACGCGCCCTCTACACGGAGCCCAGACTCCTCATCCTCGACGAGATAACCCAGTCGCTCTCACTCGATACGAGAAAGGTCATCTACCGTCTGAAGGACCGCTTCAAGAAGGAAGGCAGGTCGATGATCGTCATCTCCCACGACATCGAGGAGACGATGGAGATATCCGACAGCATAACGGTTCTCAGGGACGGCGAGTGCGTCGGTACTGTAAATGCAGCAGACATCACGACAGACGGTCTCAAGCAGATGATGGTCGGACGGAAGATAGAGCAGAACTACTTCGGCTCCGACGACAGGGGGCCGGTATCGGAGGAGAAGCTCCTTGAAATCAGGAACCTCTCCCTCTCCTCGGGTGAGATAAGGGACATATCCCTCACACTCCACAGGGGCGAGATTCTCGGAGTCTGCGGACTCTCGGAAGCCGGAATCCACCAGCTGGGATCCGCAGTATTCGGCATTGCCGACTCGAAGATCACGGGAGACGTCATCGACTCGAAGACGGGAACGAAGCTTCGTAAGCCCGGAGACATGCTCTCCCTCGGCGGTGCATACCTCTCGAAGAACAGGGACGAGGAGTGTCTCATGATGAGTGCGACGATCCGACATAACTCCACTCTCCCGAGCCTCAGAATACTCAGGGGCGGGAAGAGCCGCTACGTCAGCGAGAAGGACATAACCGATCTCTCGAAGAGAATGTGCTCCGACTTCGACGTCAAGGCGAAGAGCATCCACCAGACAATCGGAAGACTCTCGGGCGGCAACAAGCAGAAGGTCAACCTTGCGCGCTGGCTGGGACAGGACCTCGGGTACGTCATTCTCGACTGTCCGACACGCGGCGTCGACATAGGCGTCAAGGCCTACATCTATGAGGTACTCAACAAGAAGAGAAAGGAAGGAATGGGAATCATCCTCATCACGGATGAGCTCTCCGAGGCAATAGGAATGGCTGACAGAATCGCGGTTCTCAAGAACGGAGAACTCAGGGAGGTCATAGACCGTCCGGACTTCAGCGAAAGCAGAATAATCGAGGTTATGATATGACAGAGACAAAGAAAACCTTCAGATCACGCATTGCGGGAAACATCGAGACGGCAGTACCACTTCTGTTCCTCGTCATCTTTCTTATAGCCTTCCTCGTTCTCATTTCACAGAGAAGCTCACAGAATGCCATAGGATCGGTGAAACTCGTACTCAACAAGTCTCTTCCGTACATCATTGCCGGAATGGGCACGCTCTTCGTCACTGCCCTCGGCGGAACGGACATCACGCAGGGTGCGCTCCTTGCCTTCATATTCTCCGTAGTCGTGACGACGGGCGGAGCTCTCGGAGGAGCAGTCGGAATAATACTGGGGCTTCTCACGGGCGCGCTCTGCGGCTTCGTGCTCGGGACAATCAACGCCAGGTGCAAGGTGCCCTCGTTCATGGTGTCGCTGGGACTCCTCATCTTCTGCCGTGCACTTGCGACAATGGTCGGAGGAACGTCGTACATAGACCTCCCGTCATTCGTGACCTTCTTCGGTAACTACTACGTATCAATCCCGGTGACGGTCGTGCTCTTTGTTCTTCTTTCATACGTCTTCCACTTCACACCCTTCGGACACTACACAAGGGCGATGGGAGAGAACGAGAACGCGGTGAAGTTCAGCGGAGTCAACGTCGACGGAGTGAAGATTGCAGCCTTCACGCTCTCGGGCCTGATGACGGCAGTGGCATCCCTTCTCGAACTCGGAACGAAGTCCACGCTGCTCCCTCTCACGACGGGACTGGGATTCGAGATGAGCGTCCTCATTGCGATGTTCATCGGCGGTAACCCGGTCAGAGGCGGCTACGGCTGTAAGATATACATGGTCGTAATCGGAGCATTCACGGTCGCCCTCATGGAGAACGTTCTGGGCTCCCTGCTGCTTCTCGATACCTACTACGTCCAGCTCATCAAGGGAGTCCTCCTGATTTTCATGCTCGCACAGTCGTCGATGCTGAAGAGAAAGACGACGAAGAAAGCCGCGGAAACAAACTGATCAAAGGAAAAACATATGAAAGACAAGGTAATAAACATAGCCGTAATCGGACACGGTTTCATGGGCCATGAGCACGAGAAGATGCTCTCGGATTTCCCCTGCTACAGGCTCGTCGGCTTCTACGACAGGGAACCGTCACAGCTTGATGACGTACTCGAAGGCGAGAAGCGCTACTCGTCGGTTGACGAACTCGTCTCTGACAGGGATGTCGACGTCGTCCTCATCGCCGCCAACAACAACCAGCACTTCGACCTTGTGAAGAAGGCTGCAGAGGCGAAGAAGGACATCATCTGCGAGAAGCCCGCAGCAATGAGCGTGAAGGAATTCGACAGGATGATGGAAATCGTGAAGGCGAACGGAGTGAAGTTCACCGTCCACCACCAGAGAAGACTCGATCCCGACTTCAGAACGATAAAGGAAGTCTACGACTCGAAGACACTGGGAGAGGTGTACACGATCAAGAACCAGCTCTACGGCTTCAACGGCAACATGCACGACTGGCATGTGTACATCTCGGAAGGCGGCGGCATGCTCTACGACTGGGGTGTCCATCTCTTAGACCAGGTTCTCTACATGGTGAAGGAGAAGATTACTAGCGTCTATGCCACCATGAGGAACGTCATCAACTTCGAAGTCGACGACTTCTTCAACATCCAGCTGAGGTTCGAGAGCGGACTCCAGGCTGAAATCGAGCTCGGAACGTACTACCTCAGAGACGACAGCGAACACTGGTTCGAACGCCACTGGTTCATCGGCGGCAACAAAGGCACTGCATATACCGACGGCTTCAATCCCGAGGGAAAAATCGTCAGAACGACGGGCCTTCTGATAAACACACCCGGCTCGAGAACGATGACTGCCGCAGGACCCACACGCTCCTTCGGCAACCCGAGGCCCGGTCTCGTCGTTTCCGAGGAGCTTCCGAAGGTGAACACCTCCCACCGCGACTACTTCACGCAGTACCACGATGCCTACTTCGGCGACGGAAACTTCGCGGTGAAGCCCGAGGAGGTGAGAAGGGTACTTGCCCTCATGGAGGCGGTACGCGAGTCCGCAAGAACGGGTCAGTCAGTTCCGTTTGAAAAGTAAAATAAAGACAAGGAGAAAAGAAATGTCTCAGATCAAAACATGTGTAAGTCTCTACAGTTTACAGTATGAGTATCTCTACAGGCGCATGACGCTTGAAGATATCTTTAAATTCCTCTCCGACAACGGCGTCGACGGCGTCGAGGTGCTGCCGGATCAGATGATAAAGGGTTCTCCGGAGCCGGACGACAGGGAGATTGAAAACTGGAGGAATCTCTGCGAGAAGTATTCGATAAAGCCAGTCATCTCCGATGTTTTCTGCAACACCAACCTCTACAACAACAGAACACTCACGAAGAAGGAATGCGTCAAGCTTCTCGAGAAGGAGATTATCCTTGCCCACAAGCTCGGAATGAATCTCGTCCGCTTCGTATCGTTCACGCCGGCCTTCGTCCTCGAGCCTCTTCTCCCCGTATGCGAGAAGTACAATGTGAGGGTCGCCGACGAAATCCACGCGGGACTCGGATTCGACATGCCGAAGACAAGGGAGTTCATCGACGAGATGAGAAGGCTCGACAGCCCCTACATCGGACTCGTCATCGACACTGGAATCTTCTGTAAGAAGAACCCCAGGGTCATGGAGAACTACTGCCTCAACATGGGCACCAATCCGAAGCTCGTCGACATAGTCCACGGCTTCTATGAGAAGGGCCTTGACGGCAGAGCGATCAGGGATGAGAAAGGCTCCTTCATTCCCGAGGTACTCGAGATAGCGAAGACAGGTCCGGACTTCATGTTCGCGAACTTCGCCGACGGCTACGAGAACACGCCTCTCTCGGCACTCGACGAGTATATGCCGAACATCTTCCACTTCCACTTCAAACTCTTCGAAATGACTGATAACGGCGAGTATTCGATGGACTATAAGGAGATTCTCCAGTACCTCCACGACAGGGGCTACGACGGCTACGTCTCCACGGAGTACGAGGGCAACCGCTGGACTCTCCCGGGACTCCCGACAACGGAGAAGGAACAGGTTCTGCTGCACCAGAAGTTCATCAAGAAGTGCATCAGGGAAATCGAAGGCTGAGGAGGACACCATGTTTGATAATAATGTCTTTATAGAGAACACATGCAGGAATTTCGAGGAGAACGGAGCCGTCAAGGGCTATCAGATGGAAACGTACATCACATACTACCGCTCCATCCCCCTTTCGATGGTGAACAACATCCGTGTCCACGAGGACGGAAAGGAAGTCCCGCGGGAATCAATCAGCTGCTCCGTCGACGGAGGAGAGTACTGGTTCACGCTTGACGAGATGACGACGGTCGTCGAACACAAGTGGGAATACGGAGAACCCATGATTGTCAGAGTCTGGAGGGACGGAGGACTTGAGAAGGGTGAGCATGAAATCGACCTCAACGTCATCGTCCGCACGGCATATATCCCCGTACCGCTTGACGGACACAAGACAAGAAAGGTTACGATAGCTTAGGAGTAAAACATGATTATCGGTGTATGTTCAAATTTAAGAGGCGACCTGGGGTGGCGCGACGCCCTCGAGTACTTCGCCTCAAAGGGAATTAAGGCAGTTGAAGTCGGAACGGGCGGCTATCCCGGAAAGGATCACTGCGACCCCGATGTCCTTCTTCACGACGAGAAGGCATATGCAGAGTGGAAGAAGGCTCTCGACGACAACGGTATCGTCGTATCGGGCTTCTCCTGTCACTCGAACCCGGTTCATCCGGATAAGAAGTCCGCGGCAGAAAGCGACAAGGCAATGAGAGACGCAGTCCTCATGGCCGAGAAGTACGGAATCCACAACATCGAATGCTTCTCGGGCTGCCCGGGAGACAGCGAAGGCTCGAAGTACCCCAACTGGGTTACCTGCCCCTGGCCGAACGACTTCGGCGCAATCCTGGATTACCAGTGGAACGAGGTACTCATTCCCTACTGGAAGAACTTCGTCGCATTCGCACGTGAGCACGGAGTCAATCAGATAGGACTCGAGATGCACCCCGGCTTCTGTGTCTACAACACACAGACACTGTTGAGGCTCAGAGAGGCTGTAGGTCCGGAAATCGGCTGCAACTTCGATCCGTCCCACATCATCTGGCAGGGTATGGATCCCGTCACGGTGATCAGGGCTCTCGAAGGCGCAATCTTCCACGTCCACGCAAAGGATACGAGAATCGATACGAACAACACCCGTCTCAACGGTGTTCTCGACACAAAGTCCTATGCAGACGAAATCCACAGGTCCTGGATCTTCCGTTCCTGCGGCTACGGCAACGACGCCCTCTACTGGAACGACCTGATTTCGAACCTGAGGCTTGTCGGCTACGACGGAGTTCTGTGCATCGAGCATGAGGATTCCCTCATGAGCATCGACGAAGGCCTCGAGAAGGCCATAGAGTGTATCAGCGCATCAATGATACGCGAGCCGAAGCTCACCGGCGCACGCTGGATATAGAAAGACTGAAAGCTCTGGAAGGAGGTCGGGTAACCGGCCTCTTTCCGTTAGGAGAGGAAGAAAATGACTGAAGAAGACAGAATAAGGGAAGGTGTTCTCTTCTCGCCTGCGGACCAGCTGTTGAAGAGTATCAAGCTCAGAACGCACAATCTCAACATCGACTACAACGCCCTTCACGAGGACGAGACGGAGAAGAGGAATGAAATCCTCAGGGAAATGCTCGGGAAAATAGGAGAAGGTACCTTCATCCAGGGACCGGTCTTCTTCCACTACGGTAAGCACACTTCAATCGGCAGAAACGTCTTCGTCAACTTCAATTTCACTGTCCAGGACGATGCAGAGGTGACAATCGGAGACGACTGCAACTTCGGCCCCGGAGTCACGATAGTGACGCCGATGCATCCGATGCTCCCCGACGAGAGGAAGATGATGCTCGATGAAAGGGGAGAGAGGAAGCACCTCTGCTGGGCAAGGCCCGTCCATATAGGCTCCGACTGCTGGTTCGGTGCATCAGTCACCGTATGCCCGGGAGTGACGATAGGAGAGGGATGTGTCATCGGTGCGGGAGCCGTAGTCACGAAGGACATTCCGCCGTACTCGTTCGCTGCCGGAGTCCCCGCGAAGGTCATAAGAAAACTCACGGATGCCGACAGCATGAAGAACAGACCGGAAATCCTCGGCGGCTGCAGAGTCATAGAATAATCGTTTCAAAAATGAAATGAATGCTCTCTTTCGTTTCAAAAATGAAACGAATCAGCCTGCTTTCGGAATCATTCTCTGGGGTAGTACAGTCCTCCGCTGTGACGGACAGTGTCCATGATGTCGAGGACGCAGAGTGAATCGGAATGGGGTATCGCAGGACTTTCGATTAGTCCCGTCTTCACGCATTTCATGACCTCTTCAGCCTCGTAGTTGTAGCCGTTCGAGACGAAATCGGGCGAGGAGACCTCCGTGAATTCATTGTAGACGGTGAGCTCTGCACTCCGGGCATAGACGAAGTCGGGAATTACAATCTTTCCTTTTGTGCCATATATCCTGCAGACCGTATCGAGATTGGAGTTTATTGAGGAGTTGAGGACGGCAGAGCTTCCGTTTCCGTAGTCGAGAACGATATTCGTCATCTCGTCAACTCCCGTCTTTCCGAGGAACATGGACGAGACAATTCTCTCCGGCTTCCTTCCGTATATCATCTGAGCCATCGTCACGGGATATATTCCAACATCGAGGAGCGAGCCCCCTCCGAGCTCCCTGTTGAAGAGTCTCCACTCCGGAATGAAGGGAGCCCTGAAGCCGAAGTCCGCCTCTACGAGTTTCACGTCTCCGACAAGACCGTCGGCAAGCCACTCTCTCACTTTTACCATAGCTGGAAGAAATCTCGTCCACACCGCCTCCATGAAGAAGGTGTTGTGACTTCTCGCACATTCGATGACCTTCTCCGCATCCTTTCGCGATACCGTCATCGGCTTCTCACATAAGACAGCCTTTCCCTTCTCGAGAGCACGCATGGCATACTCCATATGAGAGTTATGAGGCGTTCCGATGTAGACGATGTCTATATCTGGATCGTTGATGACGGAGTCGTAGGATGATGTGAAATTTTCAATCCCGTATTCTTCTGCAAAGGCTTCTGCCTTCTCCTGTGTTCTTGACACGACAGTCCTGACGACAGCGCTTTCGGCATGCCTCAGGCCGATGATGAATTTCCTTACGATGTTACCCGTTCCGACAAGTGCCCAGTTCATGAATGCCTCCTGTAATTATAATGATTATAAGGGAATTCAGGTTTATCCGTCCAAGCTTATCTTGTCGATTCTCTGATTACGAGCTCGGTTTCGACAAGCGACGATACTACGTCCTGCGTCCTGTTGCGTATCCTGTGCAGGAGCATCTCGCATGCAATCACTCCCATCTTCCCGATGGGCTTTGAGATGCTCGTGAGCGTCGGAGTTGTCATGCAGCATATTCCCGCCGTCTCGTAGGCGAGTATCGAAACGTCGAAGGGGACCTTGAGGCCGCACTTCTTCGCTGCCTGTATGGCTGCGGCACCGTACTTACCGGAGTAGGTGAAGATGGCCTCGGGTTTCTGCGGACTCTTCAGAATCTGCATGACGGCATTGAGCGCCAGATTCTCCGACACTTCAGGTGTCTGCACAATCCAGCTGCGGTGTATCTCGAGGTCCAGGGTCTTGCAGGCTGAGATGAAGCTCTCCCTCAGGTTTATGTCCGTATCTCTCCGGGGTTTGGGGGAGGCGCCGATGTATGCGACCTTCCTGAAGCCCTTGTAGGCGAAGAAGTTCGCAGCCGTCTTTCCGACCATGACGTTGTCGAGGGATATGTACGGCACATCGGGGCAGTTGTGCTCTCCGCACTGGATGACGGGAATCTGTCTGTCGATTTTTGCGAGATTGATGGGGGAGCAGGGGTCGTTGAGGAGGATTCCCGCGGGATTGAGAGCCTTGTAGAAGGAGATGATGCTGTCGTATGAGGAGGTGACCGCAGTCTTCTTCGATGTCGGCCAGCAGATGACCTCGTAGCCGTTCTCGACTGCGGTATCCCTTACGCCGTTGATGAAATCCGTGAGAAGCTCGGAACCGCAGACGAGGATGATGTTCGAGGGTTTTTCGTTCGGAGTTCTTATCGGAGCGTAGCCAGTCGTCCTGACGGCATCCATAATCTTTTCGTATGTTTCGCTGTTCACCTTCGATTTCGAATTCAGTGCGCGTGACACCGTCGCAATAGATACTCCCGCCCTTTCGGCGACATCCTGGATCGACACTGTCTTCCTTGCTCTGTTCATGGTTTCCTCTCCATTACAGTCTATCA